>DUQG01000026.1 GCA_012837935.1 Bacteroidales bacterium
AAAGCCACTCTGGGCGACATTGACGCCCTGGCTGCCCTGAAAGAAAAGATGGACACCAAGGCCCTGGAAACCCTGGCCGCCAAAGCCAAAAAAGCAGAAAAGGCCGCCGAAAGCAAGAAAGCCGAAACCAAAGCTGAAACAGCCGAAGCCGCTCCCAAAGCAGCCAAAGCAGCCAAAGCCGCCAAAGCCGCCAAAGCCGACGACGAAGCTAAAGCCGAAAAGCCGGCCGCCAAAAAAGCCAAAGCCGCCAAAGACGACGTAGCCGAAGAAGCTCCCAAAGCCGAAGAAGCTCCCAAAGCCGAAAAGCCAGCCAAAAAGCCGGCCGCCAAAAAAGCCTCCTCCAAAAAGGAAAGCACTGACCAGGCCGACGAAGCTGCCGCCGAAGAACCCAAAGCCTAAGCTGCAAAATAAGTACCGGGCCGTTTTTTATCTATATAAACAGCTCCGATCATAATCAGCAAGAGAGGCTGCTCAAAGAGCAGCCTCTCTTGCTGTAGCTTTACTACTTAAACAATCCTGATTTAATCTATTTTTTAAAAAGTGTAGTAAATTATTGGGTCAAACTTGTTTTTCAAATTATGTCCATGCCTTTTTCTCCTAATATTTTATTTTAGTATTATTTTTCTATTTACAACTTTCTCATTTTCCGTTATTTGTATAAGATATAAACCTTTTTCTTGATTACTTAAATCAAACATTGCCTCATCAGAATTGCCATTTGTCTGTTGAATAATTTTCCCTTCAATATTGTATACTTTAATACATTCAAAATTATTTCCTTTAATATATACTTTCCCGGTTGTAGGGTTAGGATATACCTTGTAATCTTCATCTTCAATTTCTGCATTGATTATTATGAGCCCATTGTCATCTCCAACATAAGAGACTTGCCAATCCACCCAATCAGTAAGTGTGTAAGTATGAACTAATGTTTCCACTCTGAATTTACTAAAGAAAACGCCTGATGCTTCTACAATTTGAGAAACTTCAAATGGCAGAGATGAATGAGCAGGCACATTGAATGGACCAACAGAATATTTCCAATCTGTATTCTTATCATTATTCAAACTCATCTTCAATACTACTTCTCTATCTACATAAGAACGATTTCTGATAAGAACTTTATGTGTCAAATTAGATCCTATTTCTACTTGTTGGCGCTCAATCACTTCATTTGTATTGTTGTCATATACCTCATATTTTTCCACATAAGGTTCACTCCTAAAAGTTGAATAAGTATTCCACTCTCCTGCTTTAAGAGAAATCTCCCCCTTATCTTCATTCCAAACTGAATGCCAAAATTCTTGTTCGTCACCTTCATCGTAATATACTTCGGCATTATAATTACCTTCAGGTAAAATCCAATAAGGAGTTATACCATTTGAATCTGTATAGTTTGATTCTATTTTTTTCCAAACAGTATCTTGTTTTTCATATAAATAAACTAACGCGTTTGCTTGAGGTTCACCAAAATCGTTCTGAACTGTCATTCTCAGTTTTGCAGGGCCTTTTTCTGTTACAAAGAACCATCCGTTTGAATTATCCTTATGACTTTTAGCTTCAGCATTGTGTTCATCATAAGCAAATACTTTCCAGTAATACTTGTAACCTAATTCTAATCCACTTAAATTGTAAGTTTTATCATTTGTTTGTATTTTTTTCCATGAGCTCAAACTACCACTTGTCAATTCTACTGCATACATTAATTCATACCTAACTGCATCGCCATCAGGATCACTACAAGACCAACTTAAAGTAGGATTTATTGACACATCTACAGCACCATTCGAAGGCGATGGGTTTGTTGGCGGAGTGGGTGGATTATTTATCTCTGTCGTGAATGACCATCCATTTGAGAGATCGGAATGGCTTTTAGTGCTCTCACCATAAACGTCAGTAGCAGTTACTTTCCAGTAATACGTTTGATCAAATTCCAAACCACTTAATTTGTACGATTTATTTGTTGTTGTCACTTTTTGCCATGATCCTAATGAACCCTTTTTGTATTGAAATTCATAACTTATAGCATCACCATCAGGATCACTGCAAGACCAACTTATGGTGGGATTTAATGACACATCTACAGCACCATTCGAAGGCGATGGGTTTGTTGGTGGAGTAGGTGGATTATTTATCTCTGTCGTGAATGACCATCCATTTGAGAGATCGGAATGGCTTTTAGTGCTCTCACCATAAACGTCAGTAGCAGTTACTTTCCAGTAATACGTTTGATCAAATTCCAAACCATTTAATTTATACGATTTCTTTGTTGTTGTCACTTTTTGCCATGATCCTAATGAACCCTTTTTGTATTGAAATTCATAACTTATAGCATCACCATCAGGATCACTGCAATACCAACTTATGGTGGGATTTAATGACACATCCACAGCGCCGTCTGAAGGCGATGGGTTTGATGGAGAAGTTGGCGGGTAATTAATGTTTACGTGAAAATAGTAACTTTCCAAGTAGTCATAATTCTTATTTCTAACCTGTAATTCAATTTTAACATCTCCATTACAGTTATGTTTATATGAGGGGTCTGTAATATTTATTAGGTCCGTTGTATATTCATGTACTAAGTCAGTTCCAATAAAAAACCAGCAATATTTTTCATTAAAATTATTAAGCTTAAAGGTGTGTTCGCCTTTTGTTGTTGTTATGTACATATTTTTCTCAGAACTACCATAATCTATGGTATATTTCTCAGCATTAGATAATAATGTTGCACTTGATAAAAGTAGAATTAAAGTTAATTTTTTCATGGCAATAAGATTTTGACTGTTATTTTTGTGTTTAGTAGTTAATTCTAACTATTTTTGTGTGTCAAATATAGTGTTTTTTGTGTTATTTATTATATTTTATGTTGCCTTATTCAATTTTATTGTTATGTCATGCTTTTTCTATCAAGATAGCTGTTACTGGTAAAGCCTCAGTCATAATGTTATATATTGTTAATTTCTTGATTTGTTTTTTATTGTAACATTATAATTGCTTTTTAGAATATTTTTATTTTTGTTTTATTGATATTTCTCACAAATTAATAGAATCAATTATTAGAAAATAACATATCATTTTAATTATCAATAATAAAAATATTTACTAGAAGCTGCAAACTATAGTAAAAGTTCGGCCGGGAAGCGCTCTCAAAGCCATCCGACCAAAGGCCTCTCCTCAAAGCAACGAGGCTGTCACCAAATGACAGCCTCGTTTTTTTTTAAAACCTGTAAAAGAGTTCCACCCGACACTCAGGATAAACGGGATAAATCCAGCCTGATATATTTGAAGTATTATCTTGTCTGTGAGCAAATACAACCAAGGCAAGCCCAAGGTCCAGATTCATGCCAAAAGATTCATTGAAACAAAATTCTTTACCAATACCTGGACATAGGTTGACAACATTCCAGGTAGTGCTTGGTTCTATAGCGTTGTAATAAATCACTCTTGAATTAAAATACCATGTTTTGAGTTCGTACTTGTTTGCTTTACCCCAATAAAAGGTATTATCTATTGTGACAGAAACAAACGAATTCTCAAAAGGCAAGGTATGAAAAGAAGTTCCGAGGTCCAGACCAAGGGAATAATTGCTAAATCTGTAATCCATTCCAACATGAAAACTTTCCCAAATCCCATTGTAAATATTCAGCATAATGTTTACCAGTTAATAGGTTAATTGCTTAAGTGTTTTGAAAGAAAAGTATTCTATTTATCCACTTTCAAAACCTAAGATTATGGCAAAGAAAACAACAAGTAAAGA
>DUQG01000069.1 GCA_012837935.1 Bacteroidales bacterium
ATATCAATAATTAACTAGTTGTCGAAAATATTAATTTCAAATCGTCGCGTTTTATAAATAAGCTTTATCTGTTGTTTTACAGATACTTATAGGCGTGTTTTTTATTTTTAACAGGACACTAATGAAAGGAAAAATAAAATTAAACTATTGTTTACTATGTTTTAAAATCTAATCAAACATACTACAAGCCTTTTAGAAATTCCCACTCGCTAACATTTGTATAAGGTTCGATATATTCTACATTGAAATTTAATTCCTTTGCCGCATTCACATTTTTGATACCATCGTCCAAAAACAGACATTCTTCAGGTTTTAGATTTTCTGTTTCAAGAAGTTTTAGGAAAATTTCGCTATCCGGTTTGTTCATCCTCATTTTGTAGGAAAGATAGCATTTATCGAAGTAATCGCTGATTTGATGTCCGTTTTGACTAAAGAAATGCTCTTCGCAATAATCGTATGAGAGTTCATTGGTGTTGCTTAACATCAAAATGCGGTATTTCTTTTTTAATTCCAACAGCAGTTGCAATTTTTCCTCCGGCACATCTACCAGCAACGAAATCCACGCAAAGTCAATTTCATAGTCGCTTATATCTGCATTGGTATGTTTTTTTACTTCTGCTCTAAACTCTTCGGTAGAAATTTCGCCACGCTCATATTGCAGAATAAAACCCTTTTGCAAAGTAGTGCTAATCAGCGTATCCATTTCAGATACACCGATTTTCTTAAAATTATCCACACAGCGCTTCCAATCCAAGTTTACAAGCACACCGCCTAAGTCAAAAATCAGGGTTGTAACGCCTTTGTATACGCTCATAATTCGAAAATTTTCTTGTTAAATAAATTGCTTGCAAAGATACGGATTTTTATTGGTAAAATATATTTGACTATAAATTTGTCGGGACTTCCGAAATATCTGCTGAAAATGGACGCAATCATTATACAAGAAGGAAAGCGACTTGCCGAATAAAGGAATAAAATAATTGGATTGAGTGGCGTTGGAGGGTAGGGTTTAAAATCAAGAAAGGTTGCCACGCTTGACAACTAATCTCTTTGTTAACCTTAAATCTAATACTATGAAAAAATCACAGTGCAAAGGTATAGCTTTTGGAAATATTCGCCAAATTATTTAACACTATTTAACCAAAAAACATGTTGTAAAACATAGAAATGCTAATTTTCGCACTGATTATATGTTAAAATCCTATGGGTTTTAGATTTAACCCTACTTTTGGCTCTAATCCAAACATTAAGTTCATATTCTCCACCGCCTGTCCGGATGCGCCTTTCAGCAAGTTATCGATAGCTGAGATAATCAGTAAGTTTTCGCCATGCTTTTCTACATACACAACAGCTTTATTGGTGTTTACCACCTGCTTCATATCCGGATTTTCCGACACTACGAAGGTAAATGCTGCATCTTTATAAAAATCTTGATATAGTTTTTCTGCTTCTTCTTGCGATAAATCGCATTTCGTGTAAACCGTAGCAAAAATACCGCGTGCAAAATTTCCCCGTACCGGAATAAAATTAAGTTCTTTACCGTAATCAGCCTGCAACTGGTGTACAGATTGAAAAATCTCTTTTAAATGCTGATGTTCAAAAGCTTTATAAACAGAGATATTATTGTTTCGCCAACTAAAATGCGAAGTCGTTGAAGGTTTAACCCCTGCACCAGTTGAGCCTGTAATGGCATTGATATGGACATCGTCTTTCAGTAATCCTGCCGCTGCCAAAGGCAAAATCGCCAACTGAATAGCCGTAGCAAAGCAGCCCGGATTAGCAAGATGTTGTGCCGATTTTATCGCTTCGCGGTTAAGTTCCGGCAATCCATATACAAAATCATTTCCTTCCCGTTTGTGTCTGTAATCGGTTGACAAGTCGATGATTTTCACATTTTCGGGTACCGGATTGGAATCCAGAAACTTTTTACTGTCGCCATGAGCCGAGCAGAGAAACAGCACATCCACACTATCCAAGGGCAATTCATCGGTAAAAACCAAGTCTGTTTCACCAATTAATCCGCTATGAACTGCCGTAATCAGATTTCCGGCATTACTCGTGCTGTTAATAAATTCAATTTTTACATTGGGATGATAAATAAGAATTCGTATCAATTCTCCGGCGGTATATCCCGCACCGCCGATTATTCCAACTTTGATCATCGTTTAGACATTTAGTCCCGATAGCTATCGGGAAGATTATTAGACTTGAAGACTCAGACAGCTTTACTACTTAAATTCAATCCTACCACAGAAAGTATTAGCGTAGTTAAAAAGAACATTTTCCAAAAAGAGACAGGCTCATTAAGTAAAAATATCCCGACTAACACAGCACCTGCTGCACCTATCGCACCCCAAACAGCATAAGAAACACCGATACCAAGTCCCATATCAATCGCTTTGTAGAGGAAATACATGGATAGGCTAACTGCTGACATAAATACTGCAATCCAAAGAAACATTTCTTTTCCTGAAGTTGCAGAGATTTTCCCTAAGCTGAAAGCAAAAAGTGTTTCAAAAAAACCGCCGATAATTAAGTAAAACCAAGCCATTTGTTAGTTTTTAGTTAAGTAGTTGAATGGTTAGTTAAGCGATTTACTAAATTTTCTCAAACTCTTCTGTACGTGTCGAATAATTATAGACTTCGCCTGTTTCAATTACGTAATACCACCCCAAAATATTCAGTTTGCCCGCATCATAACGTTCTTTGATATAAGGGAAGGTAAGCAAGTGCTTCATTTGCTCCACCACATTCAGTTGAGCAGTAAATTCATCACGTTTACAGGCTGCTGAGCGTGCTTTTAAGATTTTCTCACGCACTTGCGCTTTAACTGGAGCAGCTAATTCCATCCATTTTTTAACATTCGGCAAATCCTTCAGTTTCTCATCACTATAATAGATAGCACGACAACCACCGCAATTAGAATGACCACAAACAATAATATTTTCAACTTCAAGCACATTCACCGCATATTCAATGGCAGAAGCGGCTGCAAGATAGTTTTCACTGTCCGGACAATAGTAAGGAACTAAATTAGCCACATTTCGGATAATAAATAGTTCGCCCGGTAATGTGTGCGTAATCAAGTTAGGCACAACGCGTGAATCGGAACAGCCGATAAACAGCGTATGCGGATTTTGTTCGCGCTCCAAGTCTTGAAATAATTCTTTAATAGAACTAAAATTCTGTTCTTTGAATTGTTTTACACCTTCAAAGAGACGTTCCGATGATGTTTCTTTTGGTTCCATAAGCTTGTCAAACGATTTTATAAATAAATTAACGTCAGTTCGATATAAAAATTAGAATAATTACTTGATTGAAAGCTACTTAATTTTCCGTAGGAAATTAATATCAATAGAAACATATATCCTAGCATACCCATATTCCCCGTAGGGGATATATTCCCTACGGGAAAATATTAGCTGACAAATTCTATGCTATTGATATAGATGTCCTACGGACAAAAATTATATCGAACTCACATTAAATTAGCCTTCCAAAAAAGCCATAAATGACAAAAATAACATTAAAAATGGAAAAAACAACGAAAAAACATGTTAGTTTGATATTGCTTTTTCATTCTTAAATTTCCCGAACATAAAAAAAGCGGAATTTACAACCACAATGTATTTTAGGAAACAAAACATCAGACAAAACCGAGTACTAATTAAACTTTGTGTCTTAGCGCCTTTGCGTGAAACTTATCAATCCAACAAATCAGGTCTTAAACGCTTCGTTCGCTCAACCGACTGCTCATGCTGCCATTTTTCCACATTAGCCTGATGTCCGGAAAGCAAAATGTCAGGCACTTTCCAGCCTTTGTATTCCGATGGACGAGTATAGACAGGCGGTGCCAATAAATTATCTTGAAAACTATCCGACAAAGCCGAAGTTTCGTCGCTTATCACGCCCGGAATAAGTCGTACGATAGCATCTGTCATAATGCAAGCCGGAAGTTCGCCACCTGTCAGCACAAAATCGCCTACGCTTATCTCTTTGGTTATCAGATGTTCACGCACTCGATGGTCAATCCCTTTATAATGACCGCAAAGAATGATTAAATTTTTGGCAAGCGAATAGCTGTTTGCCATTTTTTGGTCAAATTTTTCTCCATCCGGCGATGTATAAATTATCTCATCGTATGCTCGTTCCGATTTTAGTTCGGAAATAACATTGTCAATCGGTTCAATCTGCAATACCATTCCTGCACCAAAACCAAACGCATAATCATCCACACGACGATGTTTGTCTTGCGTGTGATCTCGCAGATTATGCACAAAAATCTCCACCAAACCCTTATCTTTTGCACGTTTTATAATGGAATGGTTCAACGGACTATCCAACAATTCGGGAACAGCTGATATGATATCGATTCTCATTTTCTAAACTTTTTTGCAAAAATACGAAAATTACGGGAAATTATAGGCTTAAACCATATTTTGAAAATGATAGAAAAACAGGAATTATGGAAGGTTTTGCCGGGAAAGTTGTATATTTGTAGTTAAAATTAAACCTCAGGTAGAAGTCTAAAAGAGAAAATGAAATTATATACAATACTAGAAAAACAACTCAAAAAAGAGCCTAACTTCGTATCAGACAACGGCGAACTCAAAAAGTGGGTGGTGCTGAACAAAGCACAGAATTTTGACGAAGAGCTGATTGGATTGCTACTTGATAACTCGGAGCTGAAAGAGAAGTTTTTTATAGACGTGAAAGGTGCGTTGGTTTTTAACCAAAACTTATTTGCGCAATTTTTGGAACAAAAAAACTATCTGAATGACAGTTACACTCAATATAAAAACAAAGTAGGACTAACCATTGACGGAAAACACCTAAAGCAACGCAGTGAAATAACTTTGGTGTGGCCCTTTAAAGATTGTATTTTAGAAGGTGGACAAAGTCGAGAGGAAGACAGGCGGGAGGAAATTTTCTTTAACGAAGTTTTGGCACAAGATGAAATTACCCAACTTTTAGAGCCAAAAGTGTTGACAAACTTTAAAAAGTATGAATTTAGAAATCAGAAATTAGAAGTAAAAACTGCTTCTGAACTTTTAAGTCAAAACTCTAACTTTTTTAACCGAAACAAAAACGGTACTATCACCGACAATCTTATAATAAAAGGCAACAACCTTTTAGCCTTGCATTCGCTGAAAAAAGAATTTGCAGGAAAGGTAAAACTAATTTACATTGATCCGCCGTACAACACCGGAAATGACGGTTTTAACTACAATGATAGTTTTAACAAATCAACTTGGTTGACTTTTATGAAAAACCGATTTGATGTTGCAAAAGAATTACTTAGTAAAGAAGGCGCCATATTCGTACAATGCGATGATAATGAGCAAGCTAACTTAAAAATCTTAATGGATGAAATTTTTGGCACCGAAAATCATCGTGAAACCATTGTGGTTAAAACCAGCACACCAAGCGGCGTAAATGCTATTAATGTAAAAAGAGGCGAAAGATTATTTAAAGTAAAAGAGTATGTTTTGTTTTATTCAAAAACACCTGAATATAGATTCCAACCACTTTACGTAAAAAGCACATTTAACCCCAACTACAGATATGAGGTAATAAAAAACAAAAACGGCTATACTGTAAATGATTTAAAAGGAAAATTCAAAGAAGAAAAGGAGTTTGAAAAATATGCGCTGACAAATTTTGAAAATATATATTCACTGGAAAAAAACAACAAAAAAGCAGGAGAGAAAATTAAAGTTGAAATAGCCAAGTCCAGAAACAAAAAAGATGTAATCGAGCATATAAATACAAAAGGACAATTGGTGTTGATTTACGACGGCGGTGTATTTATTCCTTTGAAAGAGAGAGTAATAACTGAAGGTTCACAAAACTATTTTGGAACATTAATATCGGACTTGTGGGACGATGAGATATTCCAAACCAATCAAACTGAAGGCGGTGTCAGCTTGCCGGGAGGGAAAAAACCGGAAAAACTGATTAGAAGAATTTTGGAACTAACCACAAACGAGAATGATTTGGTTTTAGATTATCATTTAGGAAGTGGAACTACAGCGGCAGTTGCACATAAAACGAATAGGCAATATATTGGTGTTGAGCAACTTGACTACGGTAAAAATGACAGTGTTGTAAGGTTGCAAAAGGTTATTGATGGCGAGCAAACAGGCATATCAAAAATCCAAAACTGGAAAGGTGGCGGTTCATTTGTATATTTTGAACTGAAAAAACACAACCAAATGTTTGTAAATAAAATTTTAGAGGCAAGCAGCACAGAAAGTCTTTTAAGCATTTGGGAAGAGATGAAGGCGAAAAGTTTTTTTAATTATAATGTGGATATTAAAAAAATAAACGAGTCGATTGAAGATTTTAAAAATCTGAAAACTGAGGAACAAAAGCAGCATTTACTGGAAATATTGGACAAAAACCAATTGTATGTAAATCTTTCATCTCTCAACGACAAAGATTTTCAAAACAGTGAAGAAGAAAAAAAGCTAACAAATGATTTTTACAATCTTAAAAACAAATAATCATGGCACGTTACACTGACGACAGAGCTTTTACAGACTGTATTCATAAGAATATTGCTATTCCTCAAATTTACAATTCAATTGGGTGGCAAAAAGTTAATCTTGAGCAAGAATTTGCAGAACAGATTGATATATATAAAGGTATTGACTATGTTTTTAGAGATGAGAATGGCGAATTAAAGACTGTGCAGGAAAGGTTTAGGGAATCTAAATATCAAAATTATTCAGACTTCACTATCAGATATAGGCGAGACGAAAATCCACATGCAGCAAGAAGAGAATCGGAGTACTACAAAATGAAGGCAGGTTATTTTACTTATGGCATAACAAACTGTCTGAAAAGTAATTTAGCTCAATGCACAGATTTTATCAAATATGCAGTGATTGACTTGAAAAAAGTTTATGAGAAAATCGACCAAGGGCTTATTGTAATTCGCGACAACAAAGAAAATAAGTGTAAAATTGTAGATAACAAAATTATTTGTCCGATAAAACACAATCACGATGGTTCATCCTCTTTTTTCCCTATTGAAATTCCATTTTTAGTCAGACTTTGGGGAGATGAAATAATCATTTCTCAAAAAGGATTTTTATAGCAAGAAGTAGAAAAAACTTGCTAACACCAACTCAAAATCACTCGAATTTTATTTCGTTTTATATTTATAAAAGTAGTACATTTGTTTCGCAAATAAATATCCGACACAAGCCTAAAAGACAAAATGAAACTATATAAAATACTAGAAACCCAACTCAAAAAAGAACCTAACTTCGTATCAGACAGCGGTGAACTCAAGAAATGGGTGATACTGAACAAAGCACAGAATTTTGACGAAGAGCTGATTGGATTGCTGCTTGACAATGCAGACTTAAAAGAGAAGTTTTTTGTAAAAATAAAAGACACGCTGGTTTTCAACCAAAATTTATTTGTGCTGTTTTTGGAGCAAAAGAATTATTTGCAAGATAGCTACACCCAATATAAAAATAAAGTTGGACTGACCGTTGACGGTAAGTACCTGAAACAACGTAATGAAGTGGCTTTGGTGTGGCCTTTTAAAGATTGTGTTTTGGAAGGCGGACAAAGTCGAGAAGAAGAAAAACGAGAAGAGATTTTCTTTAACGAAATATTGGCACAAGACGAAATCACCCAACTTTTAGAGCCGAAAGTGTTGACCAATGCCAAACGAATTGACAAAGACGGAGAAAAATTATTTGACCAATTTAACCGCAACGAAAACGTCACCATATCCGACAACCTAATCATCAAAGGAAATAATCTTTTAGCTTTACATTCGCTAAAAAAAGAGTTTGCAGGAAAAGTAAAACTGATTTATATAGACCCGCCTTATAACACAGGTGGCGATGCCAATATATTTACCTACAACAATACATTTAACCATTCTACATGGTTAACTTTTATGAAAAATCGGCTGACTATTGCAAGGGATTTCCTTAGAAATGACGGTTTTATTGCAATAGCCATTGACCATTATGAGTTGGGTTATTTAATTGCACTTGCTGATGAGATTTTTGGGCAAGAAAACAGATTAGGCATTATTTCCGTAGTGAATAATCCAATGGGAAGAAATCAGGCTAAATTCTTTTCAACTGTCAATGATTTTATGCTTGTTTATTCTAAAAATGTAGAAGTCGCTGAGTTTAACAACGTAATACTTAATGATGAGTTCTTAAAAACTTTCGACCAAGAAGATGAACAAGGAAGATATAAATTAAAAAACTTTATTCGTGTCGGTGGCGGTGATGCTAATTTGAGAGTCAATAAGCAATCATTTTGGTATCCGATATACGTTAGTCCGGACTTAAACGAGATTTCATTGGATAAAAAAGAAAACTTCTTTGAAGTTTATCCAACAACTTCGACAGGACAGGAAAGAACTTGGAAGCTCTCTAAAAATTCTACAGAAAAGATTTTACACGAATTGGTTGCCGAGAAAGGAAGTAATGGCGCCATTGATATACTGGAAAAATATCGGGTTGAAAAAGGTCAAAAAGTACCCACAGTATGGAGCGATAAAAAATACAATGCGAATCATAATGGAATAAGGCTTTTAGAGAAAATAATCGGAAACAAAAATTTTAGTTTTCCGAAGTCATTATATACGGTTTTAGATACTGTGAAATTGCTAACAGGTCCCAATGATTTAGTGCTCGATTTTTTTGCAGGAAGCGGCACTACCGGACAAGCTGTGTTGGAACTAAATAAAGAAGATGGCGGGAAAAGGCAATTTATTCTGATAGAACAACTTGATGAGCACATTAATGTTTGTAATACTCGTACTCAGAAAGTGCTCGAATTAAATAATTCCAAACATTCATTTGTCTTTTTTGAACTTAAAAAATACAACCAACGATTTATTGAACAGATTGAAAATGCCAACGACACCCAAACGCTTTTGCAAATTTGGGAACAGATGAAAGCTAAAAGTTTTTTGAACTACAATGTAGATATTAAAAAACAAGATGAGCATTTGGAAGAGTTTAAAGCATTGGAAATTCAAGAACAAAAACAGCTTTTGTTTGAACTTTTGGATAAAAATCAACTATATGTAAATCTATCTTCGCTTGATGATTCGGATTTTGAATGTACGGAAGAGGAAAAACAAGTTACGACTTGTTTTTACAATGGGAATTAACCATGAAAGAAGTTAAAAAAGAAAAATTCGGGTCAAGGAAGAGCATGTTAAAAAATTTGCTTTTAAAATCAGACATTGTATTTATCACCAATATTTGGGTAGTAACTTGTAGAAGTGCGATAAATTGCGATAAAAATTCGCGCTATCTGGTTTGCATTGAGTCGGATAAATACGATTCCAACTATGAAAATATTGTAAAAAAAATCAATGAGAATATCAGCATAATACACACAAAATTTATTGAAGATAAAGAACAAGTTTTTGTAACCAATATAAAAACAAAAGAATCAGGATTAGTAAGCTACACTCGATTTAAAAACAGAATTATCGAACTAACAAAATGTAAGTATATAGATTCTTTTGCGCTTGGAAGTTCGGAATCAACTCCACTGAGCAGGTTTTTCAGAGAGAATATGGGTAAAGGTTTTGCTTTGACGGATATTGATTTTTATTTAACTGAAAAAGAACTATTTATAGAAGAAAAAACTTTTGTAAGAAACAACAAAGGATATTTAGGAGTCGGACAATGTATTTCATTTCAAGAAATAGTGAATGATATTTTTCCGGACGTAGAATTGAAAATTATCTGTATTTCCAAAGGAAAATTCTACATGGCTGATTTTAAAGATATCGACAGTAAAAACACCAAAGTAATTAAAGGATGGGGTGAAATGGTGGAATTTGACGTGAAACCGCTAAATATGGATGATTTTCTTTAACATTAAGAAGTTAAGAATAAATTAAGGTTTTCATTAAGAGCGTCTTAATGTTTCTCAACTTCTAAAAAAATCTTAATGGTTTTCTTTGTTTTATGAAGTTAGCACTGTTAGGTAAAATATCATCCGATATTTATTTTATTAAATTAGCAACACATTTTCGTAAAGTGAATTGCAAGAAAATTCAGTTGTTCGGAAATTCCGAACAGTTCAATTTGAAAGTAGCAAAACTTCTAATTTTAAAAACATGACTTTTTTATATAAAATATTTGACAATCCTTTTGCTCGAAAAGAGTTAAATGCCACAACTTTGCCAAGTTGCATCGCTGATAATCTAAAGTTTTCGATTAGAGCATACCAAGAAGAAGCCTTCAAAAGATATGTATATTTAGATAAAGCTGATTTTGAAGAAAAACCGAAAAAACCTTATCATCTGCTTTTCAATATGGCAACGGGAAGCGGAAAAACTTTGATAATGGCAGGTTTGATACTTTATTTATATGAAAAAGGCTACCGCAATTTTCTGTTTTTTGTAAACAGCAATAATATTATTCAAAAAACCAAAGACAATTTTCTGAATGCTCAGGCGTCAAAATATTTGTTCAACGATAAGATTGTGATTGACGGGAAACAAATCTTAATCAAAGAAGTTGAGAATTTTGACGAAGCCGACATTCAAAATATCAATATGAAGTTTACCACTATTCAGCAACTTCATATTGACCTGAACAATACCAAAGAAAACAGCGTAACTTACGAAGATTTTAAGGATAAAAAAATCGTTTTGATTGCCGACGAAGCGCACCATTTGGTAGCGGGAACGAAGTCAGGCAATCTGTTTGGTAGTTGGGAAAACACGGTTAAGGAAATCCACGATGCTAATTTTGAGAATGTTTTGTTGGAATTTACAGCAACTATCGATACTCAAACGGCTGAGCTGCTAAAACACTATAAAGACAAAGTTATTTACAAATACGACCTTGCACAATTTCGTATCGACAAATATTCAAAAGAAATAAATCTTATTCGCTCGCATTACAACGAACAAGAGCGTATTATTCAAGCTCTGATTTTGAATTTGTATCGACAGGAATTGGCAACTTCAAATAATATCAATTTGAAGCCGGTTATTCTCTTTAAAGCCAAAAGAACAATCAAGGAATCGGAGCAAAACAAGGAAAATTTCCATAAGTTGATTGATGATTTTTCGGTGGTGATGGTGGATAAAATTCAGAGAACTTCTACCGTTCCCATTGTTCAAAAAGCGTTTAATTTCTTTGCCGAAAAAGGTATTTCACACAGCGAAATTGTAAAACGCACGCAAGCTAATTTTAAGTTTGAAAATTGCCTAAGTGCCAATAACGACACCGAAGCCGAGCAAAATCAGATACTGCTTAACACGCTGGAAGATGAAAATAATCCAATTCGTGCCATTTTTGCCGTTCAAAAGCTAAATGAAGGCTGGGATGTGTTGAATTTGTTTGATATTGTTCGCCTTTACGAAGACCGAGATGGAAAAGACGGAAAACCGGGGAAAACTACTATTTCAGAAGCTCAGTTAATTGGTCGCGGAGCAAGATATTTCCCTTTTGCTTTGGAAGTCGGTCAAGACAAGTTTACTCGAAAATTTGACGATGATATTTCCAACGATTTAAAAATTTTGGAAGAACTCTATTACCACACCAAAGAAGACAGCCGCTACATTTCCGAATTGAAGAAAGCACTTGTGGATACGGGTATTTACGAGGACGATAAAAACCTTGAAACCAAGCAATTGACATTAAAGCCGGATTTCAAAAAAACGAACTTTTATAAAGAAGGACAAGTTTTCTTTAACAAAAAAGTTCCCAAGAATTTTGAAAATATAAAATCCTTTGCCGACTTAGGCGTTAAGAAAACCAACCACCGACACACGTTGTCGTCTGGCGTTGGCAGAAAATCGCTTGCACTCGGTTTTGAAATGGAAAATCCTACAGCAGAACATGAAATTATCAAGTCAAAAGACATTAAACTGACCGAAATCCCAAAAAATGTAACACGTTTTGCATTAAGCCAAAATCCGTTTTTCTACTTCGATAATTTATCACGCTATTTCCCAAATGTGGGTTCACTTTCTAATTTTATGGATAGCAAAGACTTTTTAGCCAGTTTGGAAATCACTTTTAAAGGAACAACAAACCGACTTAAAGAAATTAGCCATTTCGACTATCTGCAAGCCTTAAACGGACTTTTGCAAAGCATTGAAGCGGATATCAGAAGCAATGCAACCGAATACGAAGGTTCTGATTATATCCATACACCTATTTATAAAGTATTCAGAGATAAGGAAATCAAGGTTCAAAAAAACAGCGAACGAGCAGACGGACAAGAAGTTTTGGTAGCCGACGCATCTTGGTATGCTTACAATGCCAACTACGGAACAAGTGAAGAAAAGAAATTTGTGGAACTTTTTGCAAGACGTTTTGAAGGATTAAATCAGAAATTTGATGAGATTTACTTAATCCGCAACGAAAGAGAAATCAAAATCTTCGACAAACTCGGACGAGCATTTGAACCGAATTTTTTACTCTTCTGCAAACAACGTGATGGCGAACAGATGACATTTCAAGTTTTTATCGAGCCAAAAGGCGAGCATTTAAAAGGATATGACAAGTGGAAAGAAGATTTTTTAAATGAAATCAAATCCGAACAAAAAACCATCAAAATCCATACGGATACTTACTTGATTACAGCCGCACCGTTTTACAATTATGAGAGTGAAAATGAGTTTAAGGCGATATTGGAAGGGGTGTTGAAAGAGTAAGGCAATTATTCTCAATCAACTCGTTTGGACTTTTGACTACAAAGGGATATTCGTTAAATTCAAATTTTAGAGCAAGATTGATAACTATTTCAGTCTTGCTCTTTTATTTTTTTGGTGATATTTTCTTTTCGTAGGTATATTTCGATTTTTTATACTGAAAATTTGACAAC
>DUQG01000075.1 GCA_012837935.1 Bacteroidales bacterium
CTAACGGTGAGCCGCTTTACTTAGACGTAAAAGATGCGCTTTACGGAGCAGAAAATCAGCCGCTTATAGTTGGTGGACGCTATGGACTTTCTTCCAAAGACTTTACTCCTGCACAAGTACTTGCTGTTTACAAAAACTTAGAATTGCCAACACCGAAAAACCGTTTTACTGTAGGTATTGTTGATGATGTTACCTTTACTTCATTACCATTGGAAGAAGAAGTTTCTTTAGGTGGCGAAGGCATCTACGAAGCTAAATTCTACGGTTTGGGAGCTGACGGAACAGTTGGTGCAAATAAAAACTCAATTAAAATTATCGGGGACAACTCTGATAAATATTCACAAGCATATTTTGAGTACGACAGTAAAAAGTCAGGTGGTTTCACTTGCTCGCACTTGCGCTTCGGTAACTCGCCTATCCGTTCTACCTACTTCGTAACTACACCAAATTTCGTAGCTTGCCACGTACAAGCTTACTTGCGCTTATACGATGTAACCAAAGGTTTGAAAAAGAACGGAACTTTCTTGCTGAATACGGTTTGGAATCCTGAAGAAGTAAAAGAAAATCTTCCGGTACATATCAAACGTTATTTTGCACAAAACAACATCCGTTTATTTACCATTGATGCGACTCATATTGCCAATGAAATTGGCTTGGGTAACCGTACCAACACCATTTTACAATCTGCATTCTTTAAAATTACCAACGTAATTCCTTACGATTTGGCTGTTACAGAAATGAAAAAAGCCATTGTTGCTTCTTATGGAAGAAAAGGGGAAGACATTGTTAATAAAAACTATGCAGCGGTTGATCGTGGTGGCGAATATACAGAAGTTGAAATTCCGGCAGAATGGGCAAATCTTGCTGATGAACCGGTTGTAGAAGAAAAAGTTCCTGCATTTATTCGTGACGTTGTTCGTCCAATCAACGCACAAAACGGAAACAACCTTCCTATTTCTAGATTCAAAGGTCGTGAAGACGGAACTTGGGATTCAGGTACTGCTAAATTTGACAAACGCGGTGTAGCAGCTATGGTTCCGGAATGGATTATGGATAACTGTATCCAATGTAACCAATGTGCTTACGTTTGTCCGCACGCAGCTATTCGTCCGTTTGTTCTTGACGAAAAAGAGATGGCTAACGCACCATTTGGTGAAGATGAAACATTGAAAACTAACGGTAAAGGATTTGAAGGAACCCGTTTCCGCATGCAAGTTGATGTACTTGACTGTTTGGATTGCGGTAATTGCGTGGATGTATGTCCAGGCAACAAAAACGGTAAAGCCTTAAAGATGGTGGAAATTGCGACACAATTACCTAATCAAGACAACTGGGATTACTGTATGGAAAATGTTAAATCTAAGCAACATCTTGTAAACATAAAAGGTAATGTAAAAAACACCCAATTTGCAACTCCATTGTTTGAGTTCTCAGGTGCTTGTTCCGGTTGCGGTGAAACACCTTACGTGAAATTAGTTTCTCAACTGTTTGGCAATCGTCAAATGGTAGCTAACGCAACAGGTTGTACCTCTATTTACTCTGCATCAGCACCTTCTACGCCATACACCAAAGGTGAAGATGGACGTGGACCTGCTTGGGCAAACTCTCTATTTGAAGATAATGCCGAGTTCGGAATGGGAATGGTGATGGCTGAAGAAAAAATGCAAGCACGTATTGTTCGCTTAATGAACGAAGCTATCGATAATAACTGCTGCTCAGATGAATTGAAAGACTTATTCAAAGAGTGGATTGATAATCGTTTTGACGGTGACGTTACATTGGAACTACAAGCTAAAATTAAGCCGTTGCTTAAAGCTTGTGCATGTGAGTATTGCAAACAAATTGATGAACTAAGCCACTTCTTAGTAAAACGTTCACAATGGATTATCGGTGGTGACGGATGGGGTTATGACATCGGTTTCGGTGGATTAGACCACGTGATTGCTTCCGGTAAAAACGTAAATATCCTTGTTCTTGATACGGAAGTTTATTCCAACACCGGTGGACAAGCTTCAAAATCTACTCCGGTAGGTGCTGTGGCTAAATTTGCGGCAGCAGGAAAACGCATCCGCAAAAAAGACTTGGGTATGATTGCAGCTACTTACGGATATGTTTATGTAGCTCAAATCGCTATGGGTGCAAATCAAGCACAAACGCTTAGAGCACTTCGTGAAGCAGAATCCTATAACGGACCGTCTCTAGTGATTGCTTATTCGCCTTGTATTGCTCACGGACTACGCGCCGGAATGGGAAAATCACAAGCTGAACAAAAACGTGCAGTTGAGTGTGGTTACTGGCATCTATATCGCTTCGACCCACGCTTGGAAGCAGAGGGTAAAAACCCAATGCAACTAGATAGCAAAGAGCCGGATTGGAGCAAATTCCAAGATTTCTTGAAAGGTGAAGTGCGTTACACATCCTTAATGAAGCAATTCCCGGAAGAAGCAGGCGAACTATTCCAAGCTGCTGAAGAAAATGCAAAATGGCGTTATAACGGCTACAAACGTATGGCTAACGTTGTTTGGGAACAAGAAGAAGAGTAAAATGAACATTTAAGTCGTGTATGACTGACTATGATAAAAAAGCGTTGCTTTTCAGCAACGCTTTTTTTGTTGAAGTGGACATCCTTGTCTGACAATTATCTATTAATTATCATTTACCAATTGCTATTTATAAATTACTTCTCAGTCGGCGTTTTCAAAAATGCAACAAATCTTTTCCAGAAAGCTGCAACTTTTTTGCGTTTAATGATTCCCCAAACAATTAATCCTGCCAACACAATAAGTCCAAGAACTCCCAATGCTTTAATCCAAGAAATCATCAAATTATTGCTATGGATTAGTTTATCGTGTGCTTCCGGTGTAGCAAATGAAAGCTTAGCTATTTTTGCAACTGCTGTCAACATTTTATTAGGAATTGTTCCATTTGGAATATCCTGGTGACAAGCCACACAAGAACCTTGACGGGAAAGCAAATCACGTTGTTCTTGGGTCAAAGGTATGGAGGTCGGCCAGTGTGTATCAATTGTTTGTACTTGCTCACCGTCAAGATTTACTAAGCGCATAAAGTCACCATGTAACTCTTTTATGGCTGAAATTTGTACCTGTGTAAATTTACTTACATTATTACCTTGCGCATCAATAACGTCAGCAAAACGTTCCGTTCCGGGTTCTGCGTCATATATTCCGCCATCAATTCCGTAGCCGGCTGCTACAAGATTTCCGTGACAGTCGGCACACTCTCTCGATTTCACTGAGGTGGTATGCGGATTAATCGGCGCCAATTCAATTGCATCGTAACCTGCTTTTGTTTTAGCCACATTGTTCCACACAACAGTATTGCCATCTGCATCAATGACAGTACTAACCGTTTGAATTACACCCACAAGCGGTGAAACTCTTCCTTCACCATTTACCCCCAGAGGCGCATTTTCCCAGCGAATATGGCTGTAGTCACCGTAAGTAGGCGCTCCGGGCTGAGTAGCATATTTTTGATGATAATCTGCAGTTGTACCATCTACACCTACGAGTTGTGGTGAACGAAGCCAGTCTGTAGATGATTTTCTGTAATCAATTACATATTTATACCCGTAATACTGTGAAATCCAAGTAGAGTGACAAGTATAGCATTCCAAGTTGTCAATGTGCTTAGTGGTAACCATCGCCACCTTAGCGTTTGTCGGATTTTTCCAAGATTTCTTTTTAGCAATCTCTTTAAGTGTGATAAGTTCAAATTCATTGTTGCTGGCATCGGAGTGAACAATTACACGGTCGCCTCTACGCACAACATTACCAAGTGGATTTCCTCTTGTCGAAAGCAGATAGCCATCCTCTTTCGGATAGGTAATACCAAACTCCTTGGTAACTTCCAAAGGTTCCTCCGCCACCCCACGTGCGTTTTTCATGTCAAGTTTTTTTCCAAACTCATCGCCGTAACCTAAAGGCAATTCCCAAGGATAATGTGTAGGAGTTCCGTGACAGTCGGCACATTCTATTTCAATAGCACCCAATGCAGCCACACCAATATTTCCATCACCGTGTATGCCATTTGTCGTATGGCAATCTTGGCAGAGCAATCCGGGTACCATTTTACCGTCTTTTTCTATTTGTCGGTGCACATCGCCCTGCATATATTTAAATACATAACCTGCATTCGGCTTTTGCGGCAATCCTTTTTCATCGAAAATACCTTTATTATAGGATGATTCCAATGGCATAAACCCTTGATAAGAATGACCAATTCTACGTCCGCCGGCATGACAAGTGGCACAAGTAGAAACTTGCACACCGCTTACCTCGTACCCATTAATAAGCACACCTGATTTTCTCGTTCCTTGCATGGAGTGAACTAACAAGTGACCCGGTTTATCTTTTGGAATTTCAGGGTCGCCACCCTCGTAATAACCTTCATTGCTATAAAGACTATGACAAGACGCACATCCCATTCCGCGATAA
Source organism: Bacteroidales bacterium (assembly GCA_012837935.1). GTDB lineage: Bacteria > Bacteroidota > Bacteroidia > Bacteroidales > Paludibacteraceae > UPXZ01. Next base: position 4,455 of record DUQG01000075.1, read on the forward strand.
TATCCTCTGCCATAATATCCTTTGTTACTTAAGTGACAAGCATTACAATTTCGAAGATAAGTAAATGCTGCAAGTTCAGGATTAGTCTTTATCTCTTCTGCAGTAACGGAAGGTATTTCTTTCAGTTCAGAAGGGAATTGTCCGGGGAAAGTAGCTGCCATCTCCTTCATATAGTCAATGTACTGCTGCGTACCAAAACGAGGAGTAGCTCCGTCAGTATCTACAAGTGTACTGTTGGCATAAATATGGTCGTAGTTTTCGGTACCAATTCCAAAACTCCAAGCCATCGCTTTCATCTTGCCCGCATCGCTGTTCATCATAGATAGACGAACGTTGTAAACGTGGTCTTTATGACATTGCCCACAGGTATTCTCATTTACTTGCAAAGCAGCCGGAACAGGTGTAAACGCAGCCAGTAAACTTCCTTTCGGTGCGCCGCTATGTGCTCTATCTTTGTTGGTTCGTTCGGAAGGTGTACCGCCATGACAAATTACACAACCATTCGGATCACCAAGTGTTGCACCTTTTTCAAGTATCTGCTGCATCATTTTTGAACCGATAGGACGAGTCGGTTCGATACCTTGATGACAGCTAAGACAATAAGCGCCTTCTGCGGGAAACGGCTCACTGGCAGGAATATACGAAATATCGGGATGAACAAATTCCCCCGAAACTTCCTGCGCGAAAAGTCCGCTTTCGCCACGAGAATCTTTTATGACATCAACATAATAGCTTATTATCCATCCGACAGCAATCAGAATAACAAGCGCCAATAACAAATTTGTTATTTTTCTTTTTCGTGGGTGTTTCTCTAGTTTAGACATAAAGTATTCTTTTTACAAATTATTGTGCAATATCATAATATTTTTTTAATTTTACAAATTAAATAATAAAAACATTTAATTTATAGATAAATTTCTAACACATAGTGTTAATAAAATAATAAATTGCACTTTGTAATTAACAAAATCATAATATTTTTTGAACTCAACTAAAAATTAAAAACGTCATGAAAAAAAATTATGTTTTCGCTATCGCACTGATTACAGCCTGCTTTTGGGGTTGTCTGAATGACTCATCCTTATTCGCCCAATCGACTGATGAGGACACGCCTAAATCGATTAATCTTTCACTGCATTTACGCCCTGCATATCACGCTAACTTTGGCGGCTCACCGATGGAATTTGAAGATGCCGGATTTAAGTTTGACCAAGTAATTGTTGACCTTGGAGGACAAATTACATCCAATCTCTCTTACAGGTATTTGCAGCGACTAAATAAGGTTTCACCAATATTTACAAAGGAAAACTTACCAAGCACGATTGATTATGCTTATTTGAAATATGCATTCAACGAGAAATTCTCAATGACTGCCGGAAAACAAGCACTGTCTATTGGTGGCTTTGAATACAACAAATACCCTGTAGATGTGTATGATTACAGTGGATTAACCAATCTTGTTACCTGCTATCTGACAGGATTACAGGCTGCATTTAAACCTTCCGAAAGTCAAGAATTTACTTTCCAAATACTTAACAATCGTATGGGAAGCTGGGAAGAAGCTGTCGGTAAACCGCGAATAGGAATGCAATTAGAAGCGCCTACTCTACCCCTTTACTACTCACTTGGCTGGAATAGCAATTATTTTGATGACGCACTCCAACTTCGCTATGCCATAAACACCACTTCACCTGCAAAAGATAAAACACTTTTTATGGTAAGCGGTGGACAAAAATATGAATCAGGTCCTTTCAGCATCTATATTGATGCCTTCTATCAACATTCAGAAATTGATTATCTGGGCGGAATTAGAGACTTAACCCTCTTCAATTCGGACAGAGTAGTGGAAAATGTAAACTATTTTTCTCTACTGGGTGAAATGAATTACCGTTTCACACCCAAATGGAATATTATGTTGAAATGTTTCTACAACAACTTTTCAACCTATAAATCAAGCAGTTACTTAGACGAAGGCAACTGTCTAACATCATGGAATTACCAAGCCGGAATTGAGTATTATCCAATGAAAGACGATAATTTGCATTTATTCTTAATATCAACCTTTAAAAACCACCTTGAACCCGCTGTAACAAAGGTTAAAACACCGGACAACAGCCTTAGAATTTCAGCCGGATTTATTTATCGTATTCCTGTACTGTCGTTAAAGCGTTGATAAAGAACTAATAATTTGATATAGATTTATAGAAACTAATTTATGGAAAAAGCGAAACGCTATCTCTCATCCTACAAAACAACTATCGCCTTACTGCTGATTTATGCAGTTACAATGGCTATCGCCACATTTATAGAAAAAAATCATGGAACAGAAGCAGCAAAAAAGTGGGTCTATTACTCGCCCGCTTTTTTTCTGTTGCAGTTTTTGCTTGTGCTTAATTTTATCGGCGCTTGGATGCAATATGGTTACACAAAGCAAAAACGATGGGCACTTTTGTTGGTACATTTGTCTTTTGTAGTAATTTTAGGTGGTGCATTAACGACTTTCCTTTTCGGAAAAGAGGGAACCGTACATATTCGTGAAGGAAGTAAAACCAACGAAATGATTGTCCGTAAGGGTGACGAAATTAACATTGAGAAACTTCCCTTTACACTCGAGTTAACAGAATTTCGGCTAAACCGCTATCCCGGCTCAGCAAGTCCTTCGTCTTACGAAAGTAACTTGATAGTTCATGTGGATGGCAAAACCGAAGAAGCTAAAGTTTTTATGAATAATGTGTTAGACGTAAAGGGTTATCGCTTTTTCCAAGCTTCATACGATCAAGATGAGCTTGGCACTATTCTTTCCGTAAATCAAGATGTGGCGGGAAGAACCATTACTTACATCGGTTACTTTTTGCTTTTCTGCGGATTTATTCTTGTTTTCGTTACAAAAAATTCACGTTTCCATCAGTTGAGCCGACAACTTAAAAAATTGCGGAAAGATAACAAACATCTTGCTTTTATTTTGTTGTTGTTGATTGCACCAATTTTTGTTCATGCACAAACAGATAACTCTCGAAAGGTAACTATTCCACAAAAACATGCCGCTCAGTTTGCTGCATTGCCTGTGCAATCCGGCGGTAGAATTATGCCGTTGCACACCCTTTCATCCGAACTAGTTCGAAAAGTATATAAAGAGAAAAAAATGGGACAGTTTACCCCCGAACAGTTTCTGCTTAGTTTCTTCGCCAAACCGCAACTGTGGATTAATGAGCCATTTATTGCAGTGGAGAATAGCGAAATAGCCTCTCGTTTCGGATTGCCGAAAGATTATGCCACTTACGTGCAGTTTTTTGATAAAAACGGCAATTATAAATTGTTACAACACATGCAGAGCATTTACAGCAAATCGCCTGCAGAACGTTCGGCAACAGATAAAGATATGATGAAACTCGATGAGCGAGTGAATATTGTTTTTCAACTATTGGATTACAGTTTATTACGAGTCTATCCCGACCCAAACGACGATACGCACACTTGGTATCCACCCAATGTAAATCCGGTTATTTTCCCCAAAAGCGACTCTCTATTCGTTGCAGATTCGTTCAAAAACTATCTTATCGAAGTAAATAGTTCGTTACAAAGCGGCGATTGGAGTAAGCCTGAAAAAATACTTGCCGAACTGAAAGCGTTTCAGTTAAAAAACGACATCGGAAAACATATTGATACCGGAAAAATAAAAGCAGAAATCAATTACAACAAATTGCGAATTTTCGACCGATGCAAATTGTCCTACTTTATTATGGGTGGTTTGTTGCTGGTGTTGGCTTTTATGCAGTTGCTTAAAAAACGGAAATGGGAAAACATCGGTATCAAAGTTTTGATAATAGCTATTCTATTGGTTTTCTTAATTCACGCTGTTGGTATGGGAATGCGCTGGTATATTGGCGGATACGCACCTTGGAGCAACTCTTATGAAACAATGGTTTACGTTTCGTGGGCGACGGTTTTGGCTGGAATTCTTTTCGGTAGAAAAAGCACCATTACTATGGCTTTGGCAACGCTTTTTGGTGGAATAATTCTATTTGTATCAGGACTAAACTGGATGGATCCGGAAATTGGCATCTTGGTTCCTGTGCTAAAATCGCCTTGGCTGATGTTTCACGTAGCGATTATTGTGGCTGCTTACGGATTTTTCGGTATCGGATTTTTGCTTGGAATTGCCAATCTTTCCTTGATGGCTTTTGCGAAAAAGAGCGAGTTAATCCGCTTCCGAATAAAGGAACTAAGCATTACAAACAATATGGCGCTGCTTGTGGGACTTGCGCTGATGACTATCGGAACATTTCTCGGTGCTATCTGGGCAAACGAATCGTGGGGACGCTATTGGGGCTGGGACCCGAAAGAGACTTGGGCACTTATCACAATGATAGTTTACAGCGTAGTAACGCATATCCACCTTGTGAAAAAACGCGATAACCTTTGGCTTTTTAATCTACTCTCGGTGTTTGCATTTGCTTCAGTTTTGATGACTTTTTTCGGTGTGAACTACCTACTTAGCGGAATGCACTCATACGGTGTAACAGATGGTGTTTCTGCCGTGTTTGTTTATATCCTTCTTGCATTTGTGCTAATTAGTATGCTGGGTGTAATTGCTTATCTGAAGAGAAGTAAACAAGTGGATAAGTAAACGAGTGGACGATTGAATATTAAGTAGCAGTTAATTCTAAATTAACTGCTACTTGGTAGAACAAAACAATCGGCTCATTTAGAGCCGATTGTTTTTGTTGTTGTCTTACTAGGATTCGAACCTAGACGAACAGGACCAGAATCTGTCGTGCTACCATTACACCATAAGACAATGATTTGATGGTACAAAATTACTAGTGATGCATTAATTTTTTAAATTTCTTTATATAGTGCTGATTTTCACTCAGCTACAGGCGTTCTTTGATTTTACGACTTGATTTGAAAATAGATAATTTTGCAGTTATTTAATAAAA
>DUQG01000029.1 GCA_012837935.1 Bacteroidales bacterium
ATTTTCAGTTTTGTAAAGAGCGTTTTTTACATCCAGGTAAAGTGGTTCACCATTAGCACCCGGCTCTTTTGTGCGGTCAAGCACACAGATACGTTTTGCTGTTTTTGGTAATACGGAAAGGAAATGTTTTGCAGAGAAAGGACGATACAAGTGAACGGATACCAATCCTACTTTTTCACCTTTTTCACGTAGATAATCTACACCTTCGCGAATAGCTTCCGTAGCAGAACCCATTGCAATAATTACGCGGTCAGCTTCAGGATCGCCATAATAATCAAACAATCCGTATTTGCGTCCGGTAATTGTAGCTAATTGATTCAAATAATTCTCTACAATTTCAGGCAGTGCATCGTAGAATGGATTAGAAGCTTCGCGAGTTTGGAAGTAGATATCCGGATTTTGAGCAGTACCGCGAATTACCGGATTATCAGGATTCAATGCACGTTGACGGAATGCTTTCAATGCATCTTGATCAACCAACGCTTGAACAGCTTCTGCATCAATTACTTCAATTTTTTGGATTTCGTGTGATGTGCGGAATCCGTCAAAGAAATGCACAAAAGGAACACGAGATTTAATTGCTGATAAGTGTGCTACAGCAGCCAAGTCCATTACTTCTTGTACTGAACCTGTTGCAAAAAGAGCACATCCTGTTTGACGAACAGCCATTACGTCTTGATGGTCGCCAAAGATGGATAATGCCTGAGCAGCCAATGCACGTGCAGAAACGTGATAAACACCGGGTAGCAACTCACCGGCAACTTTGTACATATTCGGAATCATCAACAATAATCCTTGTGATGCCGTAAAAGTAGTAGCCAAAGTTCCGGCTTGCAAAGCACCGTGCATTGCAGCGGCAGCACCGGCTTCAGATTGCATCTCTTGTACGAAAACAGTTTCGTTGAACATGTTCTTTCTACCGCCGGCAGCCCACTCATCCACGTATTCAGCCATGGTGGACGAAGGTGTGATAGGATAGATAGCAGCGACTTCGCTAAACATATACGCAACGTGTGCAGCAGCTTCGTTTCCATCACAGGTAATAAACTTTTTTTCTTTTGCCATTTTAATTAGTTATTAATTTAGTTAGTAATATAGTTTTTTATTCTATTTGTTTAATGTGTTGTAAAGATTAAACTTCGTAGAAGTTTCCTGTGCATAACCCCCAATTTTAATTGGGGGATAACAACCAAATACGATATAAACACTGTAAGTGTTTTCCCATTTCCTATTATAGGAAACTCTTACAGAGTTTCGTTAAATTGTTTTGCCTATTCCCCCAGATAAATCTGGGGGTTATTTATGGGTTTGTCCTACGGACAATTTTAATCGATTAACAGAGACTTTTTTATTACTAATTATGGAATAGAAATTACTTGTAAACACTGTCTAAATACTCTAATTCCGCCACTGCGGATTTACTCTTATTTTTTTTAACTAAAAACAGATTTTCTCAGTGTCTCTGTGTTTACATTAAAAATCAATGTAAAAATCCAAATAACCAAACGGGTATTTCGTTTTTCTGACCTAATCTTACGTCATCCATAGCATAAATGTTGTGCGAACGTGTTTTTTTATTTTCAATATTGCTCAAATAGGTAATATCAATTTTATTATCAATTAAAAAATCATTGTGTTTCTTTCCTTGACTAACTTTGTGCTTCGCGTGAAGTGCATTGTAAAGAAAAGTTTTCATCTCATCGTCTTTTTTTACTTCATCTGTTAGCACATGCATGATGTTAGTGTTTTGCGGAAAAACAGCACGTGGTTTTTTCGGAAAATCTTCGCCTGCTTTGTATTGAAGATTCAATAATCGAGCATCCCGAAGGTATTTCAAATAATTCATTATCGTTGAACGAGAAGTTTGAATCTCATCGCTCAATTGGCTTATATTCAATGCGCAAGGTGCGCATTGCATAATTAGATTCAGCAGTTTTCTAATTTTTGGCAGATACTTCAAGTCAATCTGCTTTATCAATAAAATATCTACTTCCATCATCATATTTATCGTTTTCAGTAGATTTTCAGAGTAGTTTCTGCTTTCCAAAAAAAACGGATAATAACCGTGATGTAAGTAGTCTGTAAAGTAATCTAATGGATTGACAATATTACGAATTTTTTCTGATAATTCTATGGGATTTTGTAAAATTTCTTCGAGTTTGTAAGTCGAAAAATTATTTCCCGATTTTAAGTTTAAATATTCACGGAATGAAAACCCTTGTAAATTATATACAGCAACAATATCTTTCAAGTATTCATTGTCTTCCACCAACCGCATAACCGATGAGCCGGAAAAGATTATTTGTAAGTTGGGATACTTGTCGTAGCAGGTTCGCAGTTCTTTTGACCAATTTTCATATTTGAAAATTTGATCTAATAGCAACGTTTTTCCACCTTGCTTGCAAAATTCGCCTGCAAAATCGACCAACGAGTTAGTCGTAAAGTATAAATTATTGAAATTTACATAGAGACAAGCTCTGTTGTTTGCGCCAAAATGTTCTTTAGCGTATTGGAGTAGGAAAGTGGTTTTACCCACACCACGACTTCCCTTAATTCCTATCATGCGATGCGTCCAATCAATCTCATCCATCAGCAATCTTCGAACAGGCGATGTAACGTGCTCTACTAAGTATTTATGGGTTTTGTGGAAGTTTTCCATAGGGTTTCGATTAGCTTTTACAAAAATAGATAAAATAATTGATTTTGCAAAGTGGACTTTACAAAATGAGTGTTTTTTTTAAGATGTTCGGATTTTTATTAGTTTGGTTGTTTAGTTGTTTTATATGAGGTGCGTTGGCTGCCAGCCGACGATTATTGTATAAAAAGTGATATATTTGTACTAAATATAATTTATGAAAAGGACAAAACAAAATCAAGAAGCCATAAAAATTGCAGCGCAAATGGCGGCAGAAATTCATCGTGGACAAATAGACAAAGGCGAGAACGATTATTTTGCCGGACATCTTACAAGCGTGGCTTCGATGGGAAAAACGTGGAAAGAGCAAGTCTTAGGTTATCTGCACGATGCTGCCGAAGATACGCCTATTACAGAAATGGAAGTAATGAATCAACTTCAAGAAAAACTTGCGGAAAAATTAACTGCTGTTGAATTTGATGAACTGCTTACAGCGCTACAATTATTAAATAATAAGCACAGTGAAACAAGAGAAGAGTATTTATCCAAAGTAGTAACAAATTCGTTGGCTGCAAGAGTGAAGTTGAACGATTTGACCAACAACATGGATTTAACAAGACTCTCAAACCCTACAGAAAAGGATTTAGAGCGTGTGGAACGCTACAAAAAAGAGATTGAAATGGTGAAAAAGAGTTTGTCAAGTTTAGAGAATAAGTAAACTAGCTGCCATTACTGCCATTCCGATAATAAATCCGATAATAGAAACATGGTGTTCACCGTATTTTTCAGCAGCCGGAAGCAGTTCGTCCACAGAGATATAGACCATAATTCCTGCTACGCCCGCCATGATTATTCCCAAAATAAAAGGATTTAAGAACTGGTTCAAAATCAAAAAACCTATCAAACCACCAATTGGCTCAGCAATCCCCGATGAAAACGAGAGCCAAAATGCTTTCGAACGGCTGCCCGTGGAATGATAGAGTGGAACAGCCACAGCAATTCCTTCGGGGATATTGTGAATAGCGATAGCAATGGCGATTGGAATAGCTAAATCCGGTGCAACCATAGCCGATGCAAAAGTGGCAATTCCTTCCGGAAAGTTGTGAATGGCAACAGCCAACGCGGTCATCAAGCCCACACGTTTTAATTTGCTGTTTTTCTTTTTTTCCATGTCTTCCACTTTGTGCATTTCGTGCGGGTTTTCTTCATGTGGAATCAACATATCAATCAAAAATATCAGCGCTATTCCCCCGAAAAATGCTAAAACAGTATATAATGCTGCATTAGAGTTTGTTTCGGACATCAGTGATGTGGCTTGTGGAAATAATTCTACAAACGAAACATAAATCATTACACCTGCCGAAAGTCCCAAAGCAAAAGACAGGAATTTTGTGTTGGTGCGCTTGGTGAAAACCGCTAAAGCACTTCCAATCCCGGTGCTCAGCCCTGCAAAAAGCGTGATTAAAAATGCGAAAAGAAAATTGTTTTCCATAATAAAATAACCGACAAAAAATTAAAACATTTTTTTAGGTGTAGTTGCTTGAAATTCTTTCAAATAGAAAGGTTCAAAGTACGCTACATCAGCAAAATCTTTTTCTTGAAACTTCTTTTCTGCTGCGGCAATCATGTTTTTGGCTAAAATTTCTACATTGTCAATAAATACGGCATTCGGATGCGTGAGAGTTGATTTGCACTTTTCGGCACCATTCCCGAAGAAATAGACTTTACCTGTCGCCAACAGTTCAGCAAAAGAATTTTCTGTAACAATTTCAGCATACACATCTTCTTTCAGTTCGAGAGTAGGAGTGTAGTGAGCCGTGTAAACTTCCATTCTACGCGCGTCAATCATAGGACAAAGCATAGCGTCAGTTTCTATCTCTGTGTGTGCTAGTGCACCTTGCGTCAAAACTTCAAGCGTAGGCACTGAAATAAGCGGAATATCCAAACCGTAGCAAAGTCCTTTGGCGGTTGAAACACCAATTCGCAATCCGGTATAAGAGCCCGGACCGCCACTCACAGCTACAGCATCAAGTTTGAGGTTTTCTGCTTTTAATTTTTCCAAAGCCTTCTCAATAAACGGACTAAGCATGGTTGCGTGGTTTAATCCGTTACTGTTGGACAGTTCAAAAATGGATTTTCCTTTGCAACTTAGAGCCACCGAACACACATTTGTGGAAGTTTCTATATGAAGTATTATCATGAAAAGTTTTCTGTTTCTTTATGATTTTTTGCGGTTAAACGAAATGTCAAAAATGCTACATTTATAACATTAAGAAGTTAAGTTTTAATTAAGATTTCATTAAGCAGGTCTTAATGTTTCTAAACTTCTTAATTAATCTTAATGGTTTGCTCTATCGCAACAACCGAATAACAGCATAGCGTAATAACAACTAAATAATATCCGAACTTCAAAACATCTATTCCCTACGGGAAATACTTGTCAGGTGTGAACAATTTTCTATTGATGTTTATTCCTACGGGAAATTTTCATTCAAATATCCGAATATCCAAAAATCTAATTGCTGGCTGTCCCGATATCATGACAATACACCTACAGTCTCGAACAACCAAACGAATAAACATCCAAACCTATAAACAGCCGAACAACCGAACATCCGTCATCGGTCATCCGACATCTATTTCTCTCTACCCGCAAGTTGAAAAAAGTAGGCTAAATTAACCGATAGATTCAGATGATTTGAATTGTTGAAATAGTCACTTTTTGTGTTTGTAAATACATCGCCTAATCCGTAATATGCCCTAACTTCGAATTGATAAAGTCCGGCTTTTTTCGTTTTCAGATTATATCCCAATCCGGCTGTAATTCCGTAATCGAATTTAAAATGCACAGGTTTAATATGTTGCTCTTGTATTGAATTTTCTGTGTTATTTTCAATTACTTTTTCGCTAAGCAGATAACTAAATTTTGGTCCTAAGTTAAAAATAAATCGACTGCTTTTTCCAAAATAGATATGAGTCAGAAAAGGCATTTCAATATAGTCCAACTGTCTTGTGTATAGGTTGTTGGCTTCACGCCATCCGCGTTGTGAATAGTTAAGTTCCAGTTGTAGTCCGAAGTGCTTCTCAGTTACGTATCTGAATGCAAGTCCACCATTATAACCCAATAGGTAACTTTGCTGAACTTTCGGGTTAAAAAACATCATGCTTCCGGTAGCACCGCCGGATACACCCAAATAAATTTCAGGTGGATCGAGCAAAATGGTTTGAGCTTTTGTGTGGTTTGTACTAAAAAAGAAAAACCCAAAACACAGAAACAGTAAAACTTTAATTCGATTTTGCTTCATCTTCTATTAAGTACAAATTTTGATTAATAAAACCACCTTTGTTTCCTACACGTTGGAAGTCAAAATTGGACTGCACGCCATTGGTGAAACGAATCGGACTATCGGATTTGATAAAGCTAAATCCATCTTTCAGCATGGTGGAAAGGAAGAATGTCGTCAAGTCATAACCTAAAAGGTCAAATCGCGGGTTGGTGATTGGACGCATATCGCCATAATATTTTTTGAATTCACTTTCGTAGAATTGCGTAGCAGTCATATGTCCATTAAATGGCGAAACGTAGTACATTTTTGGCTTTTTACCGCTCACTGCTCGCCATGAATATTGACCAATTACGCCGATATTATATTTTGAGCTTAAAGTGTGAAGGTCAGATAGATGAATCTGAACTTGATTGAAACGCTCACTGTCGAAAATAAAGATATTCGCAGCCGATGCCGATAGATAATTTTCCACTTGGCTCATATCCGAACTTTTGATTTTTTTGAAAGAAATTTTCTGTCTGCTCAATTGTTTGGTCAGGATATTAAAAATGTCAATATCATCTTCTGATTTGCCTGCATTGCCCGTTTCTACAAATATTATATTGCTGCTTGCAAATTGTGTTTTCAGTTTATTTGCCAAAAAATCCACCTGCGTTTCTTGATCGGGGTTAAATTGGAAAATATACGGATTGCTGTCGATGTAGCTAACCTTTGAACTGAACGGAATTACGGTATGGATTTTATGTCTTTTCGCAAAATCGGTCAGCACCGGAATCTGTGCAGTGTACGCAGGTCCTATAATTAAGTCCATTTCTTGCAATTCAGGCTTATTAATCACTTCATGCACTTTTGTTTCCGTTTTCTCGATATCAAAAGTGTGAATTTCAAAGTTCATGCTGCCGTTTTTGGCGTTGTTGATAGCTAGTAATGAACCTAAATAAAAATCAATGAATTTATCAATTGTAGTGTCTTTATTGCCGTTATCTAGCATAAATGGCAGTAAATAAGCCACTTTATAAGTAGTTTTTACTACTTTAGGTCTTTCTATTGCTTTTGGAACCTGCGCTTCGATTGTGGTCTGTTTCATGCCGGATTTAAGCGGAATATTGATTACGGTTCCTGCTTTCAGTCCGTCGGTCATATCCGGATTGGCAGCTTCAATTTCAGCCACAGTTACATTATATTGTCTGCTTAATGAAAATAAAGTCTCTTTTTGAGCTACTTTGTGCTTTATAAAATTGCCTTCCGCACCAATATGAAGCGTTCTTTCTGATGTACGAGTCGGTTCAGTTTCTTTTTTTCTTTCAAAAAGTCTCTTTTTTTCAGTTTTTTGCTCAGGCTCTTTTCTTACCGGAATACGAAGCACATCGCCCGGCTGTATGCCACGCTCTTTCAATATAGGATTGGACTGAACGATAACATCTTGTGTTACGTTATACTTGCGACTAATAGCAAAAAGCGTCTGCCTGCGCTCAACCGTATGTAATACATATTCTATTCCCACTTCCTGCGAAGAAACAGAAACATTGCTTGCTGTCTCTTTTTTTGGAATAAGAATAACCTGCCCGGCTTTTAATCCGTCGTGAATTTCAGGGTTTATTCGGTTGATTTCAGCTTGCGTTACACCAAATCTTTTGCTGATGGAATATAATCCTTCACTCACTTGCACGGTATATTGATAATACTCTTTGCCATCTATTGTTTTAACCGGATAGTTCAGTTGTTGCGAAAAAATGGCTTGTGAACAAATAAACAGGCTTAAAAAAAGCGTAAGATAAAACTTGATTTTCATAAGTCTAAAAGTTAAACAATCTCTATGTCGTTCTGTTGTAGAGAATTGTATGTTAAAATAAAAATCTTTGCAACGAACCGATAAGTTACAAATCTCCTAATTAACTGCAAATGTACGAAAATTTATACATCATAAAGCTAGAAATTACAATAAATAAGCCATTTTTTTGTTTATTAAAATGTAAATTTACTTTATTAAGTAGCTTTTAGCTAATTTTGAAGTAGTTTTACAATCCATCATTATTTGTAAGTATGAAACGAGTCATTTTTAGTACTATCCTGTTTTTATCCTCTTTTCTGATGTTTGCCCAACTCAGCGTGGTGGGAAAGCATCGGCAGATTGTGGACGCAGTAGGGATTGATAGGATCTTGGTTTTTAACAGAATAGATAACAGTTCGATAAATGATGCTACTGAAATTCATTTCAAAGCGGCAAGTTCCGGAACTTATGTGGAGTGGTTTGAGTTTTCAGACGGCGTTTCCAAAAGACTGACTAATGTAAATGCAATTTCAAACAGAGAAACGTACATCGAACCTAAAGCCAATACTGGATACACGATTGTAGCCGACGGACAAAAAACGACTGTTTGGGTGGTGGATTTAAGTAAGCTTTCCAATAAAAACAAGATTTTTTACCAAAATTTAAACGGTGAAATAATTGACTATAAAGAAAGTGTAACACAAACTGCTCAAATAAACTCACCCGATAAAATAGTACAAAACGATATTTACGCACAAGAAAATCCCGAAGAAGAAATTTCTTGTAAAATAACCACAGAAACTACTGCTCGTGAGGCTTTGAATGAAAACCAACGTCCCGATGCAAAAACAATTGACGGCTCAGCACCGCTTGAAATCCGTTTTTTCAGCAATCCGCAAGGCGATGTGAGAAACTATTTTTGGGAAATTTTCAAAGAGGGTACATTAATATTAACACGCACCGAACGAGACCACCAATATACTTTTACGGAATCCGGAAAATACAAAGTTCGCCTCACGGTTAGCAATGAAACGCAAACAGCTTCCGATTCCATCGATGTCATACTTTCCGAATCGCAAATTATGGTGCCAAGCATCTTTACACCCAATGGCGACGGCTTTAATGATGAATTTCGGGTGGCTTATACTTCCATAGCCGAGTTTCAGGCTACGGTAGTAAATCGTTGGGGTAGAGTGGTGTACAGTTGGACAAACCCACAAACCGGATGGGATGGAAATATCAACGGAAAGCCGGCTGCCGAAGGAACTTATTTCTATATAATCAAAGCCAAAGGTGCCGATGGAAAACCCTATAAGTTGAAAGGACATATAAATTTATTAAGGTGATTTTTTAGAATTAAATGCCTGAAAATAAAGAAGAAAACGTTATTTTTGAAAAAAAGTAACGTTTTTTTTCGACTTTTGTCTATCTGAAATCGTATAATAGATAAAGCAACTAAAAGTATAATGACGCAAAAAGAATTATTAGATATCATAGATGAGTGTTTGACCGGGAATACAGGCAAGTTCCGATTGATTGTAAAGGCTTATCAAAAAATGCTTTATGCTTTGTCGTTTCGATTGCTTTGTGATGAAGAAGAGGCAAAAGATATTTGTCAGGAAACTTTTATTAAGCTATGGGAAAATCTAAAATCGTACAATCCGAAATATAATATGAGCACGTGGCTTTACCGAATTTGCTCAAATTTGTGTTTGGATAGAATGAAAAAAACTCAAAAAAGTGTAAGTGTTGAAACTCTAAGTGTAAAAATAAAAGAAATTTCAGATGAAAATAGTCAGCTAAAAGTTTTGGAAAATGAAGATGTTATTCTATTGATTGAGGGTTTAAGTTCAAAACTTACACCAAAGCAAAAATTGGTCTTTACACTTCACTATTTCGATGATTTGACTACTGCAGAAATATCAGAAATAACCGGACTTTCTGCAAATAAAATCAAAAGCAATATCTATTTGGCGAGAAAAAAAATGATAGAAATGATTAATAAAATAGAAAATTATGAAAGAAGATAATATCAAATTGGATAAGATTTTGAAACAATTGAAAAAAAATGTTCCCAAAATAGAAAATGAGGAAGAAATTGCTGATGCAATAATTTTTCAATTGGAAAGAAAAAAGAAACCACAAAAATATCATTTTTGGAAAATAATGATTAACACCGCAGCTATATTTCTTTTGATTTTAGTGTTGAATGAAGTTTTTTATTTTCGCTCAAAATCAACTGAATTTAAGACAATTCCCAATCTGCAATCCTATTATAAAAATTCAAATTGCAGTGAATATGAGACCGCAAAATCAAGTTCCGTTTTTGAAGAATTTGGTTGTGTGAATGCTCAAAGCAGGCTAAGAAAAGAACGTATAACTCAAATAATTGAAACTTATGAAACCGACACGATTAAAAAAAATCATTAAACACACAAAGTAATGATTATTTTAATCGTCAAAGGTTCCATTTGACAACTAAAAATAAAAAATAAACAGATGAAAACAATTAAAAATATATTGATAGGTGGTTTCGTAGCACTTTGTTTGGCGTCTTGTGATAATAATAAAGTGCTTGAATATAAAACAGTTATAAACGAGAATGGGGAAATATACCAAGAGGTTGCAATCCAATTAGATAGTATACCTAAATTGAAGCGTGGCGATACATTAACCAGTATAGCAGGTTTGAAAGTAGATAGTCTTTGGAAAATATCTTCAAAACATTCAGACGAACCGACTGAATACAAAGACTTCTCTTGTGATAATTTGGTGGCTTTATTCAATGAGGCAGATTGGGATAGTATCTGTTATTTTAAGAGAGATTATGCGGATATTTCCGATTATCAGCAAAATAGTATTCAGGCTCAGCAATTTCCACATGTGAAGGTAGAAATGAAGTTCAATAAAAAGTTTAAATGGTTCTATACGAGTTATGAATATGGCGAAACATATAGCTTAGATACTACTTTTGTGCAAGTCCCTATTGACAAATATTTTACCGAAGCGGAAAGTCGATTTTGGTTTACAGGAAACTTGGATTTGCTTGTGGGGTTAAACGGCATTGAGATACAAAAACTGACTGATAAAATATCAGACAAAGCAAATGTCTGGTTAGCAGATAATTACATTGAGGGTGTTTTTTATGTGATGCTTTCCGAGTGGGATGAAATAAAAAATACTGTGTCAATTAATAAAAATACATTAAGTCAAGAAAAAGATAGTTTGTTGCTGTCAGTGAAAAATAATCCACAAAGTGAGTGGTGGACAACAGATGTTGGTGCGTATTTGGATAAAAAATACAATTCAAAATCTTTTTCAAAGTTCATGGATGAAAATAAAGAAATAGATAAATTTAATGAGTTTTTTTCTGCTTATTATTTAGTTGATTTTATAGATGATAAGTTAAAATGCGACTTGCAAATCCCCGGAAAAATAATTAAATCGTCCAATGTTTTTCAAACATCCGACAATCAAGTTAATTACCGAATATCTCATTACAGAATGCTAAAAGAACCTTATAAAATCAACGTAACATCTTATAAATTGAATGTTTGGATTAGTTTATTTACATTGTTGATAGTTGCTGCTGCTTTTGCTTTTCTTTTGTCTCGAAAAAAGAGATAGTTATTTCAAACGTCGTTTTCTCATCAAAATGACGTTTTTATTTTTTAAAAAGCTCTGTTTTGAAATCTTTCCAAGAAAAAACAGAGCTTTTTGCCGTAAAATTTCTAACTTTGCACAAATTACTTTTTCAAAATTAACCCTAATACCCAAAAGTAACTATGACAATTCGCCAATTATCTATTTTTATGGAAAATAAGCCCGGCATCCTGAATGAAATGCTTGCTGTTCTGGCTGACAACAATATTAATATTGCATCGCTGACGGTGGCAGATACCGATGAATATGGCATTGTAAGGCTACTTGTATCTGACCCGGAAATGGCTCAGGAAAAACTTCGTGAAAAGCAATTTACCGTTCGCATTCACGATGTGCTTTCCCTTGAAATGGACCCGCAGCCCGGTTCTATGTATAAGATTATGCGCCAATTTGCTGAGGCTGGCATTAGCATGGAATATGTCTATGCGTTCAGCTACGGCAGTAAATCCATTGTGGTTTTCCGTACCAATAACCGCGAAAAAGCAATAGAAGTTATTAAAGAAAATAAATTTAAATCCGTTACGGAAGAAGACTTGAGATATTAGTGTGTAGTATGGAAAATAAATGAACGAATAAACAACTAAACATCCAACATCACACATCCAACAATAAAAATATGATTTGGAATAAAGATATTGAGTGCATGTCCCGCGATAATATGCGGAAATTGCAAAGTGAAAGATTACGCGAACTCGTACAGCGTGTATATAATAACGTCTTTTTTTACCGAAAAAGAATGGATGAAGCAGGCGTAAAACCTTCTCATATTAAGTCGATTGACGATATAGTAAAGCTTCCTTTTATGTACAAGCAAGATTTGAGGGATAATTATCCTTTCGGACTTTTTGCTGTGCCGATGAAGGAAATTGTGCGTGTACATGCTTCGAGCGGAACGACCGGAAAACCGACCACCGTAGGTTACACGCGAAATGACCTGAAAATTTGGAAAGAAGCTGTGGCACGCTGTTTTACCATGAGCGGAATTGGTGTGGAAGATACGATACAGGTGGCTTATGGTTATGGACTTTTCACGGGTGGATTGGGTGTACATTACGGAGCAGAAGAAGTTGGCGCGAGCGTAATTCCCATTTCAGGTGGAAATACTCGTCGGCAATTGCAGTTGATGACCGATTATAACGTAACGGCTTTGGCTTGTACACCGTCTTATGCGTTGCATTTGGCGGATGCAATGGCAGAAAGCGGTATCGACTTGGATAAATTAAAATTGAAAAAAGGATTTTTTGGAGCAGAGCCGTGGACTGAAAATATGCGTTTGGAATTGGAACGAAAATGGGGAATTCAAGCTTATGATATTTATGGATTAAGCGAAGTAATGGGACCCGGCGTTTCCAATGATTGTATGTTCCATAGCGGATTACACGTGAACGAAGACCATTTCTTTCCTGAAATTATTGACCCTGTTACTAAAGAGCCGCTTCCCGAAGGTGAGGAAGGCGAACTAGTTTTCACTACATTGACCAAAGAAGGTATTCCGATGATTCGTTATAACACACGAGACCTTTCCATGCTGAATTATGAGAAATGTGAGTGCGGTCGTACGCTTGTGCGCATGAAGAAAATCACCGGACGTAGCGACGATATGCTTATTATTCGCGGTGTAAACTTATTCCCATCGCAAATCGAGCACGTGCTGTTAGAACTTTGCGAAACATCGGCTCACTATATGCTTTATGTGGACAGACAAAATAATTTGGATACGTTGGAACTGCAAGTTGAAATGGATGAAACCAAATTGACTGACACCATTAAAGACCTGCAAAATCTCTCAAAACGTATTCAACATGCACTAAACAGCGCCATTGGGCTAAGCGTGAAAGTTACTCTGGTAGAACCGAAATCAATACCACGAAGTGAAGGAAAAGCAATCAGAGTAGTCGATAGAAGAAAATAGTTTTTAAATGTTCGGACGTTTATAGGTTCGGATGTTTGGATGTTTTCACGCAAAAGCAATCTTATAAACGACCGAACTTATAAACAACCGAACAACTAAACAAATAAATATGATAAATAAAGGTCTCGTTGACAATCTTTTTTCCCAATTTGGGACAGATGATATAAATCAATTATCTATTCGTCAGGTAGGTAAACTAGTGGCTCAGATAGAGCAGGAGAGTGGTGTGGAATTTATTCATATGGAAATGGGGGTTCCGGGACTTCCTGCATCGCAAATTGGCATTGAAGGAGAAAAAGAGGCTCTTGATAAAGGTCTGGCATCCATTTATCCAAATATTGAAGGTGTTCCGTTTGCGAAAGAGGAAATCGCTCGTTTTGTTCGCTCGTTTATTGGAATTGAGATGAAAGCCGAATACTGCATTCCCACAGTGGGCGGAATGCAGGGAAGTTTTGCTGCGCTTTTGGCGTGTGCAAGAACAAATCCCGATAAACCTTACACACTCTTTATCGACCCGGGTTTTCCTGTTCAAAAGTCGCAACTACAACTGTTAGGACTGCCGTATAAATCTTTTGATTTCTTGAATTATCGTGGTGAAAAACTGCGTGAAAAATTAGAAGAATTTCTGAAAGAAGGAAATATCTGTTCCATTTGTTACTCGTCGCCAAATAATCCTACATGGTGTTGTTTTTCAGAAGGTGAATTGAAAGCCATCGGCGAGTTAGCCAATAAATACGATGTGATTGTGATTGAAGATTTGGCTTACTTCGGAATGGATTTTAGGGAGCATTACGGCGTACCTTGTCAGTCGCCTTATCAACCTTCCGTATCAAAATACACCGACAACTTTATCCTGATACTTTCTGCATCTAAGATTTTCAGCTATGCCGGACAGCGAATAGCTATGCTTGTGTTTAGCGATAAGACCTATTCGCATCCATATCCAAACTTGAGAAATTATTTTCCATCGGAAACTTTGGGACGTTTTATTCCATACGGTGTGCTTTATGCTACAACTGCAGGAACTTCACACTCAGCTCAATACGCACTTGCATCAATGCTGAAAGCAGTTAATGATGGAAAACTCGACTTCGTGAAAGAGCTGCACCATTACGGTGAAAAAGCCAAACGGATGAAAGAAATTTTCTTAAAACACGGATTTTACATTGTTTACGAAGATTATGAGCGTGAATTGGCGGATGGTTTTTACTTTACCATTGCTTATCCCGGCATGACAAGCGGTGAACTGATGAAAAAATTCTTGTACTTTGGTATCAGTGCCATTTCGCTTGCCATTACCGGCAGTGAAAATCAAAATGGACTTCGTGCCTGCGTATCTTTTGTGCGTATGGACCAAATGGAAGAATTGGATAGAAGGTTGGCTGAGTTTGTGGCAAATTAAACCATCTTTTTTTGATATTTTTAAAGTAACATTGTCAAAGTTTTAAGCGATGATAATGTTGCTTTTTTATAATCGTCCATCTCTTTGGAATTTTTACTATTAAGGACATATTTTGCAAGAACAGATAAAATTTGTTATTTTATCTCATACTTACTCCCCATACAAGAAATTGTAAATAAGACAAGTGCTTAGTCTTTCGATATATAATTTTTCATTATTTGATAATTGTGTTTTAGCTTCATCAAGTTGAGGTATTAATTCTTTAAGTTTGTCATCACTTTCTTTTTTAGTTATTTGTTTATTAAACTGCATTTTTAATGGTTTGTTCGCTTCATAGGCAATAGAAACTGCTTTTTGCATAGCTGTTGATAGAGTATCAGTCCTTTTTTCTGGACTTAAATCTATTATCCAAAACTTATATTTTGGAAGTTCAATGTTGCTTTCTTTTGATGAAGAAGAATGATAATATACTTCTCCTATGTTTTTTGTGCGTATAAAACCATCAAAATAAACCATTGTGTTTTCAGGCATATTTTTAACTGTATTGTAAATGTAGTCCGTGCTAATATTATGGTTGTCTATTAGATGAGTACAATTAAATTCTAAGTTATGATTGTCTCTTGATATGCTGTATATTTTAAAACTCAATGCTGTGTTGTCTCCGATACTTTCACTTTTAATATCGTTTATTACGCCTTGCCAATTAATAAATAAACCAACAGAATCAACATAGTCAAATAAGTCTTTTTCGAACTGCATAAAAAACTCATCCTTTTGAATGTCGTTTTTTTGCTGTTTCATTATATGTTCTTTGTAGTTCAGAAATTCAAAAAAGTCTTGTTGTTGTGTTGTTTTGTCATCCTGACTCTTTATGTTGCAACTTACAAAAAAAAGTGTAATTGATATGAGAATTATAAAGAATATTTTTTTCATGATAAATAGTGTTATTAAGATATAGTACAAAGTTATAAATTATTTTTAAAATTATTATGGATTTTTGTTATAGAAGTCATCTTTGACTTTTCATAATAACACAAAAATGCTCATTTTTTTAACTACGAATAACACGAATTGCACGAATTTATTCGTGTCATTTGTGAAATCCGTAGTTTTATTAAAAATAAAAACGAGTTTTTATCTGTCAAATTGATTTTTTTAGGTAAAAAAACAATAAGTCGAGACGAGTTCATAATCATAATAATGTAGATTCAAAAAAATCTATTTAAATACTTTTATTTAAGAATATTTTTAGCTATATTTACGCAATAATGTGGGTTACACCCATTGTGTCAATGTGTTTTTTTTAATTTGCGAAATGTTGAAAAACAACACATTTTTCTTTAAATTAACTTTAAAATGTAAGTAAAATAAAATAATCACTTTTTATCATTTATATACCTATGGAAAACATCAAAGCTAAAGAAGTAATCGATTGGGCACGTAGTTTTATGTCCAAAGCGATGGAAGAAATCCGAGCAGAAGAACTAAAAGAGCAGAATAAGTATGCTGTTTTGGTTCAAAATCCTAATGATAAGGTCTTGATGACCAAAATGTTGGATGAAACTTCGCAAATTCGAGATAACCGAAAACTTGCCAAACGTATCCGTTTATTATTAAAAGAATACGGAACACCTGAATTTTTTACCGGTGCTGAAAAAGCCATGTTGCAACTGTTTAATTCGGTTGGATATCTCGTGCCGGGCATTTCAGTTCCTATTTTCAAAAAATACCTGCGTGATTACACTCGCGCCATTATTATCAATGAGCGACCTGATTTACTGAATAAACACTTGGATGGGCGGCTCAGTCAAAAAATCGGACAAAACGTAAACTTATTGGGTGAAGTGGTGCTTGGCGATGGCGAAGCTCGCAAACGCTATGAGCACTATCTGGAAGCTTTGAAAGATCCGCGCATTAATTATATTTCGGTAAAACTTTCGGGGATTTATGCTCAAATCAATCCGTTAAATTACGAAAATTGTAAAAAAGAGCTTTGCGAACTGATGGGAAATATCTATCAGCAGGCTATGGATTATCAATTTACAGATGAAAACGGCGTAAAATCCTACAAATTTGTGAACTTAGATATGGAAGAGTACAGAGACACGGAGCTGACGCTTGATGTGTTCAAAACTGTACTTTCCGAACCGCGTTTCAAAAATCTGACTGCAGGAATTGTTATTCAGGCTTACCTTCCCGATGCTCGAAAACTGCAAGATGAGTTGTATGAGTTTGCCAAAAAGCGTTATGCAGACGGTGGTGCGCCTTTAAAAATGCGACTTGTAAAAGGCGCAAATCTGGCAATGGAAAC
The DNA here is from genome assembly GCA_012837935.1 of Bacteroidales bacterium. Taxonomy (GTDB): domain Bacteria; phylum Bacteroidota; class Bacteroidia; order Bacteroidales; family Paludibacteraceae; genus UPXZ01. Next base: position 16,982 of record DUQG01000029.1, read on the forward strand.
TATTCATTCGTCCTTGCGAGGTTGGGAAAATCCAATTTACGACACCAAAATAAAAGTGGATGCCAATTACCTGAAAGTGCTTGATGTAGCGCTTTTGCCTGAAAATGCTGAGGCAGTGCATGTAGGTGTGGCTTCGCATAATTTCTTTACGATTGGATATGCCTATTTGCTTTCCCAAAGAAACAAAGTAGAAGAATATGTAACCTTCGAGATGCTGGAAGGAATGGCAAACCACTTGCCGCGCGTAATGCGGAAACTGGACAAGCATATTATTCTCTACACGCCGGTGGTGAGCGACGAACATTTCCTAAATGCCGTTTCATACCTTGTTCGCCGAATGGATGAGAACACAGGCGAAGACAACTTCCTGACCTATTCATTTAATCTGAAAGAAGGTAGCAAAGAGTGGGATTTCTTGAAAAATCAATTTGAAGAGGCTATGGCAATCAAAGATACGGTTAGCACTGAACCCAAACGGAAGCAAAATCGTAATCAGCCACAAGCACCGTTCAAAAATATTAATGAATTCAAAAGTGAGCCGGATACCGATTTTGATCTTCGACCGAACAGACTTTGGACGAATGAAATTCGTAAGAAATGGATGAAATCGGAAAAAGATAAGCCGTACCAAATTCCTGCACAAGTAGGCGAAAAACAGAGCACAACCGACACAAAAAGACAATATTTTGACCGTAGTCAAGGAAATAAAGTGCTTATTTGCGAAGCAAGTACCATTTCATTGGAAATGATGAAAGAAGTGATTGAAATTGCCGAAACAGATAAATCGGGATGGAGAAAAACTGCGCTTGCTAAACGAAATGAACTGTTGCACAAAGTGGCTGAAAATCTGGCTGCCAAACGCGGTGACTTGATTGGTGTAATGGCTGCCGTAACCGGAAAAACCTTTAACGAGGGTGATGTGGAAGTTTCGGAAGCGATTGACTTCTGCCGTTTCTATCCATATTCAATGAGGAAATTTGAAGAGCTGAAAACGGTAACACATACACCAAAAGGTGTTGTGCTGGTAATTCCGCCTTGGAATTTCCCGCTGGCAATTCCTGTGGGTGGGGTAATAGCTGGATTGGCAAGCGGAAACACTGTGATTTTGAAACCTGCAACAGCGGCATTCCCTGTGGCTTGGGAATTTGTACAGGCATTTTGGGATGCAGGTGTTCCGAAAGATGCATTGCAAATCGTTTGTCCTGATGGCGCTAAATCATTAAATTATTTGACATCGCATCCTTCTATAAAACATACAATTTTTACAGGTGGAACTGATACCGCATTTAAACTTTTGGAAATCAACCCGACTTGTCCGCTTTCTGCTGAAACCGGTGGTAAAGATGCGATTATTCTGACAGCAAGCGGTGACCGTGACCACGCTATTTTGAATATCGTGAAATCTGCCTTCGGAAATGCAGGACAGAAATGTTCGGCTTGTTCGCTTTTGGTGGTAGAAAAGAGTGTCTATGAAGATCCTGATTTCAAATCTAAATTGAAAGATGCAACTGTAAGTATGCGTACGGGAAGTGCATGGGATGGGGGTAATTTGGTGGGACCGATGGTTTCAAATACCAATGAAAAACTACTACATGCGATTGATAATTTGGAAGCCGGGGAAAGTTGGCTCGTAGCACCGGAATTTGTGGATAAAGAGCGTTATATCCTAAAACCTTGCGTAAAATGGGGCGTAAAACCGGGAAGTTATACCTTTGAAAATGAGCTTTTCGGACCGCTGTTGGCTGTGGTTTGTATGGATGATTTGAAACATGGTGTTGATATTGTCAATTCAAGTGAATACGGTTTGACGTCTGGAATTCAGAGTTTGGACGAAAGCGAACGTGCTTACTGGAAAGAGCATTTGGAGGCAGGAAACTTGTATATCAATCGCGGAATTACGGGTGCCATTGTACAGCGTCAGCCATTCGGCGGTATGAAACGTTCAGCCTTTGGCGGCGGCATCAAAGCCGGTGGTGACAACTACGTAAGCTGTTTTGTGAATTTTGAAGAAAGCGATTACAAAGAAAAACTGACTATTGACACTAAGCCATTTGAAAGTTATGCAAGTATTCTTTCCAAAGAAGACTTGAATCGCTATCAACGTGCTGTTCAAAGTTACGCAAAAAACTGGCGAGAAGAATTTTCCGTAGAGCGAGTAACGCAAGATTTGATTGGTGAGCTAAATACATTCCGCTATCTGCCATTGAAAGATGTGGTTATTCGTGTATTACCGAACGATAAGCTGGTAGATGTATTGATGTGTATCACAGCATCGGGAATTGCACGTACGCCTGTTGTGGTAAGTGTTTCAGCTAACGATGAAAAACTGAGCGTTCTCGAAGCCTTGCCGAAAAACGACTTTACTCTGATTGTACAAGAAGATGAAGCGTTCTTAGCACAAATGGAAAGCTACGACCGTGTGCGTTGCTGTTCAGCTGATTTGCCGTTGAGTTATTATCAGCAAGCCGGAAAATTAGGTAAATACATCGCAACCGACAAACCGCTTGTAGAAGGACGTTTGGAACTGCTGCATTATTTGAAAGAGCAAAGTATTGCTTATGAATACCATCGCTACGGAAGTTTTTCGGAAGAAGACGCAGTTTTGTAGAGGTAAGAGGCAAGGAGTAAGAGGCAAGTGGCTGTTTGGATAAACTTAACAATTTTGTCAAAACTTTTTGATTGTTTTTAATGTTATTGTATTTAGAGTGTAAGCAGGTAGAAATACTTGAAATTACAATATAAATACTAACTAATTAAAAAAAAGAATATGGAAAAAGAATTTATTGTAAAAGTAGTAAAAAATGGTCCGCTAGTAGTTTCAGGGGATTTCAAATTGGTATTGCCATCAGGCGAAGAGCAAGAAGTAACAAGAAAAACATTTTTCTGTCGCTGTGGGCAAAGTAAAAATAAACCATACTGCGATGGTGCACATGCAGCAGTTAAGTTTGATGAATAATAATACTATTCTCATAAGTACAAAAATGCCGAGGAGAAATCTTCGGCATTTTTGTTTGATATTTTTCAATCATTTCTAATTCAAATCAAAATGTTGTTGTGGAAAGGGTGAAAGTTCCAACAGAAAAGGAGCTTAGTAGTGGGGTTGTTTGGCTTCCAGCCGAACATTTAAAAATGTTGTTTATCTTTCGGCTGGAAGCCGAAAGTCAAAAGTATCTGATAACTTGTTTACCTGCCTGTGCAGGCTTGTCATCTCGTTTACTCGTCAACTACTATATTTTTCTATTACATAAAGACTACAAACACCCATAAAGAAAGTTTTGTATTTTAAGCAATTAAAACCATTTTGATTCAGAATAGCAATAAATTCTTTTCCTTGAGGAAATGCTTCCATCGATTTTGTCAGGTATTTATAGGCTTTGGGGTCGTTAGAGAATGTTTTTACGGCAAATGGAATCAGTGTGTGAGTGTAGAGTAGATAGCCTTGTTTGACAATCGGCATGCGTGGTTCGCTCATTTCCAAAATCACAAACTTTCCTTTTGGTTTCAGCACCCGATGAACTTCCCGAATACTTTCTTCTAACTTATCAAAATTTCTAATTCCAAAAGATGTAATTGCAGCATCGAAACTCTCATCAGCAAAATTCATCTTGCTAACATCTTCTACTTTAAGAGAAATTTTGTCATTCAGCCCTGCTTCCGCCACTTTTTCTTTGCCAATTTCGAGCATTTTTTCGGAAACGTCAATTCCGGTAATTTGAGTAGGTGTGATATATTCAAATGCTTTAATGCCAATATCGGCTGTTCCGGCAGCAATGTCAAGTATGGTATCGTGCTTGTATGGTTTTAATGAGAGAATAGCTTTTTTTCGCCACACTCTGGCAAGTCCCATACTCATAATATCATTAAATTGGTCGTATTTGCTTGAAATGGTATTAAACATACGACTCAACTGTTTGGTCTTATCTTCTTCTTGATTGTATGGTTTTACTTTCTTTATTTTCATTTTATTGCTAACAAAAACTAAACTGTATAATTTTTAATAGCCTTGACTTTGATTAGAAAAAGTCAAGGCTATTAATTATGTTTTATGCAATTTTCTAATTGTCTTTGTTCTGTTTTTTCTTCTTGGGTTGGCGAACTTTTTCAGTTGGAACAGGAACCACTTCTTCTTGAATATGTTTTTTGCTGTAAAAGAATATCAAATACAATCCCCAAAGGATAAATGGAATACTCAGAATTTGTCCCATATTGAGCCACATCCCATTTTCAAAAGCTTCTTGATTGAGTTTGATAAATTCCAACAAGAAACGTGTGCCAAAAATGCCGATTAGGAAAACCCCAAAAATTAATCCTACACGCTTATACGCTTGTTTTTTCCAATACATCCACCAAATAATGGCAAATGTAATTAAACAGTAAAGCATTTCATAAATTTGAGTAGGATGGTGGGGAAGTCCGTCGCCTTGGGGGTCACGAACAAAGATAAATCCCCAAGGCATATTGGTTACACCGCCGTAAATCTCAGAGTTCATCAAATTACCCAAGCGAATACAAGCGCCTGCAACGGCAACGCCGATAACCAAGCGGTCAAAGCCCCATATAAATCCTTTTTTGGTTACTTTTTTATTGTAAAAATACATGGCAGCCATAAGTCCAAAAGCACCGCCGTGGCTTGACAGTCCACCTTGCCAAACATAAAGCATTTCCCAAGGTTTTGCCAAAAATGGATTGCCGTACTTGAAGGTAATGCCCAAAATTTCCACAGGTTGTGGAAGTAAGTGCCATTCGTAGAATAGGCAGTGACCAACTCTAGCACCTACTATTACACCTATTACCATGTAGAAGAACTGTTTATCCATCCAACTTTCAGGATATTTCTCATGCTTGTAAAGTTTGCTTACAAGTATTAATGCAAGAAAAATTCCTATCGCCCAAAGTGCACCGTACCAGCGCACGGTAAGCGGACCTATTGAAAATAATTCAGGATTAACATCCCAAGTGATATAGTTTAAAATCATATCTTTACTTTTTATTATTTCTGTACGAAAATTAAATACTTTTGTAAAGTTAGTTAGTTAAGAGTTCAAAGTTCTGAGTTTTGAGTTTTAATACAAACTACTACAAACTGAAAACTACATACTGCAAAACTTAACCCCCGTGACAGTTTTTATACTTCTTGCCGCTTCCGCATGGACAAGGTTCGTTTCTACCTACTTTTTTCTCTACGCGGATAGGTTCCGGTCTTTGTTTTTCGCGAGTATCTTGTTTTGTCGGGTCGTTTGCTGCGCCGGATGCTGCTTCATCTTTTTGCGTACGATATTTACTATAATCCGAACGACGTTGTTGTTCACCTCGACGAACATCTTGTGGGTCGCGTGTCGGAATTTGACCACGCATTAAGATAGAAAGCACTTTACGGTTGATGTTGTTTATCATCTCTTTAAACAGTCCGAAAGATTCCAATTTGTAAATCAATAGCGGGTCTTTCTGCTCGTAACTGGCTGCCTGTACCGATTGACGCAGGTCATCCAATTGACGTAAGTGCTCTTTCCACTCATCATCAATCACAAAAAGCAGAGTCTGTTTTTGGAAGTCTCTGATAACTTCATATCCTTTGTTATCGTAAGCGGCTTTCAGATTTGTTGTGATATTGAAAACACGTTTCCCATCTGTGATAGGAATTAAAATGCTTTCAAACTGATCGCCTCTATTTTCAAAAATATCTTTAATTACCGGATTGGCAATCTCAGACATTCTGTCGGTTTTACGTTTAAATGTTTTGTGAGCTTCATCAGCTACAATTTCTGTAAGTTCATTCGCACGAGTGCTTCTGAATTCTTCTTCTGTTACAGGCGAATCCATCGCGTAAATTTTCATCAAGTCCATTTCAAACTCTTCGAAATCCTCGTTTGTTTTCGCATTTTCTACGATAAATTCAGCGCCATCGTAAATCATATTGGAAATATCCACACCAATACGTTCACCCATCAAAGCATGTCGGCGTTTACCATAAATAACTTCACGTTGCGCATTCATCACGTCGTCATACTCAAGCAGACGCTTACGAATACCGAAGTTGTTTTCTTCCACTTTTTTCTGAGCGCGCTCAATCGAGTTAGAAATCATTTTGTGCTCAATCACTTCACCCTCTTTGAAGCCTATTTTGTCCATCATTCCGGCAATTCTATCCGAGCCGAAAAGACGCATCAAATCATCTTCAAGCGAAACAAAGAACACAGATGAACCCGGGTCACCTTGACGTCCGGCACGTCCACGAAGCTGACGGTCAACACGGCGGCTTTCGTGTCGTTCTGTACCTACAATTGCCAGACCGCCAGCCTCTTTTACTTTTTGCGAAAGCTTAATGTCGGTACCACGACCTGCCATATTCGTAGCAATGGTTACCGTGCTTTCACGTCCGGCTTCTGCTACGATGTCGGCTTCACGCTGGTGTAGTTTCGCATTCAGTACATTGTGCTTAATATTACGACCGTTCAACATTCGGCTTAGCAATTCCGAAATCTCAACAGAAGTTGTACCCACCAATACCGGACGTCCGGCTTTAATCAGTCTTTCTATCTCTTCAATTACGGCTTGATATTTCTCACGTTTCGTGCGATACACACGGTCTTCCATATCATTTCTTGCAATTGGACGGTTGGTCGGAATTACCACCACATCCAATTTGTAGATATTCCAAAGCTCGCCTGCTTCCGTTTCGGCAGTCCCCGTCATACCCGAAAGTTTGTGGTACATACGGAAGTAGTTTTGCAGCGTAATAGTAGCAAATGTTTGTGTAGCAGCTTCCACTTTTACACCTTCCTTCGCCTCTATCGCCTGGTGTAATCCGTCAGAGTAGCGACGACCTTCCATAATACGTCCCGTCTGCTCATCCACAATTTTTACCTGATTATCTATTACTACGTATTCCACATCGCGTTCAAAAAGCGTGTAAGCTTTCAGAAGTTGATTAATGGTGTGAACACGTTCCGATTTTACGGAGTAATTTTGTAGAATTTCGTCTTTGCGATTTTGTTTTTCTTCTTTGGAAAGAGTGGTGTCTTTTTCTAATTCCGCAATTTCATCCCCCACGTTAGGAAGTACGAAAAGTAACGGGTCATCGGAAGTTCCTGTAATCAGGTCAATTCCTTTGTCCGTCATCTCTATGGAATTATTTTTCTCATCAATTACAAAATAGAGCGGGTCGGTTGCTTCGTGCATTCGACGGTTATTTTGTTCCATATAGATTTCTTCCGTTTTCATCATTGCTGTTTTAATGCCCGGCTCACTTAAATATTTAATAAGCGGCTTGTTTTTCGGCATACCTTTGAACGAGCGGAAAAGTGCCAATGTACCTTCTTCAACCTCTTTTTCGTCTGTCGATTTCATTTGAGCACGAGCATCGGCAAGGTATCTTGTTACTAATTGACGCTGAGCACTAACTAATTTTTCTACCTTCGGACGAAGTTCGTCAAATAGCTGGTCTTCGCCTTTTGGAACGGGACCGGAAATAATCAACGGCGTACGAGCATCGTCAATTAATACCGAGTCCACCTCATCGACAATGGCGAAATTGTGCGAACGCTGAACCAAGTCAAGCGGACTAGTAGCCATATTGTCGCGCAGATAGTCGAAACCAAATTCGTTGTTTGTTCCAAATGTAATATCTGCCAAATAAGCCTGACGACGCTCTTCCGAGTTGGGTCGGTGCTTATCAATACAGTCCACAGAAAGTCCGTGGAACATATAAAGTGGTCCCATCCATTCCGAGTCACGTTTGGATAGGTAGTCGTTCACTGTAACCACGTGAACACCTCTGTGTGTCAATGCATTTAAGAAAACAGGTAAGGTAGCCACAAGCGTTTTACCTTCCCCTGTAGCCATTTCGGCAATTTTTCCTCTGTGAAGTACCACACCACCAAACAACTGCACGTCGTAGTGAACCATTTCCCATTTAATCAAGTTTCCACCCGCAGTCCACTCGTTTTTATAGATAGCTTTATCACCTTCTATCCTTACAAAATCATGTTTTGCCGCTAAATCACGGTCAAACTGAGTAGCAGTAACCACTGTTTCTTCATTTTCGGTAAAACGTCTGGCTGTATCTTTTACAATGGCGAAAGCATCCGGAAGAATTTCTTCTAAGACTTTCTCAATTTTTTCACTAATTTCTTTCTCAATTTTATCTACTTCGTTGTAGATTTTCTCACGAAGATGAAGTTCTGTGCCTTCAATCGTGGATTTCAGCTCATCAATTTGAGCCTGATCGGCTGCAATAGTATCTTGAATTTTAGCTTTAAGCTTTTCCGTTTCAGCACGCAGTTCATCGTTGTTTAGCGTTTTTATTCGTTCGTATGCAGCTTTTACTTTTTCTACTTCCGGCGATATCTCTTTCATATCGCGTTGGGCTTTATTGCCCATAATTTTCTGTATAAATTGTAGTACACTCATCTCTGTTGTGTGTTTCGAGTTCGAAACAGTTTGTATTTTAATTTAAAAATGTTACTGATTATTAAAGTTTTAATTCCATAAATTTCAGAATTAAAAAATCATGCAAAGATAGTGAAAATTTTGCGTTTTTTGATAGGATTCGATGCTAAAATATGTTTACAAAAGACCATTATGTAAGGAAATAACTACGAAAGCATGTTTTACTATTTGATTTTATTAACTTTCGAGCAAAAAACTCAGTTACTAATTCAATACTTTATCATTTAAATTCAATTTCTGTAAAGGATTTTGTATCTTTGCGGAGATAATTTTCAGGGTCAATTTTGACTAAACAGTAAGGAATTATATTTGTGTTTTTTCTGACACACTTTCACAGCAAATTATTATACTATGATACAAAAACCGAGAAAGGTATTATTTATAGACAGGGACGGAACAATCATCGTGGAACCGCCTGTAACTTACCAAGTTGATACACTTGACCAACTTGAATTCTTACCAAAAGTAATCAGAAACTTATATTTTATTTGTCAAAAACTTGATTTTGAATGGGCTTTGGTGACCAATCAAGATGGATTAGGTACGGACGTGTATCCGCAAGAAAATTTCGATACGGTACAAAATAAAATGATGCAGATTTTGGAAAATGAAGGTATTCATTTTGATAAAATCTTTATTGATAAATCATTTCCGGAAGATAATTTACCCACAAGAAAACCTGGCATCGGAATGTTGACCAAGTATTTTTCAGATGAATATGATTTGGCAAATTCCTTTGTAATCGGCGACCGATTGACTGACGTGGAAATGGCGAAAAACTTAGGATGTAAAGCGTTGTTTATTAGTGATGATAAAGAAATTCTTGAAAGTAGTGGTTTAGCTGAGTTTTGTGCTTTGCAAACAACAGATTGGGATAGAATTTCCGAGTTTTTATTTGCCGGAGAACGTACTGCAAAAATAGAGAGAAAAACAAACGAAACCAATATTCTTATCGAGCTGGATTTGGACGGAACAGGCAAAACCGAAATCGATACTGGATTAAAGTTTTTCGACCATATGCTTGACCAAATCGGGCGACATTCGGGAACCGATTTGAAAATTCAGGTGAAGGGAGATTTAGAGGTGGATGAACATCATACCATCGAAGATACGGCAATCGTGCTGGGCGATGCACTTCTGAAAGCTTTGGGCGATAAGCGTGGTGTAGAACGCTACGGTTTTACACTGCCGATGGATGATTGTCTTTGCAGGGTGGCATTGGATTTTGGCGGTCGTGCGTGGCTGGTATTCGATGCAGAATTTAAGCGCGAGTATGTGGGTGATTTCCCTACAGAAATGCTGCTACACTTCTTTAAATCGCTGAGTGATGCCGCACGTATGAACTTGAATATAAAGGCAGAAGGTGATAACGAACATCACAAGATGGAAGGCATTTTCAAGGCATTTGCCAAAGCGATAAAAATGGCAAAAAAGAGAGATATTTATAATTTTCAACTTCCAAGCACCAAAGGACTGCTGTAGTTTGCAGTAGCAATTTTTATTAAAATGAATTTATTTATGAAACGTTTTAGTCTATTCATTATACTTTTTTGGGGACTTTGTTTGGGAGTTTTTTCTCAAGAAAAAGAGTTTGAGCCGCCGCGATTGGTGGTAGGAATAAAAGTCGAAGGTTTTCAACCCGAGCATATACAGCAAATGTGGAAATATTTTACACCCGGCGGTTTCAGAAAAATCGTATCTGAATCGGTTGTGGTAAAAAATGTAATGCACAATATTGTTTCTGCCGGAAATTCCGCTGATATGGCAACCATAATGACCGGAAGTTTTCCATTTTACCACGGCGTAAGTGGCGATTATTTTTACAGTCGATTGGATAACCAAACTTTTTCGGTTCTCTATGATAAAGACGAAAGGGGCATAGGTACAAAGGAAAAGTATTCAGCTCGCAGATTGCTCTGTTCTACCTTTACAGACGAAATACGAATGAAAAATTCCCTTTCGCAAGTGCACAGCATTGCCATTAATCCGGAAGATGCCATTATGATGGGCGGACACAATGCTACATCGGTAACCTGGATTGATGATGTGTCAAATCGCTGGGCAACAAGCACATACTACGAGCGCGGACTTTCCCGATGGGCAGATATGATGAACGCGAATGGTAGATTTAACCAAATAAGCTCTGAAAGATGGACACCAAGTGCCGGAATTTCTACTTACCTTTATCCAACAGTAAAAGGTTTACGCTCAGTTCCTTTTAGTTACAATCCAATTGAGAAAAACGGCACAAATCAGTCGCAAACTATTCTTAGAAATACGCCGGCAGCCAATACTTTGGTGGCTGAGTTAGCAAGAAGTGTTTTTGAAAATGAAAAATTAGGCACAGATAAGCACACAGATATTTTGATGCTTCAATTTAATCTGAAAATTCCTAATCAAGTGGGTGTAGGATTAAACTTTGCGGAGCAGGAAGATATATATATCCGATTGGACAGAGATTTACAGAATTTAATATCACTTATTAATAGTAGAGTAGACGAAAACAAAGTTCTCTATTTCTTTATTGGCAGTAGTATGGATGTGCATTCGCCGATAGAGTTGGGTAAAAATCAAATTCCTGCAGGATTTTTTAATGCGGACAGAGCTTTGGCATTGCTAAATACCTATTTAATGGCTATTTACGGAAATGAAAAATGGATTTCAGGCTATTATGGCAAAAACATTTTCTTAAATAGAAAGAAAATTGAAGAGAAAAAGCTTGACTGGAATGAATTCAGAGAGCGAGTTACCGATTTTCTGATTGAATTTGAAGGAGTGCAATCGGCGTACTCAACTACCGATATTTTGAGTTTTTCGGGAGATAAATCGGATGTAAGAGCGAAATTTAGAAATTCCTATCACAAAAACACATCGGGCGATATTTCTATAAGCCTTATGCCAGGCTGGATTGAAGTGGATAATAACGGGAGGGTAGTAGGCGATGCAAATAGTCCGCAGCAGTTTTTTCCTTTTTATATAATGCAAAAAAACTTGTCGCCAACAAGTATTGATATGATTTATAATTCTACCGACATTGCACCGACGATTTCGTCTTTGATGGGAGTGCCTTTCCCCAATGCTTCGGTAGGAAATGTGATACAGCTGACGAAATAAATTTTATTAATATTTTTAATTAAATAATATACTATGAAATACGATTTTGATAAGATTATTAACCGACACAACACGGGTGCATTAAAAATTGAACGATGCAAAGAGCTTTTCGGAACAGAAGATTTAATTCCGCTTTGGGTGGCTGATATGGATTTTGCAACCCCCGACTTTATTATTGATGCTGTTAAAAATAGACTTGAACACCCTATTTTGGGTTATTCGGTTGCTTGCGAAGATTATTTTGAAAGCGTGTTAAAATGGATAAATATGCTTCATGGCTGTAAAATTGAGCGGGATTGGTTAGGTTTTTTACCTGGAATTGTTCCCGGATTGGCATTTGCAATCAATGCTTTCTCTCAACCAAACGATGAAATTATCGTTCAGCCGCCTGTTTATCCGCCGTTTATCAACGTGCCGAATAAAAACAACCGAAAAGTAGTTTTCAATCCATTGAAAGTTGTAAACGGACAGTTTGAGATGGATTTGGAAGATTTTGAACGCAAAATTACAGGCAGAACACGCATATTCTTGCTTTGTAATCCACAAAACCCAGGGGGAAGAACTTGGGATAAAGGAACTCTGGAAAAAGTGGCAGCGATATGCTATAAACATGGAATTTTGGTGGTTTCTGACGAAATTCATTCCGATATGGCATTGCCGGGACATAAGCACATTTCGTTTGGAACAGTTTCTGAACACGCACAGCAAAACAGCATTACCTACATGGCACCTAGCAAAACTTTCAATATGGCGGGGTTGATTAGTTCAAGCTACATTATTCCTAATCCGGAAATTCGCAAGAAATTTAAGGAGTATTTGGAAAACTCAGAGCTTGCCAACGGAAATATCTTTGCTTATATCGCTTGTAAAGCAGCCTATGACAATGGTGCAGAATGGCGCAAACAGATGCTTGAATATGTACAGGGCAATTTGGATTATGTGGTGGATTTTCTGAAAAATAATGTGCCACAAATCAAACCGATGATACCGCAAGCTTCTTTCCTTATCTGGCTTGATTGTTCCGGTATGAATATGACAACCAATGAATTACAAGATTTCATGGTGAAAAAAGCCAAATTGGGACTAAATAAAGGTACAACTTACGGTCCGGGTGGTGAAAATCACTTAAGACTAAATATCGGCTGTCCGCGAAGTGTGTTGGTAGAGGCGATGAATAATTTGAAAAGAGCGGTTGAAACGCTTTAATTTTTAGATAATTAGATTACAGACTATTAGACTTTAAGTCGTTCGGATGTTTATTCGTTTATAAGTTTATTTGTTTTCCCTGTTTAGTTGTATCATTGTTAGAAACTTAATTCTTTGTAAGATGAAAACACAATTTAAATATATTGTTGCAATTCTATATTGCTGTTTTATTGCACAAAGCACATTTTCTCAACATAAAACAAGTTTTGTGATTGAGGACTTAAAACGTGCAGAGAAAACTTTATCTATGAGTCCAAAAGAAGATGTGTTTATTGAACTTTTGGCAAGAGATAAAGACTTTCCATCGGCAAAATATGCGGAAGTTAAAGGCGAAGTGCTAAATCTTGACCCTGTAGCAGGTTCAGAATTACCGGATAGTTTGGTAACTCGTTTTGGTTTACATCCTTTCTTTAACGGAATGTATCAAGCTTACGCCGACCATCGTCCGTTTGTTCTTTCGCCTGATATGATGTGGTTGCTTGTCAGTCAGGGATTTGCAAGACACGTGAATGCAAATGCGGAGAAACTGCGAAATAAGTTTGTTGACTATCATGGCAAACTGGACTTGATTGTGGATGGTAAAGATATTCGATTGGATGACCCGAATAGTAATTGGGAAACTGTGTTCGATGGATTTTCATCTCAAATTTCCGAAAAAGTAGGAAATGAGCTTGTTGATGCACTTACTGCCGATTTTTCCACTACCACGTCCATTGAGAAAATGGCATCGCAAATAACTGTAATGGAGGCAGTGAAACCTTATTTTGAGTTTATAGTCATGTATGTTGTTTGCGGAATTCCGGAAATCACGTTGGAAGGAACGCCTGAGGATTGGCAGAAAATAATTCATAAACTTCAGCCTTTACGAAAATATAACCTAAACTGGTGGATTGATGAGATGGAGCCACTCTTGCAAGAATTTGTTGAGGCATCAAAAGGAAATGTGGACAAGGAGTTTTGGCGAAATATGTTCAAATATCACTCGCAAAAGAAATACGGTGCACCTAATATTATTGACGGCTGGATTGTAAAGTTTTTCCCGTACAATAAAAAAGGAGAGCGCAACAATTTGGATAGCATTATAAAAACCGATGAACTGCCTGCCGAAATGGTAAAAGTGGATATTAAACACATTGTAACCGATGGAACAGAGCAAGTTGTTACACCTTTGGAACTGTGGGCAGGTTTTGTTGGATTGGAACAAAATAATACTACGATGGCATTACGACCAAAAATCGGTTGGATGATACGTAAAAAATCGGACACTTCGGATGAATTATACAAAAAATTTGAAGAGCAAAGCCGGGAATATGGTTTGGGTGGTATTCAGATACGTGTAGATAAAGTGCCGAAAGAATTATTGAGGTTAAAGCAGATAAAATCGCTGGAAATTGAGTTTATTGACAAAATAGATATTCCCAACGAAATGGCTAACATTGAAATCGAGCAACTGAAATTGACAGGAGAAATATCTAAAAATGAGCGAGATAGAATTATTAAAATGTTTTCTGAAACAGCGTTAACTATTAATCAAAAAGAATTTAATTACAGATTCACATTTAAGGGTGAAGTTAACGATGAAGGAACAGTAACTTTCCGAACCGTAAAAGAAAAAATAAAGAAATGAATGTAAGAATTGAACCATCTTGGAAAGAGCGTTTGCAGCCGGAGTTTGAAAAAACGTATTTTAAGATTTTGACCGATTTTGTTCGTCGGGAGTATCAGACAACGAGAGTTTTTCCGCCTGCTAAACTGATTTTCAATGCTTTTGATAGTTGTCCTTTTGATAAGGTAAAAGTGGTAATTTTGGGACAAGACCCGTATCACGGTGTGAGGTAAGCTCACGGATTGTGCTTTTCGGTACCGGAAGGCGTAGAAGTACCACCTTCATTGGTCAATATTTTCAAAGAGATAAATCGAAGTTTAGGAAAACCAATTCCTACAAACGGTAATCTTACGCATTGGGCTGAGCAAGGCGTGTTATTACTTAACGCCACACTAACCGTTCGTGCGCATCAAGCCGGCTCGCATCAAGGAAAAGGTTGGGAAGCATTTACCGATGCAGCCATTAAAGCATTGGCGGAAGAGAAAGAAAATTTGGTATTTATTTTGTGGGGAAATTATGCACAGCAAAAAGCGGCTTTTGTGAATCCAACAAAACATTTAATACTAAAATCTGTGCATCCTTCGCCGCTGTCTGCATTCAGAGGATTTATTGGTAATAATCATTTTGTACTTGCCAATGAATATTTACAAAAACATGGAAAAACAGAAATTAACTGGTAATTTAACGACAACTTAAACAATAAAAAACTATGAAACCGACATGATTAAAATAATCATTAAACATCCTTAGGAATGATTGTTTTAATCATCAAAGGTTCCATACACCAAAACATAAAAATAAAATATTCGTATGAAATGGTTAAAGAAAAATGACGACACATCGAACTACGAAGATCGTCGGGGAATGTCAAGCGGCAGAAAAGTAGCTGCCGGAGGTGGTATCGGTGCCATTATTGTGTTGGCACTTTATCTGTTTACCGGACAGGATTTCTCGCCTGTGATGGAGATGTTTAGCGGTGGTGCCACAGGTGAGCAAACGACACAAGTGGATCCTTCGCGTGCCAATGAAAATGAAGAGTTAAAAGTTTTTTCACTTCGAGTATTCAATAGTGCTAATGATGTGTGGACAGAGATTTTCCGTCAAAATGGATCAGAATATCGTAAACCGACCTTTGTAACATTTACTGATTTTACGACATCAGAGTGTGGCGGTGCTTCGGAGCAGGTTGGACCATTCTATTGTCCCGGAGATGAAAAAGTTTATATGGATTTGAATTTTTTCCATAAATTGGCATCGCAATTTCAAGCGCCCGGCGAACTTGCAATTGCCTACGTTACGGCGCACGAGGTTGGACATCACGTTCAGAAATTGCTTGGAACGTTGGATGAAATGAATAAATACAGAGGAAGGATACCTGAAAAGGAATACAATGAGTTGACCGTAAAATTGGAATTACAAGCGGATTTCTATGCCGGGCTTTGGGTACATTATGCCGTGAAAATGGGAATGATTGAATTGGAAGACGGTGATGTTGAATCAGCATTGGGTGCAGCAAATGCTGTAGGCGATGATACCATTCAAAAGAAAGCACAAGGCTATGTGGTGCCTGATTCATTTACGCATGGAACTTCCGAACAACGGATGCGCTGGTTTATGAAGGGATTCCGAACAGGTGATTTTAGACAGGGCGATACATTTAATGCGACAACGCTATAATGTTAATACAAAATAGGGATATTCACTAATTAACAAAACAAAGCCAACTAAATCATTGTGAGATAGTTGGCTTTTTTGTATCTTTGTTTATCACCCCGTTTTTGTAGTTAGACGCTCAAAACGGGGGTAACCAAACAAAA
>DUQG01000070.1 GCA_012837935.1 Bacteroidales bacterium
ACAAAACACCATTAAAAGAACTGCTAAATCCTGACGAAGAGATTCAATTCAAGCAAAATCAAAATTTCAAAGAACAATTATTATTTTAGTTAAAATCATTAACAAATTAGTGCATCAGCAGTAAATTACAAACAATATTACTGTCAGGAGTACGGACTTTTACGTCCAAAACTTCCTAATGGAAGTTTTTTGTCACCATTTGATCCAAAACAAGGTGAAAACTTCGAAGATGTGCCGGGTTTCCACGAGGGAAGTTCATGGAGCTATTCCTTTATGATTCCGCACGATATTCCCGGTATGATTAAAATGCACGGTGGTAATAAAAAATTCACCCAAAAGCTGCAAGAAGTATTTGACGACGGTCATTACGACCCGACTAACGAGCCAAATATTGGTTATCCATATTTATTCAACTATGTGAAAGGCGAGGAGTGGCGCACACAAAAGTTGACGCAAGAGTTGCTTGAAAAACACTTCAAAAACGCACCTGACGGACTTCCGGGAAATGATGACACAGGAACAATGAGCACCTGGGCTATTTTCTCGATGATGGGCTTTTATCCGGTAGTTCCGGCAGATTTGAATTACGCTGTAACATCGCCGGTGTTTGACAAAATTACCATTCAATTTGACGAGAATTTCTATTCCGGCAACACCTTAGTTATTGAGAAAAAGAAATCTTCAAGATCAGGTAAATATATCAAAGCAGTTAAAGTAGATGGTGAAAAAATTAAAAGTAATTTCTTAAATCACAATGATTTGATAAAAGCTAAGTCGATAGTATTTGAATATTAAAAATCATTATCAGCATTTATTCCTATAATATTTTAGAGATTAACCGCTATAAGTCGGTTTATCCCGTTGTTCAATGGTGTAAAAACAAAACTTAACAAATAAATGAAAAACCAAAACAATCCAACAAAAAAAAGACATCCGATAAGCTGGATTTTATCAGTTTATTTTGCCATGGGCTTACCTTTCATTACACTATCTATCGTTTCGGTAGTTATGTTTAAAGATATGGGTGTTGATAATCAGCAAATTGCATTTTGGACTTCGTGGCTGATTTTGCCATGGTCGTTAAAACCAATTTTCAGTTTAATCATGGAAACTTTTGGAACGAAAAGACAGTACGTTATTATCGCTGAGATTGTTTCCGCCATCGCTTTTGGATTGATTGTATTTTCTCTGCCACTTCCTAATTTCTTTACTATTATTTTGGCACTAATGGGTGTAGTAGCGTTAAGTGGTTCCATGCATGATATTGCTGGAGATGGTATTTACTTGGATGAATTGGATACAAAAACTCAAAGTAAATTTTCCGGTTGGCAAGGTGCATTTTACAATTTAGCGAAAGTGCTTGCAAACGGTGGATTAGTGTTTTTGGCTGGCTGGCTGACAAATTCTATGAACCTAAGCATTACGCAATCATGGCAGGTGGTTTTTGTTATTTTAGGCGGATTGATGCTCTTTGTTGCTATTCATCACTTACGTGTGTTACCAACGGGAAAAGTAAGCGAAAAAACAGGCAATTTTAAGGAAAAACTCAAGGAACTGGGTGAAATAATTGTAAGTTTCTTTAAGAAAAAATATATTTGGTATTATTTGGTCTTTATATTTCTCTATCGTTTTGCAGAAGGTCTAGCGATGAAAATTGCACCATTATTCCTAAAAGAGAGTGTGGAATTGGGCGGTATTGGGCTTAACAACGAACAGTACGGTTTGATTTACGGAACATTCGGTACAGTTGCTTTTATTGTAGGTTCTATTGCTGCCGGTTATTATGTGGCACATTTCGGATTGAAAAGAGTGCTTTTTTCTTTAGCACTGTTTTTTAATATTCCATTTGTAGTTTACTTACTATTTGCCATTTATCAACCTTCACAGCTTTCATTGATTGCAGCCGGAATTGTTGCCGAATATTTCGGATACGGATTTGGTTTTGTGGGACTTATACTCTTTATGATGCAACAGATTGCACCCGGAAAGCACCAAATGGCACACTATGCCTTTGCCAATAGTTTGATGAATTTGGGTGTAATGATACCCGGATTGATTAGCGGATATTTAAGTAACTATCTAGGTTACAAACATTTTTTCACTTTAGTAATGGTAGCAACTATCCCTGCATTGTTGATTACCTGGTTTGTTCCATTTACTTATGACGACAGCAAGAAAGCGAAAGAAGCAACGTAAATTATTTTGTAAAAATAGAAAATAGTTCTATCTTTGCAATCCCAAAAAGGAAGCGGGATGTAGCTCAGTCCGGTTTAGAGTACTCGTCTGGGGGGCGAGTGGTCGCTGGTTCGAATCCAGTCATCCCGACAAAAATAAGAGTTTGATTTGCAGTAAAATAAAAAGGGATATTCACTAATTAACAAAACAAAGCCAACTAAATCATTGTGAGATAGTTGGCTTTTTTGTATCTTTGTTTATCACCCCGTTTTTGTAGTTAGACGCTCAAAACGGGGGTAACCAAAC
>DUQG01000061.1 GCA_012837935.1 Bacteroidales bacterium
ATATCAATAATTAACTAGTTGTCGAAAATATTAATTTCAAATCGTCGCGTTTTATAAATAAGCTTTATCTGTTGTTTTACAGATACTTATAGGCGTGTTTTTTATTTTTAACAGGACACTAATGAAAACAGATACTTAATATCTTTTTGGCTTCCTCTTGTCCCAATAGTCGAGAAACCGAAAGGCGCAAGCAACCCAAAACAGATACTTAATATCTTTTTTGGCTTCCTCTTGTCCAATTACTTTTGTGTCAAGAAGGGCTTTGATTTTCATAGGTGTATTATACTTTACAGCATAAAAAGCCTTACCGACAATGTCATTAAATTCTGAATCTTCCATTTTAAACTCAATTAATTCTTCATGGACTAAATACTCGTATCTCGCATCTAAAATATACTCAAGATACTCTATAGCAGCAAAATGCGATTCTGCTTGAAATTGATATACATCATCTAAAGCTTCCTGAAATTCAGTGCTTTTCTCAATGCTATATTTCAAAACAGTCTCAGCTATTTTATCCATTTCATCCAAATGTTTGTTTAGAAGAAGTGAGAAATAATTTGCTTATAAGATACGAAAATATTTGAGAATAAAGGAAGGTTTGTAAGTTTTTTTAATCAAATAGTAGCTGATAACTATAGATTAGCTGCTCTATTTGTCAACCAGACAGTTAATGTGAAATATAAAAGTTAGAAGTCCGAAGTATAGATTGTAAACCTTCAATCTTAGCAGTCCGTAATACCCCTCTCCACTTGGAGAGGGGTTAGGGGTGAGGTCGTCGGTCATTTAGCGTAAAGTTATGTTTTGGCTTTGTCATAACAATTATAGCAGTTGTGTCTCAATTGACAGTCGGTCATTTAGCGTAAAGTTATATAACACAGTTTTAGTTGGCACATTCTTACAATGTCTCAATTGACAGTCGGTCATTTAGCGTAAAGTTATTTTTTAATAGTATTCATTAGAAACAATGCAATTTAGTCTCAATTGACAGTCGGTCATTTAGCGTAAAGTTATTAAATAATTATAAAGAATGAAAGAATTAGATCACGTCTCAATTGACAGTCGGTCATTTAGCGTAAAGTTATTTGTAAAAAAACGGCTTATTTCCTGAGTTTGTAAAGTCTCAATTGACAGTCGGTCATTTAGCGTAAAGTTATTACAAGTAGAGGAAAAAAATAATTCTTCAAAAAAGTCTCAATTGACAGTCGGTCATTTAGCGTAAAGTTATTCAAGAAGCATGGGCTAAGACTTCTCTCTCATTAGTCTCAATTGACAGTCGGTCATTTAGCGTAAAGTTATTTAAAAAGTATCATTCTATTTTAATAACATTTAATTGTCTCAATTGACAGTCGGTCATTTAGCGTAAAGTTATAACTTTATTAACGATTAAAATTTTACAAAATGGTGTCTCAATTGACAGTCGGTCATTTAGCGTAAAGTTATCGATTAGGCAACTTTTGAACAAATATAATTACAATGTCTCAATTGACAGTCGGTCATTTAGCGTAAAGTTATGTTCACTAAATAAAATAAAAAAGATGAAGACAAGAAGTCTCAATTGACAGTCGGTCATTTAGCGTAAAGTTATTATCTATAGCAATATTAATAGCAATTTTAACCACCGTCTCAATTGACAGTCGGTCATTTAGCGTAAAGTTATTGTAAATGAGTCTTTATTGGTAACAACCGGTATTGATGTCTCAATTGACAGTCGGTCATTTAGCGTAAAGTTATATTTAGATACAAAAAATGTAATTTTTCCCAACAAGGTCTCAATTGACAGTCGGTCATTTAGCGTAAAGTTATAATTCAGTTTGGTAATGTTTGACCCTTGTAAGTCCTTGTCTCAATTGACAGTCGGTCATTTAGCGTAAAGTTATCTATTCCACGCAAATCGCCAAAGATTGTAGGCTGTGTCTCAATTGACAGTCGGTCATTTAGCGTAAAGTTATTTCGGCGGTCTTGGTGATGGTGGTGTTAATCTGTTGTCTCAATTGACAGTCGGTCATTTAGCGTAAAGTTATTCTTATACTTATCTGGAAGAATATAAAAATAATGGTCTCAATTGACAGTCGGTCATTTAGCGTAAAGTTATTTTAATTAACTGAATATTAATCTTTAAAATAATAAAAGTCTCAATTGACAGTCGGTCATTTAGCGTAAAGTTATATTATCGGTCATTAAGGGTTTATAGTTGTCCATTTGTCTCAATTGACAGTCGGTCATTTAGCGTAAAGTTATTAAATTTTTAGAAAATGGCAGAAATTATTTCATCAATCGTCTCAATTGACAGTCGGTCATTTAGCGTAAAGTTATCCTTTCTGAAATGGAAAAATACTATGGCATGATGTCTCAATTGACAGTCGGTCATTTAGCGTAAAGTTATAATTTAGCCTTGATGTTACAAAATAAGCTAGAGAAAAGGTCTCAATTGACAGTCGGTCATTTAGCGTAAAGTTATGGGGAAAATAAACTCTTTACTGGAGTTTAATGCTCTAGAAGTCTCAATTGACAGTCGGTCATTTAGCGTAAAGTTATCAGGCAACTTTTATTAATGACGAAGATAGATTTTTGTCTCAATTGACAGTCGGTCATTTAGCGTAAAGTTATAAGAATGGAAGGGGGTTCTAATTGAACGCCTTGAGTCTCAATTGACAGTCGGTCATTTAGCGTAAAGTTATTGGGAGTATTTTTAAAAGTTTTGGGTTTGATTATGGGTCTCAATTGACAGTCGGTCATTTAGCGTAAAGTTATAAAATTATGGTACTTGACATTGGACAAGAAGCAGTTTTGTCTCAATTGACAGTCGGTCATTTAGCGTAAAGTTATTAGGACAAGAAGCAGTTTTGTTGGAAGATATTCCGTCTCAATTGACAGTCGGTCATTTAGCGTAAAGTTATTGCGTAAATCAGTTGGGGGTGGCACTATTTACAAAAGTCTCAATTGACAGTCGGTCATTTAGCGTAAAGTTATTATATAAAAAATGAAAACAAAAATGTTCTTTTTTGTCTCAATTGACAGTCGGTCATTTAGCGTAAAGTTATAAAACAATTTATTAACATTTAAGATTTAGAAAAATGGTCTCAATTGACAGTCGGTCATTTAGCGTAAAGTTATTTTTTTATATTAACATTCTTTAACAATTTAATCTTTGTCTCAATTGACAGTCGGTCATTTAGCGTAAAGTTATTAAACTTCAAGAACGGCTTGGCTAAGCGGCTTTTGTCTCAATTGACAGTCGGTCATTTAGCGTAAAGTTATCAAGAAAAAAGCAAGGACTTTTTTATTGATATTTGTCTCAATTGACAGTCGGTCATTTAGCGTAAAGTTATAAATTTATTAATCAATTAAAATTTTAGAAAAATGAGTCTCAATTGACAGTCGGTCATTTAGCGTAAAGTTATAATCTGTATATCAGACAGTTGTGTTTTTTCTAAAAGTTTATTGCCTTATAATCAGGCATAAATAAAAGTTCGAAAATGACACATAAAAAAAGTAACTGTAACGTCATTTTTTGTCTAATTTTTCAAGTATAGTTCTTAATATCAGTATAGTAAGTCGTAGTGAAAATTTCGAAAATGATTTTAAAAAACTTGCGAAGTGTTGATTTTCGAAGATTTAATAATTTATAGAATATAAATGCTTGATAATCAGATGTGATTTTTATATTAAAATAGCACTTTTTCGAAAACATCCCTACCTAAAACTTGAAATCATTGATTTTCGAAATTTTGAAAAATATGGCTTTTTGTTATCTTGTTGGGTATCAGTATTTCAAAGAACGATACGATTTTTAATTTTTTCGAAAATGTTCCTATACAAATTCGGTTTTTTTCTTACGTTTAGTTTTATTTACATGTTGCAAATATAGTGATTTTTCTGCACATGATTTACATAATGGGAAAATATAAATGCTATCTTTATGGGTACACAGTTTTTTTAACAAATCATATATTTCATCAACACTTAATTTAGCATCAGGACACAAGAATACCGATTTATTTATCCGCACACCTATTTTCTCCAACTCCGCAGATATTTTTCGTCGCCGTTTATTGCTTATTACATCATATGCCACCACTATATCCATAATCTTTTACCATTTTGGAGTATAAAATTTAGGCTTACTCACTTCACCCTTGCAAAATGTAAGAAAGTGTTCCATAAGTTTGTGCATTAACTCCGAGAGTAGTATCTCTTTTCCTTTGTATTTTTCAATGGCAAACCAGCGTTCATTGATTTTACTGATTAGTTTTTTTCTTGTATCCAATGTTAGTAATCCGCTACTTTGTTCCTGTGCTATTTTTTCGCCCTTGGTGATAATAGCTATTACCGAACGGTCAATTACGAAAGTTCTGTATTGTTCCATCAGGTCAAAACAGAGTGTCGGGTCTTTGCCGTTCACAGCATGTAAGTAACTGATATTGGGACTCAGTTGCCAAGTGTGAATGGTTCGCATCACCTTGCTTTCCAGCAGCGCATATCCGTAATTAAGCATTTGATTTACAATTCCTTCGGCGTTTTGGTATTCTCTCTCGGCAAAAGGGTACTCGGTTTCAGATAGTAATGCTCGCACGCCACGCCAATAAATTATGGCAAACTGCGCTTCCCATAAAAATAGTTTTTTACGCAACTCTTCGTAGCCTTCTTCTAGTGGAAACTTATCATATTTCTCATTCATTTCGTTGATACACGTTTCAAGCGTATCAAATACGGTGTTGCTTTTTTTACGATGATATTTGGCGTAATACTTTAGCAGTTTAAGCTGATTTAGGGTTTTATTTTTTAGTAACTCAATAATGAATAAAGACTTCTTCTCATCGCTTAAAAGCAACTGTGCCTGCATATTTTCTGGCAGAATATTGCTTGGATTATTAACTGCGGCGTAAATCACTCCATGCGTATCAAAATAAGCTATCTGTATATCTTTTTTAGCACAATGCTTTGTTACATAGCTGCTTACTGTTACTCCCGGCGACAAAATGCTGATTTGGCGAATGCTGTTTATCGACTTGGACACAATGGTTTTGCCACCGTTTTTTACCTGAATTTTATTTTTTGAAATACCTACAAAACTGCCCGGCTGCGTTACCACCAGTTCGCACTCTTCGGCTTGTGCTTGCAGGTGCTTTCGCTTCTGAATTTTAAGGCTCTCTTTTACGTTTTCCGCTTTTGGAGTTAGTTTCAGTTTTTTGGGTTTGATCTGTTTTTCCCACTTGCCGTCTGCATATTTATCGGTAATAAAGCCTATTTTGCTTAGAAGTGCCACACGTTCAGGAATTACAAAAGGTTGCTTTTCCTTTTGTAAATATGTACGATAAACTTCTACAATAATATCGTCAATTTTCTGCTTATCTTCGTGTGTGAGCAGTTTGCCGTAATAGTTTTTCAGTCCCTGCACGGTTTTCTCCAAATCGGAAAAATCATTCTCGTCTGCCAGCCACAAAGCTCGTTTTATTTTGTCGTCTATTCTGTTCTTTTTATCGTTGCTTATGTTTAGTTTTCCATTAGACTGAAACTCTATTCCAAGAAACGTAAAGCCGTCTTTCAGACTTCCGACATAAAATTCTTGATTGAGATTTAGCTTTAGATTTGCCTCCAAATAGTCTGTGAGCATTTGCAAAACTCGTATTGTTTTCTCTTCTTTCGGCACCAAAAGCAAAATATCGTCAGCATAACGAATAAAATGTTTTGTGATTTTATTTTCAATAAATCGGTCAAACTCGGTTAGATAAAGATTTGCCAAAAGCGGCGAAACAGCACTTCCCTGCGGTATTCCGTCCGTGTTTTCTTCGTATTGGTTTTGGGAGTTTACCTTGCCCGAACTAATCCAAAGAGCTGCCAAATGACACACAGCCGCATCTTGCACGGCATCATAGAGTTTCTTAAGCAATAGCGGCACAGAAATGTTGTCGAAAAAATCATCGATGTCGCAGCGGATTACAAAATGGGTTTCGCCGTGCGATTTTATCCATTTTTGCACCTGCTCCACTGCCGCCAAAGCACCTTTTCCCCTGCGGTAAGCAAAGTTTTGATACCTCATTTTTCTGTCAATGGTGGGATAAAGCACCTCGGCCATTGCTTTTTGCAACTGAATATCTTCTGTGGTCGGAATTTCCAATTTACGGTAAGTACCGTCACTTTTAGGGATTTTTATACTGCGATACGTTGAAGGAATATAAGCGTGATTTTCTATTTTCTCTATCAATTCTTCCGCAACTTTCTCATTTCTTAATTTATCGATATATTTTGCAAAATATCTGTTTTTACAAGCTACTGCCTCTATTTGTCCGTTGCCTCTAACGGTGTTGTTTCCCACGTGAATATAATAGGCAAGAGCAAGCAAGTAATCATCTTCGTAGCTGTAAGGTGTTGAATAACAGATAAATCCTTTTAAGCCTGAAAGATTATACTTTTTCTTTTTTATAATCATCTGCGTGGGAAAACTCACGCCGTTAAGCAGTATAACCGCATCGGTTTCAGTTTCGGAGTCGATGTTTTCTTCTATCACATCTGTAGGTGCTAAAAAGGAATAATATAGATTTAAAACTCGGTTTTGTACTCTTTTAATCAACTCATCGTAAGAGATATCAACCGTCAATAGTTGGTCTTTTACGTAGGAAGTGGGTGTTAAAAATCGAATTTCCAACGTATCTTTCCACTTAGCCAAACGTTTGCTGAAAAAGTTAAAGTCAAGAGGTTCGATTGAACTCTCTTTACCGTATTCAAACTCATTGGAAACAGGATTGAGTAGATATGATGAGTGAAAACGAAACGAATAGTTCTTGAAAAAGTGAAAACGAGACCACTCCGGCAAAAAGTTGATAAAATCAACTACCTCCTGCTTGTTGTTGCTTACAACGGTAACGTACAGATTAAGTATCTCGTTTTTAGAGAATTTTGAGCGTTTCGCACCATCTGTCCGCACAATTATTCGCGAAGGAACATTTCTAAACCGCCCTTCCGTCGGCTTAAACAGCGTATCGTATAAGTGGCGATAGTTTTTGCTGTTCATCAACGCATCGCCCAAAGCATAACTCGGCAGGTGCAACCAACTCTCTTTGATTTCCACCTCTTTTTGTGCCGAGAATTGCACTCGCAACAAGTAGCATGTGAAGTTTTTTAAGTATGCCGGAAGTGATTTACTCATCAATTATCTCGTTTTCTTAGCTTTATTTATTGAAATTGTCCGTATCCTACGTTGGTTTTGGCACCTATACCGACAGTTTTTATAATTTCTTCAAATAACTCTTTTTTATTATCTTTACTAAAAATCACATCACCGTTTTCATCTTTGGTGTCCACTAACTTAAATCGGAATTCCATTGTACATCCGGCAGCAATTTTCAAAAAAGTCAAAGGTGTAGGGTTTCTCAGCGGATTGTCTCCATGTGGCGTAATAGAGTCAGAGCAGAGAATACGCTCCTTACTATCGGCCTCCGTAATAACAGCATCAAAGAATATATCGCGGTCGTATATCGATTTATAATACTTTTTATCATCATTTAGCTGATGCTCTTTAGCCATGTTACGTCCCTCAAAGATGTCATAAAACAAGTATTCAGCATTGGGTTTATCATTACCTCCCTGATAGAAATCTTTAAAATAAGCTCTTAACACACCTTTTACAGATGAGCCATATACCACAGGCATTCCCCAAGTGTAGTCAAAATGAACACCGAGTTTAAATTCTCCTTCTATTTTAGCTTCATGGTCAATCCCAACACCGGTAACGAGACCGGGGTAGGCGATTTGAAGTGGAAAACTATCGTTTTGCAAAGAAATTGTACTATTCATTTGCAAGAGTGAAGCTTCAGAAAATATTATATTTTTTTCTTTGATATTAGTGTTATTATCTTTCTCAATTACACCTAACTCATCCAGTAATACACTTTTTTACTTTTATCTCGCTCTCTATTAACTTCTTCTTCCAAAAGCAGATAATTGAAGTCAATATCTTTAAAGTAATCTTTATAGTAGGCTTTATATAGATTTCTCATATCACACTAATTTATAAGTTCTTACAACGTGTTTTAAGGCAATAGCACAGTCAATAACTTGCTTTTTAATATATTGCAGGTCGGCATCGCCGCTAACAGAATAGCGTACCAACTCTTCGGCATCTAAAAACTTAGCGTCTTCATTTGGTTTATCTATCATTGTCGCCACAACGTTTAGCACATTTCTGCGACAATCTTTGTCAGGTTTTTTTGCATCAAAGTCCTGATAATAGATTGCCAATGTAGGCAGAATATCCGACATGGCAACCGAAACACTTAATGCTGCCGTTTTTCCATCATATGCTTCAGGAATTGTGTCATCATTCTTGTACATATTAGAATTGCGGAGTTTCTCATCTGCCAATATAATCAGTTTGTTGAATTTTGCTTTTTTCATATCGCTTACAGTTCTAAAATGTTAAACTCACAATATCCGTATCCGATAGTAGCATTCGCACCAATTTGGACTATTTCTTTATCCAAAACTTCCTTTAGATCGTCTCCATCTCCCTGAATAATCGCGTAAAATACCGTTTCGGCTGGAAGTACTTGCTCATACCACAAGTTTTTACTCTCGCCGTTTTCAAGTACGTTGCGTGCTATAATAGGTAAGTTTTCATCAGAACAAAAGTCTTTAAATTCACTTTCGGTTAGTATGTTGTCATCATTCTTAATTTTAAAGAGTTCCTTTACTTTATCTGCACTAATTACTATTCCATGCATCCTTGCTGCAGTAACAAACTTGTCAATTACCTTTTTGCAAGAAACTAACTTGTATAAAGTAGAGTCATCTTGTTGGGGTAAAAAGAGAAGATGTGCATCAAAGAAGATATGGCTTCCTTTTTGAGTATCTTGCGCTGTGTTAGTTTTGTCACTTCCAAAAATTGTTATCCTTTTGTCGGACATCAATAATTCTTTGCCATTATCACCATAGGAACAATATTCGTTCAATGCTCCTTTTAGTGAACTGGAGTGAATACAGGGTAAGCCGGTTAATGCGTCACGTTGAACGGTCTTATCTATAAGTCCGTAGCTTGATGAGTTTTCATCTCCAACATGTAGGTTGGTTTTTGCGGTTATAAACCAAATATTTGTTTTACTCATTTTTATATTTTTTTTTATTTGTTAATTATCTGATAATGATTGTATCCAATGTTGTAGAATGCCTCTTGTTGTTTTAATTTTTTTACAAAACTGATGCATTCTTCATTGGTTTTAAAATAAAAGACTGAGCCGGTGTCATATAAATTGTACTTATTACTGTGTCGTTCTTCCTTTTCACGGTTGTAGCTGGTTGTTTTCTCTACATCAGTTTGTATGCATTTGAATGGTATCGTCTGCGTAACGGCAAATCTGACTGATTTTAAGTCTTCCGCTTTAATCAAGGAAGGAGACAACAATACTACGATAATTCCATTAACATTTTCTTGTTCCTCATAAATTTCTTGTACTTCAATATTTTCATTCTGTTTGTTCTCTTCCTTCTCAATGCCAATAATAAACATGGAACCGTCTGCTCCAACCTGAACAAGTTGCTCGTTATAAGCAGTAATATCCTTATGTTCTTCGGTAGGTTCAGATAAATCTTCAACATCAGCTTCAAAAGCAAAGCGATAACCTTCATTTAGTCGATAAAACACTTGTTTAAACAAAGCATTCTCCTTAACCTGTCCGGTTTTTATATCTCTGTTTATTCCATTTCTAATATCTTTCTGAAAGATTTCCGATTCTTTTATTTCACAATTACCTGCGCATAAATATACCGGTTCTCTGTACTCTTTGGGGTTGTAATTCATCTGTGGAATTTCAACCTGTTGTCCGTTAATTGAAGCCGTTACAGTATCGTTAAACCTTACATTCATGCCATAATCAGCAGGAGCAGTTTGGATATTTTGCCAATGTGAGCCACATTGTTTTTGAAGAAAACAAGGACTCATATTTTTGATTTTGCCAAATTTGTTGTTAGTTTTTGGATTAAAGCTGTTACCGCCAATCAATTCTGTAGCTTTGGTCTTGTCTGTAATTTCTTGCTTGGATTTATCAAAAGCTGTAGTGTCGTTGCTTAACAACAAGAATCTTAGCATTCCGAGTAGTGAAGTTTGTTGCGGAAATTTATTCGATTGGATGATATAGCTGGTAAATTCCGTTGCTTTTTCGTTTACAGTAAACTTCATATCTCCGCCGAAGAAAAATCGGTTTGTCGGTGTCAAAGTAATTAAATATTTGCTCATTGCTTGTCCTCCTCTCCATTGATAAATTTTGCGAAACGAAGCATTCCATACATGGTTTTGACAACCTCTGAAGTAATCTGCTCCTTTTCCTGTTCTGATATTCGCTGAGTTTTTTTTGTTTTATAAAACTCGTTTAACAAGTTTAATACCGATTCTTTATATAATGAATTTTCATCGGTTTTGCCGGAAACGTATCCAATATATTTCTCAAAGAATGCTTTGTTACGTTCTGTATAGATGTTTTCATTACTTCCCATCCATAATTTCAGTAAGCCTTCGCTGTTTGAAATCTTATGTGCAACAGCAGAAACAAGAGCCTCTTCTACCTGACTTTGCTTTATTACCTCATCAAATTTGCTTGCCAAGTTGGTATTGGATTTAGAAAACGAAAGAGAGAACGCACTTCCACTGTGTTTACGCCAATTTAAGACTCTGGCATTTTTGCCATCTACACCTTTGGCTTTTTCAAACAATAAGCGACGTGCATTATCAAGTGCTTCGTAAAGCGGATATTTGTAGTAGGTAATAGATACGCCAAAAGACAAGGATGCTTTGATAGGTTTATTGCCTTTCTTCAAGTTGCATTCAGCCACTTTATCAATTACACCTTTAAAAGAATCGTTGTTCAATTCTTCTAATAAATCCAGAATATTTTTCCAGTTTCCATCTTCTTTTTTCTGTATTCCTACAACAGGAGCGATAAATAGCAAGTCGTCTCCACCAGCATAAATAGGAAGACCGCCATACTCTTTTATTTTATTTGTCGCTTTTTTTCCAAAATCAAGAAGAGCCGTAGAGATTTCCTTTACCTTACCATCTTGCAAATCTTTATGCGAAACCGTTGTTCCTACATTGTCACCGTCTGCTTGAACAATGCAGATATATTTATGATAAGATTTTAGATTTTTTTCGGAAAAATGCGAATATGCTTTCTCGGCAATCTTTTTATCTTCGGATTTAATATCTTTCGCAAATTTTTTCCAGTTTTCTTGTCCTAATACTTCTAATTGCTTAGCTGCTATTTCACCCAATGTTTCGATCGGAAAATCATCAGTATCGAATGCCTTTTTAAACAAAGGTGATTTATCTCTCATAATTATCAAGTCTCTTACATTTTTGGTGTCAGTATCTGTGTTGGTAATATTGAATAATTCCAACTTATCAAGTGCCTGATTAAGTTCATATATGGCTTTTGATTCTTCATTTTCGCTTTGGACAACAGAAATATCTAATGAAACTATCATTATTTTAAAATACTCTTTTTTTAATCGATGTAAGATGATTTTATCTTTGTTAACTGTATATTCCGTTGACTTAATCAATTTTTCAAATACAGTATCTTCAAAAGTTTTTCCATTGGAAGTCACCGGTAATTCATTTTTAAAGAAAATTCTATCCGGATATAGCCCAACACCCAGATTTTGATTTTTATTAAGGATGTCCGGAGAAATGATATCTGCCTTTGTAATCCCTAATTCAAATAATGTATCTATAATGCAGTCCATCAAGTGCGAAAAGAGATAGCTTGCTGCCCACAATTCGCGTGGTTTCCTTGCCATCTGTAGCGTGGAAACTATGGGTCCTATATTTATGGCTGTGTATTTCATTTTGATTTAGCTTTTAGTTGTGAATAAATATCTGATAGCACTTCATAATAATTAATATTGTCTTTCTTATAGCCTCTGTATTCTTTTTCAATACAATTATCTATATTAACTTCATTTATAATAAAATCAAATAAATCACATAAAAAGGATTTATTGGTCGGTATCTGAAGCTGCAAATTATCTTTAGTGTTTTTATACTCAACAGATTTAATTGTAAAGACTTTTCCTAGATAATTATCATCTATTTCTGACAAAAAAATGTAAATTTTAAACTCGCCATTAATCTCAACAGGTTTAAAAGTTATTGGCGATTTATACCTTTTAATATTCTCGTTTTCTTTTTCTATACTTGCTCCATAGGAATACCATTCTTCATTGGACGATAAGCCAAATAAATCTCTGTAATCAAAAAAATAGTTTTGTCCTGCTTTTTTTTGTGATGAAAAACTCAACACATCCGAGTTTTGAATGTTTTCTTGTTGGCATGGTAATCCGCTAGTTTCAATCAATCCAAACTTAGCATCTTTGCCATATTTTTCTAACTCTTTTCTAGATGCTTTCCTGTAGAAATATGGTTTGTTAAAGTAAGTTTGTTTAATTGTTTTTTTATCCCATTGTTGTTTTTCTTTTTCTTTTGCATACAAAAAGACAATAGGTTTCATATAGAACTTGGTATTCATCTCTTGATGTTTAAGAGCAGCCCGGTGTCCCCCTTCAACACTACTGTATATTGGAGTCCCAATATTAATCCCGCTTCTTAGGGATTGATAAAAAAGACCGGTTTTGAACAGAGCCTCTTGCCAATCATCAGTTTTAATTCTAAAATAATAATCTGCTTTAAATTTAAAATCAACAGTTTTATTATTGATTTTCTCTACCGTAAAGCTCCCATATCCTTTGCTTTGTCTTGTACTGAAATTATGAATAAAGAAAAATTCAGAAATATTGTTTTTGATAAGAACTTCTAATTCTGACCATTGAGTTAATATTATCCCTTCAACAAATTCAGCTTTTCTAAAATGCTTTTTTTCATTTTCATCTCCCATATTACCAAAATACATAGGAGCATTTTCATGATACTTGCCAATTGTAGTTGTTTTATTGTTATTAGGCTTAAAAGTTATCTTATAATTCAAAGCCCATTTAAAGCTTTCTAAAAACAAAGGGTTTTTCGCTTGGGGTAACTTATCGAAAGCTTCAACTTCTTTCTTAAACTTATCTTTAGTATATCCGACAGTCAGATGTCCATACTTTTTGAACACTTCCTCTTTGTTTCCGTTTTCTTCTTGCAACCATTTGTTGTAGATAAACCTATCCAGCTTCGGTTTTACTTCACTTGCACGCAGAGTTGCCCCATCTTGGTCATGCTGAAAATGAATAATGGGGGTGTGCTGTTTCAGGGTAATTTCAAGTTTATGCATATCAACTTTAGTTATTAGTTTTATTTTTGTGTTTTTCTTCTCTATCTTTTAAATGATTATCTAACACGTGTTCAGGGTCTTTGGCATCTTTAGGGTCTTTAGCATTTTCTGCAGCAATATCTTCTTTACACTGAGCTACAAAATCTTTGAGTTCATTAATAACTACATATTCCAGAGCATCTGCATTAGTACTACGTAGCTTTTCCATTTCTTCCTTATGTTTAAGCTCCATTTTTTTAGTACAATGCTTAAATTGAAAAATTATATAAATACTGATAACTGTTGCTGCACAAAGAATAGAGCAAATCTTTAAAATAAGATTGTTTGTTAGAATAAGATTAATTGTTTCTGTTTCCATAGCTAATTTATTTTTTACGTTTAAAAGAATCTTTAAAAAACCTGTAAAACACATATGCCATTATCAATATCACTGCGACATTGACCGGAATTCTAAAAGGCTCAGGAACCAAGCCATTTTCAAAGGTGTTCATGCCAAAAAAGCTGGTTATCAATGTAATAGGCAAAAACAAAGCCGCTATTTTGTTTAATCTCTGCTGTTCTTGCATATTTTGGTATTCAAAGAGTTCCTGAATTTCACCGTCTAAATCTTTTACCTCTTTTTCTAAGTTCATTGCCTCTTGAAACATGGAATAGAGCTCAATGCCTTGAATTTGCGAGGTTACTTCTCTGAAATAGATTCGGTTCAGGAAAATAATATAGTTTTCGTAAATCTCTTTGATTTGTTTGGATAAATCCACCTTCTTATTAAATATAAAGTGCGTTATTTGTGTAATTTCGTAACTAAATCGCAACACGCTAGCTCGCTGTACCAAGTATAAAACCGCCATTTGATAATACATGGTAAGCATATGTTTTTCCAACTCGCTCCACGCCCCAAGACATACAAAAGAGTCTTTGGTTATTCCGAATAGCGTGCCGTCATAATCAGAATCTTTGTTTTTATAATCCAGCCATCTTGTATATGTAGATTTTAAGATTTGTTCCCGTTGAAATCTATCCTCTTTTATCGTAGGCAGCTCTTTATCACCATATACAAATGAATACCAAAACTCGTTTAATTCATATTCATAACTAATTGCTGAATTAGAATTATTGGTTTTTTTCGCCATCGAATTAACTAGGTCGCCATTGTTAAAGTAGCAAAGAAAAAACATTCTGTCATCGGTAATTTGCCTTATTCTAATGGTGTTTTTTCTTTCGTCTTGACCGCGGAAAACAAAACTCTTTGCATAATCTCCCACTCTTTCGTTGGTTGCATAATCAAAAATATTTCTGATATGTTCCGGCGGTAAGAAACAGGCGTTGTTCTCTATCGGATTTTCGTAATGTTCAAAACTGTCTGAAAATGTGAAGCTACCTAATTGACCATAGATTCTGTTTGCTAAAAAATTTCCTTTTACATATTTAGTTTTATAATCTCCATCTGAAAGAAATTGCGGATAAATACGTCTGCCGTATTCATTAATTATCAAAATATCCTTTTTATCAGAATAATTGTAATTTGATAAGTTAAAAGAAAGTACTCCCACGCCGGTATCGAAAACGTGCAAACAGATGCTGTCAAGGGTTAAGGATAGCGTTCGAGTACCTCCGGATGCTAACTTGATTTCAATATTATAAACTCCGCCTTCTTCTTCCAACTCGTAGTAACGCATAAAGTCGTCATCTTTGGTATGGTAGAGTGCTTTCCGAACAAAGGGATGGAAATAGGTATATTCGGAATATTTGCTTGCCGAATCATCTATTTGAAACAGCTTCCTTGTTAGGCAACTGTTTGTTGTAAACAACCTATCAAAATCGCTTAACCGAGTTCTATCATTGTAAGCGATGTTGTGTTTCGGATTTTTGGATAGAAAGTCCCACTGAAAAGGGAACATAAAGGTGTGGATACTATGTCGTTTTTGTGTCATGGCTGTATTTTTTAAGTAAAACTAAGGTTAATTCGGCATCACTAAGCGCATTATGTGCGTTATAATTTTCAGGTATTTCATTTTCATCAAGTAGTGAAATACGCTCTATTCTATAATCTATGCCGTTTGCAAGAAGAAGTGTAGCCAAATCCAAACACATATAATGTACATTGCTCGGCATATTCATGGATCCGCCAAACAATTCACAAAACAGCACCCAATCATAATGAGGCACATCTGCCCACATTTGAATTTCGTCAAATTGTTGTAGCCACTTTGTTAAGTAAAAAACAATTCTTTCTTTGTCTGTTTTATACTTTATCGTGTTATCTTCAACTCTAACACATCCTTTCACATCATTCATTTCAAAATGTTCGATAACATTTTCTTGCACCCATTTATTAATGCTGTTTGGATTGTAATCATTAAATTCTGCGTAGAATTTTTCGCCGGTTTCAGCCACCAATGCCAACGAAAGCAGTTGAGCATCTTGCGTGAGAGAGGTAAACTCGGTGTCGAGTACGATTTTTATTTGGTTTTTCATTGTGGTTAAATCTCTTATTTATTTTCTTAGTTGTGAAGATTTGTTTTAACCAAAAAATTTAGTACTATTTTTTGAAGTAATTTTTTTTCACATCTTTTTTTTCTCTTATGTCTGCAGAATACATCTCTCGAGCATGTTTTTCTTTGGAAAACATCGCATCCATATCCGCTTCGTTTGCTTGATAACTCAATGTGTTTTCAATAGAGATGGAAATGGCAAATTTTTCTACATCGTGATTAGCACCGATATAGGTAAACGTCCAGTTTTTCTCTTTTAATTCATCAATAATTGCTTTGATAGTTCTTCCGTTGTACTCACGTGATGAATTTTCCTCACCATCGGTAAGAATTGTTACAAGTACATTACTATCCGGTTGCGTGTCTGTTACTTTACGCAGATATGAAAAAGACTCCCCCATAGCATCAAAGAGAGGTGTCATTCCTTCGGGTTGATAATGATTCCCATCTATTTCATTTAATGTTTGAACAGGCATTCTGTCTAAATGTGTTTTAATACCGTTTGAGTTAAATGTAACAAACGTAATGTAATGTTCCTGTTCAGTGTATTTTTCTGCAACTCCTTTAATAGTTTGCACCACTTCGTTGAATCCTCTAATAGTAACATCTTTTATGGCATACATTGAGCCACTTTCATCAAGGATAATTAAATTGTAAATTATTGTTTTTTCCTTTAGTACATGACAAAAATTACATAGCGATATAATTATCTAAAAATCAGCAAATTAACTTCATTTTTATTTGGAAAAGACCTTAGATTTTCGTATCTTTATAACTGATTACCAGTTAGTTATAATG
>DUQG01000030.1 GCA_012837935.1 Bacteroidales bacterium
GGAATACATTGGAAATGAACCATATTCCCCGTAGGGGATGTATTCCCTACGGGAAAATATTGGTAGATAAATATCATTCTATTGATATAAATGCCCTACGGGCAAAAATTATATCGAACTCACATTATTTTAGTTTATTAACCATTTTTTTTCGGTAAATAAAATATATTTTTTTCAATATAAACCACAACTGAGCCAAGGTCAAAAGGCTTTCCATTTAAGTAAGACACTGATGTAAACACATTAATTTCTAATATTTCATGGTTGTGTTTCACTACTAACTCTGGCGTCTTATCGTTTTCCACAATATCATTTATAGCCATTAAATACATCAGTATGTTTCGCAAAAATTTCTCCGGTCAGTTGTTTCATTGATTTTTCTAGTCCGGTTACAGCTTATAGATAATTATGCACCCCGGTATTTATCACATTGCCTTTCAAAATATTACCTAGCTGATGATATACAGTCAAAAACATCTCCTCGCCTGTATAACTACCTGTAGTAAATTCAAACGGCATTTTACTGTTCAGCAAATAATAATATTGTGCGTCAAATTATTAGCGTTTGCAGCTTTTGTGTAATCTTCTACCTTGTAATTTTTCGAACTGGTAAGCGTTTTCATTCATTTCTGAGATTGATGGAGTGATTTCCAGATTTCTATCCAAATCGTAAGATAATTTTCTTTTGTCAAAAAGTACCCACACCTTATTGTCATCAAAGTTCTTCATCGCTTTTTTATCATCTCGGATATAGTTTATTCTGATGTTTTGAAAGAGCTCTTTCATTGCCGGATAGATAAAGGTATTTCTATCATCAAACACCACATCCAAATTATTAAACTGAAGTAGCAATATAGCTCAAAATATTAATGGGAATGATTTTTTTAGCAAATAATAAAACAAAAGGAAGTTAAGGTGCTTTTGTAATAAAATAGTAACATTAAATATAAAAAATTTTAAATTTCACAAAAAACAGATTTTTCCTTAAAATAATTTTCATATTAATAAATAATTTATTTAATTTGCAATTTATTTAATTTTTGATTAAATCAAATTTAAAATACCCCATCGCAAGTAGCGGGAAATTGAACCTTAAGAGATTAAATATGTTGCAAATTAACATATACCAAATCAACATATAGGCGAATGAGAAAAGTTTTACTTTTTACCGTTTTGTTTCTATCTGTACTTAGTGCCACAACTACAGCACAAACAGAGTACAAAGCTGTCGGTAATAATCTGATAACAAACTCTACATTTAGTTCCGATATTAACGGATGGACCTCATCGCCTCCTAATAATGCTGAGAATGAAGGTTGGCGGTGGGATGATTCTTTTACTTATGGTTCAACATTGTGGATTGACAGATACGGTACAACTACCGCCATATCAAACACGATGACCTTATGTTCTGGCTATCCCAAGGAGGTTAAGTTTTCATTTACCTCGCCCAATAGAGGAGATTACGAAATGTTGGTTAAGCTTGGCGGCCAGCTTTTAGGCACGTTTACCAACAACGGAAATTCACCCCGGTCTATATTTACACCTGCTACAGGAGTAGCCACCACCATTCTTTGCAACTACTTTCCTAGTTATTACGTTACCGACGGAAAAATAGAAAACGACATCTGGCACGAATTCACTTTTACCATAGACAACTATACAGGTACAACCTCGGGTAGCCTCACCTTTGAATATACTAAAACTGGAATCTCTCGCCCTGTATATATAGACCACGTGAAAGTTTACGAACTTATCCCCACACCCGTGCCTACGCAAATTACTGTATATGCAAGCACTTGCGGAGGTACATATAATTTAACTCAATTAAATCCTACAGATACAAAATATACCTATACATGGTATAGGAGCACCAATACGGCGATGACCAATCAGGTTTCAGATCCTACAAAAGCAGAAGTAGGTACCTACTATTTATTCGCCAGATCTACCTGTACAGGAACTGACAACTACAGTTATCCTTCGACAGCAGTAACGGTAAATCCTAAAGTAGGTTGCTGCGGATCCAATGTAGTACTGGACGGCACATTCTCAGAAACAGATCCAAGTAACAGCCCTACCGGATACTTAGTTCCAAAGGGCGATAATACTGATGGCGGAGGAGTATATTGGAAAAGAAACTATACAAATAAAGACCAAGATTTTCATATCGCTCCTAGTATTACTCTTACAAATGGAACTATGACTAACGCGGTGAAAATGATTAGTAAAGCCGGACAAAATTCACTCATTTATCAAAGAAATTCTAATATAGACCGTTGGATGAGGAAAGTTGTTGAATTTGACTTTGCATTTAGTCCTATAACAGATCCTAAAGAAAATGGTATATTTGCTGTTTATTTGAAACCGGGGATAACGTCTATAAATGGTGGTTGGAATAATTCAACTACTTTTGGACCTTATATTGCCGAGTTTACAAAAGACAAAAACTCAAACAAAGTATGGGTGTCAGGTATTCCTTCCGGAATCATAGTTAAAGTAGATGGAGTACCTGCTACTGTAGGAAACATAAACAATGCTATTTATACAGCCAACACACTTTACCGGATAACCATCGAAGTACCGGCTAATTATGGAAACTCTGCTACAGATTACTATGGTGGAATTGGTTTTTGGGGAAGTAAAGAAATAGGGAAAGGCTTTGATAACGTAAGAGTAGAATCAAGCAATCCCGATGCACCTATTTTAACTAATAACACCGTAGTAGCGGACTGTTTAGACGAATCAGGCAATCTTACCACCTTATCGGTAGGAACTAATATAACCAACTACTTGTCAACTTTACAATACCGCTGGTTTATTACTAATTCTTCCGAAGGAGCAATGGTACCAGATCCGCTAAAAGCAGCGCCAGGTACATACTACCTATTTGCTTTCAACCCCGCTACAGGATGTTACAGTTATACAGGCACAAGAGGTACTGTTGTTCTAGATTGCCCGGTTATCAATGGTACGGTTTATCATGATTGGGATGGCGTTAATACAGGTGGTATTGATAACCAATTACCTATACAGGATGCTGTGGTTTACCCACTATTGGTAAATCCCGCGAACAATCAGGTTGTAAAATCGATGCAGCTTAATACTGACGGCACATACTCCTTTGTAGGAGTTAAAAACACACAGTATTACGTGATGATTACTCACCACGAGACAGCAGCGGGCACTACAGTTCCTACGGCTCCAGCATATCCATCAGGCAGTTCCCCTACAGGAGAAACCGTAAACGGAACACTTGACGGCACTGCTAACGGTAAATCTACGACATTTACCACGGGGACAAATTCCACTTCAGTTACTACCATAAACTTTGGTGTCAATAGGGTTCCTATACAAGACCATATAACTGATTCAATTTGTGGCAACCAGCCTATTGAACTTACAAGTATAGAGAGCGAACCGGATTGGAATGGCGGTATAGGTAAAAAATTAATTATCCACTCGATAACATCATCTATAAATGGCACGTTAACTTACGACGGTATAGCCGTATCCGCACCTCAAACTATCAACGAATACGACCCCACAAAGTTGAAGTTTGAAAGAATAGATATGTTGCAAAGAGGAAAGGTGGAGTTTGGTTACGCTTTTGAAGATGCTGCGGGACAAAGTACGCTAAATGTCGTAACGCCACCTGAACCAGCTATAGTATCTTATACATTTAAGGTAGTACCTGTTATTGCAGATGCATCAATAAATGTTCAATCGCGTGTATCATCCTATTATAAGCCTAAAAATGGCGTAAATGGCGACATAGTACCTCCCGGAACTAGATATAGCTGGGTGCCTATGAGCGATTCGATTTGGGGTGTGGGAGGCATGGTCGCAGATGTGGATCAAGATAGTGTATATGGCACCATTTATAACTACTGTCCTTATCCACACTCTATAGAGTATAATGTAACAGCAACAACTCCAGAAGGCTGTACTGATAATTTTATATTAACTGTAAATGTAGCAAGAGATGATGATAACTGCGGACAAGTAGCGTATGGATTATTTAGCGGTGTTAATAGAGGATTAGACCTCGGCAAGGTAGTTGATGCTCCTGCTGACAAAAAAGGAAATCTTGCTGACGGGGTAATATCTAACCCTAATTTGACCGGAACGAAGGCTATTGCCATCTACCAAACAGATCCTCATTTCTTGTATTATATCCCGTATCCGGGTACGCATGTCCATATTTACGACAACACTTTAGCAACCGGAGTTATCGTGGATGATTTTAAAGAGCTTCCTAAAGTTAATAATGTGTACGTTGACGTTACCGCTATGGCATTTGATAAAAAAGGAAATTTGTGGATAGTGGATACCAACAACACCATGTGGATGCTGCCCCCAAGAGCCGATTTAGGTGTCCTTCCGAGAAATCCCGCTACAGACTGGGGTACAACATGGGAAAACCACGGAAAAATCTTAGACATTCCTGCCGGAGGAGTGGGCGATATAACCTTCAACTGGACAGGCTCTATGTATTTTGTTGCCAATGATGCCTCAAATAACGGTTACTTCTATATTATTACTCCTTTGAAATTGATAGGCTCGAAAGATGCCACACCGGAACAAATAGTACAAGTAACAACAGGACGAACTGTTACAGGTCTGGCTTCTCATATGCATCTTGAGACCTTCTTTATATCGGCAACTGACGGTACAAATTCCTATATATATGAATTAAATCAGAAGACCGGCAATAATGCAATTGAAGTTACCTTGCTAAAAACCCATACGGGGAAAGTGATTGGCGACCTTACCTCTTGCGGTTTACCTCAAAACTTATGGATAGGTACTACCAGTACATCTTTGGCTGAACCCGCTAACTGGATTTATAACCTTGTACCTCGGAAGGGTGAAGATATAGAATTTGCCAACGGATATGCCAATAATGCGAAAGGTAAGACAGCTCAAAATAACATCGAAATTCCTTCGGGAATTGTAAAAGAGATAGGTAGTTTAATTAATGAAACATCGTATGCAACCGTTATTTCTCCTAATGCCTCCCTAACCGTACACGGTAATGTAGTCGGCTCAAGTACAGACCCGAACAAGCTCGTGGTAAAAGCTTCTGAAACTTTGCCCAATGGTACTTTAATATTAGCCGGACAGCCTTGTGATAGCTTGATAATGGGTACTGTAGAAATGTATGCCAAAGGCTATCAACTGGTGGGGGATACAGCGATATGGACGGATAATATACCCGGTAGTCCTACCATAGGACAAACCTTTAAATCAACCTACCACTGGCAGTATTTTGGTATTCCGGTACAAAGCATCATTACAGACCCGACCTTTTACGGCTCTTTTATACGCAAATATAATGAGAGTATTAACGGTACAAGCTATTACCAAAAATGGGAACCCTTAAACAACTCCAGCGTCCTGACAGCCTTTACAGGTTACGAAATTACCCAGAAAACCCAAAAATTCATTCACATGCAGGGTGCGTTAGTGTTCTGTAATGATACGCTAACCATGACTCGTAAAGCTCCGGCAGTATCGGGTGCAAGCGGTGCTAATATAAACTACGGCTTAGGACAAAATATCTTCGGAAACTCTTACACGGCAGCCATTAGGATAGATTCAATTAAGTTCCCGCCCGGAAACTTAGTAGAAAAAACAGTATATCTTTACAACACCGGACGATTTGGCGACTGGGGAAATGCTGCTTCTATTCCAAACAGCGGAACTATATCGGCAGGGTCTTATACTGCAATTCCGGCGGACGTTGCATCGACAGTTTGGGACAATCAAATACCTTCTATGCAAGGTTTCTTATTGAAATTTACCCAAGACGAAACTACTTATAATGGTAGCGATGCAAAAGTAAT
Organism: Bacteroidales bacterium; assembly: GCA_012837935.1. Taxonomy (GTDB): domain Bacteria; phylum Bacteroidota; class Bacteroidia; order Bacteroidales; family Paludibacteraceae; genus UPXZ01. Next base: position 5,850 of record DUQG01000030.1, read on the forward strand.
ACTGCCTTACGGTTCAGGAAAAGTTGTACCTAATACTAAGCCACAATTGGTTAAGGGACAGCAAGAGGGACAGCGAGTCGTCCAACTCGCTGGTGGAACAGCGGATTTGAAATCCGCTGAACAAGAGGAGGAAAAAGCACCTCTTTCTTACCTACGTATAAACTTGGCAAGCAAATCTACTCGTGACGTGCTCTGGTTGTTCAGTCAAGAGGGTACTACCGAAGGTTTTGACAACGGCTGGGACGGACGTAAATTTTTCGGTACACCTAAGGCATTTATTTACACTGAAACACCTGATGGTCCAATGCAGGTAAGCACTAACCGGACAATCAACGGAACATATCTGACACTATATAGCAATGCAGATACCGAATATACATTGACACTAGCTAAATCAAACTTGGATGATTATACAGACTTGGTATTGCATGACTTAAAAACCGGAACGAAAACACCGCTAAACAATGACTTAACTGAGTATAAATTCACTTCTCACAATACAGGCAAGGCTGAAAAACGCTTCCTAATAACAGGACATAAACCAATCAACAATGAGGATGAAAACTCTTTAAGCGGTTATTATATAACTCAGGCACAGACACTGGTGCTAACAAATAACTCCGACGAAGAAGGAACCTATTCTATTTATACTACAACCGGCTCACTTGTTAAAATTGAAAAATTGACTGTAGGTACTCATTCATACCTTGTGTTATTAACTCCGGGTACTTATCTGGTACATTTACAAGCTGGTACAGAAAGAGGAATAGTAAAAATGGTAGTAATAAATTAGTTAAAAGTTAAAAGTTAAAAGTAATAAGTAGAAAGTGTTAAACCGTTTATACTGAAGTCATCTTGACTTTTCATAATAATACAAAAACATTTATTTAATTAACTACAAATAACATAAATCAAACGAATTTATTCGTGTAATTTGTTCCCCGATATCTATCGGGATAGTAGTTTTATTCAAAAAAAGACCTAGTTTTTATCAGTTAAATTGATTTTTCAAGTAAAAAGTAATAAGTCAAGACGAACTCACTTTATGAACTTTCAACTTTATAAACTTTTGAGAAGGATTAGATAATCAAATATGACCATAACAAAAAAAAATACTAATCATAACAATAGTAATGACCATTGTCATTATTGGCGGAGTCGGATATTACCTCTATGCACAATACACATCTCCTGCCAAGTTTTATGATTATGAATATGTCATATTGTCTAACGAACAGCCGATTACGCCCCCTGTCTCTTTACAAGGGCTAAACAGTTCGTCGGCTCGTCGAGGTAAGATGTCCATCATCAATAAGGAAGTCGATTATTCATCTACACTTTCAACGATTCAATTACCTACATCAGATGGAACACCATCGTCATCTTTGTCATCAGGAAGATTGCTGTCCGCACGTAGTTCAACGTATTCCGCCAAAACAGAAAAAACACCTGCTTACTCAATTGGTAGCACAACATCTGCTATGTTAACTTTCGGAAGCAACTCGGCACGTAAATCATCATACACCACATCAACTGATGAAAGTGGTGGCTTTTACAGTATATCGGGGGGGCATCAAGCTTATCCACGAAACCATTTGCAGTACCTTTTGCAAAAGATGCTGTAACAATAGCAGTTGTTGATCCGGGTGGTGATCCGAATGAAGATGAGATGATTCCAGTAGGCGAAGGATGGTGGATATTGTTACTGTTAGCAGGTGCGTATGGAATATTTCGAAGGAAGTCTTTGTTGACTTAAAATAGTATTTTTTCTACAATATTTTGTTAATTTTTACGCGGCACTTGTGCCGTAATATAATAGTTCTTTGACATTCTTTTTATTTTTAAGTAAGTTCGGGTTTATGCCATACATGGTAAAAAATCTTTCCAACAATAATGCATTGTGATTAACCACTTTAATGTCACGCATAGAGAACGCCTGACGTTGCTCTTTTGGGATACTAAACCAATGTACAACTTTGGCAAGATTGATAGCTGTGAGTGATGCGTTAAAATGAAAATGCAGTTTATTTTCATCCCTTGCTTGACAATTGTTCAACCCTGTGTGTTGTTTAGCATCACGATACAGGAACTCAATTTGAAAACGATGGCGGAACGTATTCCATACACTCATTGCGTCTTGCTCCAATTTAGTTGAAAAAAAAATCTTGATATCTTTTACTTTTTGATTTTCTAAATTTTTCACAATGCATACTTTTACAAGTTTCTTTAACGCAACAGCTTTTACTGTACCTGAAAAAACTCGTACATTTTCATCGTCTTGTTCAATCAGCGTAAAGTGCTTCATGTCTAAATTGTTCACATCGACAGCACCGCCGTTAGTTTTAGGACGACCATGTTTACCTGTTTTTAATGGTTCTATAACGTATTGCAATCTGACATCATCACGAAAACGGCAAATAACATCGAAACCTTCGCTTGTCAACGAGTTGACAAAAGGTGCTTTTGCAAAATAAGCATCTACAACAACTGTTGTGGCTATTTTTTGCAACTCTGCTTTTCTTTCTATTAGTGATTGTGCGTAATAATCCAGTAAAGTTTGATTATCTTTACAAAAAGTTTGAACGGCTTCCAGATGCAATGCAGTATGATTGTCAAGGTCAACTGCGGCTATTCCGCCGATTTCTAATCCCCAAAGTGCACGAGAAGAACAGCCGGACCAGAAATAACCTGTGCCAGCAGTTTTCTTACCGGATTTAGGAATGTAGCTCGGGTCAAAAGCAATTACTTTGTTCTCTGAACAATGTGCTTGAACCATTGCAGAATTGAAAGCAAGGAAATCAAACTTTTTATCAAACTGATTGCAATAATGTTGTTCGCCATGCTTGCCGTAGCGAGCAAGTTGAAGAAAGTTGATTTTTTCTTGAATACTTAAAATAAGCCAAAGAACGTCGATTATAAAATCTTTATGCCACTTACCAAGTGGTTTTATGAATGATAAAAAACTTTGTTCGCAAAGTGAACGATACTGAAATTTATTAAAGCTGTAAGTCTTGAAAGTCATACCTTATAAGTATTGGTAACACCTATAAAAAGGTGCTTATTTTCAATGACTTACACAAACGCTTTAATGTTTATTTTGCTGATTATCAGCAAGTTAATTATAAACTTAACGAACTATTGTAAAACTATATTCTAAAAAAATAGCGGAAGAAATGGAACTTCCGCTATTTTTTACCTTAAAAATCTATTGTTTTATATCTTTATTGTTTCTCTGATTTTTACATAAATTAAGATATAAAACGATAAAAAAATTTGATGCACAAACTAACCGCTTTGAGTCGGTTTGTCCCGTAGTTTATTCGTATTAAATGCAACAAACGGACTTAAAGCCGTTGGTTGCAGTACACTACATCAACGGACTAAACAACCTAGCAAACGATTCTTTTAGCTTTTGTCGCCTTGGTCTTTTATTCCAATCATTCAAATTAAGTTCTTCGCAGTATTCCATATCATCCTCAAAAAGTTCTTTGAGTTGAAGAGCTGTCTTTTCATCGTAGATAAAGGCATTTACTTCAAAATTATGTTTAAAGCTGCGGTCGTCTATATTGGCAGAACCGACAATAGATACAAAGTCATCCACAACAATGGCTTTGCTATGTAGCATACCGCTTTTATACCTGAATACACGAACACCAGCTTCCATTACATCAGCCAAAAAGCTTGCTGTACCCAAATCTGTAAGTTTTACGTCCGATTTGTCGGGTATCATCACACGTATTTCCGTACCATTCAGCGCAGCCATCTGGATGCAGCCATTAACCAAATCATTCGGCATAAAATAGGGCGTATGAATATAGACATATTTATTGGCTGCCATGATTGCAGCACAAATTCCCTGCATAATGGCTTGCCAATCTGTATCCGGTCCGGAAGGCACCACTTGGATAATATTGTTTTTATCAAAAACGGATGGTTTGGGGAAATACTTTTCGTCTGTAATTACTTTTCGTTCCACAAAATACCAATCAATCAAGAATAGCTTTTGGATACCGTGAACACCCGGACCTTCAATTCGTACCACGGTGTCGCGCCATTTTCCCAGTTCACTACCCACGATGTATCGGTCTGCGATATTAATCCCGCCGGTAAACCCGATGGTGCCATCTACAACAATTAATTTTCGGTGATTTCGGTAGTTAATTTTACTGCGTCTAAGACGAAGGCGAAGTGGAAGAAATGGTCTGCAATAGACACCGGCAGCTCGTAGCGAGCGAAGGTAGTTTTTTGAAAGTTTGTAACTTCCCACATAGTCATAAATCATTCTTACACGTACACCTTCTTTGGATTTTTGTATCAGCAGTTCACGAAGTTTATTGGAAATATTATCATCCTCAAAAATAAAAAACTCAATATGAATATGATTTTTTGCATTTCGGATGGCTTCAAAAATTGATTCAAATATATTCTCACCTACGGCAAATACTTCTATTTTATTCTGCACATAAGGATCTGCTTCGCTATTGCTTTTTAGCATGTAAATCAATTTAGCAAAATCAATGTCTATTTCGCTTGTATCTAGTTCTTTAATGCTGATGGCGGCACAGGGTCGTGTGGTTATTCGATGGATACTTTTTCGCGAAATCATCTTCCGCTTACGGTAATCTTGACCAATCAGCAAGTAAAGTAGAAGTCCTAAAAAGGGTAAAAAAACTAAAACCATTACCCACGATAAAGACTTTTCGGGATTTCTATTGTCCAATAAGATTACCGAAATAGTGGAAATGATAATGTACATGTAAAAAACTGTAATCGCTATGTTGATGATTTCAGGCATAAAGCTTTAAGGTTTTTTGTAGATATTCTATCTGACGGGTATAGATGAATTTATATAATAGATATATTGATGTCTTTCAAAATTTTTTTTACTCCTTACTTTGGTGTTTTTTATTTCGGGTGCTGCTACACCGTTCTTGATTTCTGCGTTTGAAATTTCCACATTGGCTTCATCCCAAAGCCCGTAATCGATAAAGTTGCTTAACAACTTGGCACCACCTTCTACTAAAACGGATTGTATATTGCGTTCGTACAATTTACTCAAAATTACTTCAAGATTGTAAGTGTCGTCAATACGGATAAATTCTAAATTTTCTTTGGATTCTAAGTCTTTGGATGTAAAAATGATGGTTTTTGTCTTTTGATTTTTTAAATGATAATTTTCTGGAATTATGTTTTCTTTGTCTATTACGATGCGAATAGGCGATTTTCCCGACCAATAACGAGCCGTTAGCGACGGATTATCCAGCATAGCCGTGTTGGTACCAACCATAATAGCCATATTTTCCACTCGCATTTTGTGGGTCAACTGACGAGTAAGCGAATTGGAAATACTTAGTGCGTTTTCACTTGCATCGCTTCTTTTTTTATCAATAAATCCGTCTTTAGTCTGTGCCCACTTCAGCAGTACAAAGGGTCTTTTTTTCTCTTGAAAACAGTAAAAGCGTTTGTTAAGCAATTTTGCTTGCTGTTCTAAAACACCTACTTTTACTTCAATTCCTGCTTCTTGTAAAATCCGCACGCCATTACCTGCCACTTTCGGGTTCGAATCAAGGGCGGCGATAACTACCCGTTTTATTTTCGAGTTAACTATCAGATTGGCGCAAGGCGGTGTTTTGCCAAAATGCGAACAAGGTTCCAAACTTACATAGAGCGTCGATTCGGGTAGCAGCTCTTTTGCTTTTACTGACGAAATCGCATTTGGTTCTGCGTGTGCTTCGCCGTAATGACGATGATAGCCTTCGCCGATTATCCGATTGTTGTGAACCACTACGGCACCCACCATTGGATTCGGTGCGGTGTAGCTGACACCCAGCCGCGCCAAATAAAGACAACGATTTATATATTTTTCGTCCGTACTAATCATAATTATAGCTAATCGTAGGGTACTGTCCTAAAAAAGTGTGTAAAGTAAATTTTTATTACATTTGATTTTCGAACTAAAGATATAATAAAAAAGCTATTTATTCCCATAATCTCATAGTATTATAAAAAGGATACCTGTTTTCAGGATGAGTTAACCCGATAGCATGACACATTTCATGGGGTAAAATTGACAAATTATATTTTAGAATATATATATCCGCTTTATGTATTGATTCAGAGAGCAAATTAAATTTGTTTACGACTGTATATCCAATTCCTTGATTTGCAGGTGTATTATCAACATTGGCATGTATGATTAAATTGCCATTTTTTTTCAACTCTATATATTTTAAGCGGTTTAATTAGAGGCGTTAATATGGATATTATCCGGTCGGTCAAAACAACACAATTAGAATCATTTAAACTCACACAGTCCAACTCAACTCGTATATCACTTTTCCATTTTCTTATTTTATTGCCTTCGCGAAAAGCTATATCGGAAAAGAAAGCAACACTTTCTTTCGAATGAAGAAAAATCCCGACAAAAACAAAGAAAATTAGAAGAAAGGGAATTAGAATAAATTTGAGAGTTTTCATGTGTTGTATATTAGTTTTTTAGTTTAATGGACTACTCTCATCTACTATCTCCTGTCTTCCATCTACTTTTACACAATCCCCGCAAATCCCATAAATGCCATAGCCAGCAATCCGGCGGTAATCAGTGCAATCGGCGTTCCTTCCATACCTTTCGGAACATTGGTTAAGCTGAGCTGTTCGCGGATTCCTGAGAAAACAATCAATGCAAGTCCGAAACCTGCTGCCGTAGAAATAGCGTAAATCACACTTTCCAGCAAATTCATATCTTTCTGTGTTACCAAAATAGCCACCCCTAAAATTGTACAGTTGGTGGTGATTAGAGGTAAGAATACCCCCAAAGCTTGATAAAGTGCAGGCAAGGTTTTTTTAAGTACAATTTCCACAATTTGCACCAAGGCAGCAATAATCAGAATAAAGCTAATGGTTTGCAAAAAGGTTATTTGAAACGGTTCCAAAATTGTTTTTTGCACGATATACGTGATGATGGTGGCGAGTGTCATCACAAAAGCTACGGCACCACTCATGCCTAAAGCCGTTTCAATTCGTTTGGAAACACCCAAAAACGGACAAATTCCAAGAAATTGTGCCAACACGATATTGTTCACAAAAACGGCACTGATAAAAATTAATATATAGCTCATATTATAATATTGTAAAAGTCAGTTGAAATTAAACTTGAAACTCGAAACCTGCCCGTGGCAGGCTCGAAACTATTTCTTTTGAAGTTTATTCATTATTGCAATTAAATATCCCAACGCGATAAACGCACCCGGTGCAAGCACAAACAGCAGCATACCGTATTGTTCGCTATAAATGGTAAAGTCAAATATTTTTCCGGTGCCGAGCAATTCCCGCACGCTACCCAACAGCGTAAGTGCCATGGTAAATCCAAGTCCCATCCCGATGCCATCCAAAGCCGACAGTCCTACATTATTTTTTGACGCGAAAGCTTCTGCTCTACCCAGTACGATACAGTTTACCACAATCAATGGAATAAAAATCCCCAAACTGTCGTACAATGCCGGAACGTAGGCTTGCATCACCATTTCCACAACCGACACAAATGTGGCTATAACAACCACGTATGCAGGAATTCTGACCATATCGGGAATAAGATTTTTAAGAAGGGAAATGGCTGCGTTTGAACCGAACAACACAAACGTGGTGGCTAATCCCATACTTAACCCGTTGATGGCTGACGATGTGGTGGCAAGCGTGGGACACATTCCCAAAACCAACACAAAAGTCGGGTTTTCTTTCAGAATGCCGTTAAGCAGAACTTTTATTGCCGAATTTTTATTACTCATCTTTATCTTTTTTATCGTTGTCTGTTTCACTTTCAATTGTTGTAGCACCTGTTGTTGCATTTGTAGTAGCACCTGTTGTTGCATCTGTATTTTTAGCGTAGGCATTGTAAGCTTTGTTTACAGCTTCCAAAAATGCCCGTGAACTAATCGTTGCAGCCGTGATGGCATCTACTTCGCCACCCTCTTTTTTCACGGTCAGCTTGTTGCTTGCAGGATTTTTACCGATAATGCTTTGATCGTTCACGTCAGTTTTGAACCAATCCACCACTTTTGTTCCCAAGCCGGGTGTCTCTTTTTGTTCCAAAACGGAATAGTTGATGATATTTCCTTCCTTGTCAAATCCCACAATCAGTCTGATATCGCCCGAATATCCGTTGTGCGAAACGGTTTCCACAGCAGCTGCAACAAATTGATTGTTACTGTCATTGGCTTTGTAAACAAGCAAGGTGTCGCCACTTTCCAAACCGACACGTTCCGGTTCATTTTCCAATTGAACATCAGGCGGTAAGACCTCGTAAATAGCCTCTTGTTGTCGCTTGATTTTCGAAGTTTCTATCGGTTCTTTGGTCACGGAATAGACCGATGCGAGCGTAACTGCCGCGAATGCGGAAATTAAGCTCAACGAAAGCACCATATTTTTGAAATTTGATTTAAGCTGTGCCATCTTTTTATTTCATTATTTTACCAAATCTTTTTGGCTTAATATACGTATTAATAAGCGGTGTGAAGGCATTCATTATTAAAATGGCAAATGATACGCCCTCAGGATATGCCCCAAACTCTCTGATAACCACTGTGATAATTCCAATTCCCACACCATACACAAGCATTCCACGTGCATTCATTGGTGAAGTGGCGTAATCGGTAGCCATAAATACTGCACCTAAAAGTAAACCTCCGCTAAGCAAGTGATAAGTCGGGGAAATGTAGGCTTCGGGATTTGCTGTGTGTAAAATGCCTGAAAAAACAGCTACAGTTACTAAAATGCTAACCGGAATATGCCATGTAATGGTTCTTTTCCATAGCATATAAATCAATCCGATGATAATTGCCACTGCGGAAACTTCACCCAACGAACCTCCTATATTTCCTGTCAAAAAATTTAAAATCGACGGAACTTCACCTGCGTAACCTTTTAACGCAACCAATGGGGTAGCGCCTGTTGCTGCATCAACATATTGCAATGAAAGTGGTGATGGTTCAGGCCATGATGTCATTTGTGTCGGGAAAGAGAAAAGCAGGAATACTCGCCCTGCCAATGCCGGGTTAAACGGATTATTTCCCAATCCGCCAAAACTCATTTTCGCCACACCAATTGCAAACAATGCACCTAATATGACAATCCAAAACGGGATGTTGGAAGGCAGGTTCATCGCAAGTAAAAGTCCCGTAATTACAGCTGAGCCGTCGGAAATGGTGGTAGGTCCTTTAAGCAAAAATCGCTGAATAAGGTATTCAAACAAAACGCAAGAGATAACCGAAACAGCGGTTACGATTACTGCACCCAACCCGAAAAAGTAAAATCCCGCGAGCATAGTCGGAATTAGTGCAATAATAACCTGTCGCATCGTCTTTTCAATGCTATTGTTGCTATGCACGTGTGGTGCCGGTGATATAATTAATTTGTCCAATTTCGTAAATTTTAGTGATAAAACTTATATTGATTGATAGCAAACTGATCCGTCTTTGACGGAGCGTTTTGCTTTACTAACTATGACTAAAATGATTATCGTATTCTTTCCCTAAACTTATTTTTCAACATTAAGGCATTAAGACTTATTAAGATTTTCATTAAGCACGACTTAATGTATCTAAACTTCTAAAACAATCTTAATGGTTTTCATTATTTTTAAGAGATATTTAGTGTTAGGTTAAATATCCGATATTCATAAAAATATAGTGTTATGTCATCTTTGAAGTCCGTTTTCTAATTCTCAAACCCACCGTTGACTTTCCGTAGCGGATATAATCCAACAAAGGACGTGTTGACGGACAGGTGAAGCTACAACTTCCACATTCGATACAATCCATAATGCGGTTTTGCTCCATCTCATCCCACATTTCACGTTCACTTTGGTTCATCAGCAAAAAAGGTTCAAGTCCTATCGGACATACAAAAACGCACTGAGCACAGCGAATGCAATTTTTATCAGGCTCACGCAATGCCTCTTCTTTGTCCATAAATAAAACGCCTGCCGTTCCTTTTGCCATCGGAATATCCAGGTTCATCAGCGAGCGACCCATCATCGGTCCGCCGGCTATGATTTTTTTTGTCCCTTCGGGAATGCCACCCGCTTGCTCAACCACATCCGAAAGAAAAACTCCCAATCTTACCCAATAATTTCCCGGGGTTTTCATATTTTTCCCCGTTACGGTCATCACTCTCTCAATCAACGGTTTATCTTTTTGAACTGCTTCGTAAATCGCGTAAGTAGTAGCCACGTTCATCACAACGGCTCCCACTTCAATCGGAATTTTTCCGCTCGGTACGCGCCGATTAAGCACAGCATCAATAAGCTGTTTTTCACCACCTTGCGGATATTTTACTTTAAGAGCTTGAACGGTGATGCCATCATATTCCTGAGCAAGATTTGTCAAGTGTTCGACAGCATCTTTTTTATTATTTTCTATCCCGATAACGGCTTTCTCAACATCCAAAACCTTCATCAAAATCCTTGTTCCGACAAGAATTTCCTCGCCTTTTTCGAGCATTAATTGATGGTCGCAGGTCAGGTAAGGCTCGCACTCCACAGCATTGATAATCAGCACTTCGGCTTTTTTATCGGGTGGGGGAAGTAGCTTAACGTGAGCCGGAAACGTAGCACCGCCCAGTCCAACAATCCCGGCGTATTTAATTTTTTCAATAATTTCTTCTTTGGTAAAGGAAAAATCCTTTTCCAGCTCCGGACTTAGGTCAATGCCTTCATCCCATTCATCTTTTTCGTCCACATCGATAAATACGGCGGGTCGTTTGTAACCCGATGCATCCAACTGCACATCGACTTTTTTTACCGTACCCGAAACGGACGAATGCACATTGGCAGAAACGTAGCCGTCAGCCTGTCCGATTAATTGACCCACTTTTACATAATCGCCTCGCTTGACCACAGCTACACTCGGTTTTCCGCTGTAATGTGCCAACGGAATTACCACCTGTGAAGGGACTTTCACAGTTTCTATTTTCGCTCCGGCAGAAAGTTTGTTTTCTTCCGGATGAACTCCTCCTATTTTGAATGTTTTTAGCATTATTCTGTTTTTTCAGTAGCGGTTAAAGTTTTTCGCGGCGGAAAATTTAGCTCTACAATGGCATTTGTAGGACAAACTTCCACACATTTTCTACAAAGTTTGCATTTGTCATCGTGAATAAAGGCTAAGTTTTCACCCATCGTAATGGCTTTGTGCGGACAAGTCGTTACACACTTATTACAGCCGATACAAGCCGTGCTGCAAGATTTTTTGGCAATGGCGCCTTTCTCTTTATTTCGACAATTCACATAAATTCGGCGAGATTTCGGACCAATTTTCCGCAATTCAATCAACATTTTTGGACAAGCACGCACACAAGCACCGCAAGCAGTACATTTTTCCTCATCTATTTCAGGCATTTTGGTCTCGGGATTAATTTTTATCGCACCAAAATCACAGGCAAGTTCGCAGTCACCAAAACCGAGACAGCCCCACGAGCAACCCGTTTCGCCGCTGTATAAATTGTGTGCAATAAAACAGTGCTCAACGCCGTCATAGTCGTTCATTCGCGGACGATGCTCACAAGTTCCGCCGCATCGCACAACGGCTACCATCGGGGCTTTGGCTGTGGCTTCTTTTCCAAGAATTTCACCCACTACTTTCATCGTCTCTGCGCCACCCACAGGACAATTTAGGTGTTCGAGCGTATCGGCATCCACGCAAGCCACGGCAAAGCCTCTACAACCCGGATAACCGCATCCACCGCAGTTTGCACCGGGCAAAGCAGCTTCCACCTCGTCGTAGCGCGGGTCTTCTTGAATAAAGAATTTTTTGGATACGTAAAAAATCATTACAGCCAGCAAAACAGCAAGGGCTGTAAGTATAATTAAAGATGTTAAAATTACGTTCATATAGATTAGAAACGTGTTTTAGTTGTATGATTTCGAATTGACTTTTAAAACATAGATAACAATAGTTTCTTTTTGAAATTATTCTCAATAATTTTATTTGTTTTCGAGAACATAGTAAAAAAAATATCTTCGATATTTTTCGCTATGTTTCCGAAATCATGAGAATAAGCATAATTTTATCTATGTTTACTATTGTGTTTAAATAATCAAATTACTATTTTTTTGAATTGAATATGTGTTTTATATTCAATGAATTACAAATACTACACATCTTCCATTTTTCTTACGGAAAAAGTCAGTTTTTTCGTCAGTTTTTTATTTGAAAGCGATAAGATAAAATAATAGGGAACCAATGTTGCGAGTGCCAACAAGGCTGATAGAGCTTCATTGGTAAATATTTGCTGAAAAATAAAAAGCGAAAATAAAATAATGCAAAAAGGAATAACAAAAGCCAATAAAACAGCAAGCAGTCCGGTGGATGTTTTTCCATAAACCATCACGGTTTCTCCGGTAGAATAATTACCTGTAAAATTATCAATTATTACTTGTTTATCGGCACTTGATGATGCTACGCAAGCACTTTTGGCGTGGCAGTCGTGGCAAGCAGAATGTTGCGTAATGCGAACATACATTTTATCTGCCGTAATATTTGCTACTATACCGATATGTTCTATGGTTTTGCTCATTACATGGAAAGTAAAATGCAAATTTACTAATTATTCTGAGTAAAACGAATTGAAAAGTAAGATAATTTAAGTTTGTTTTATAAATCATTCTTCTAAAAGGTGTTTGTTTATTATTTTAATAGAAAATTGTAGAAATAAATGTCAAATTATTCAAGAAGGAATTGTTGCTGTATAAAGGGTGTAATAGTTATTTAGAACTGATTATCTAGTTAGAAGGTTAGGATGTTTCTTTTATTATAGGCAGCTTTACTTAAATTTAGAATAATGAATGAAGAGTCTACATAGTTAAATTTATCTACATTTTTTAAGTAAATGATTGGATTTATTAAAAATCATTTGTATATTTGCCGTGTTAATGTGTTAATGAAATACTTTTTAGTATAAAACAAGCTTTGATTGATAATAAGAGAAGTAAAAGTACGAATAAATATAACAATTTAACCACTTAAAAACAATAAAAATGAAAAAATTAATGCCAATCCTTTTCGTGGCAGTGTTGGTAGCCTTCATTGCTTGCGACCTAGAAAATTTAGAGGTAACAATTCCGATTAAAGAACAAGTTATCAATTTTGAAGTGGGCGAGTATAATGCCCAGCAAAGTACAAAAGTATATCAATCTGTACCAGCTGCTACTAATGAAATGGTTTTGTTAGACACAATCATGGAGATAAATTTAGCTGAAGCTGCAAAAGAAGAAGGATATGACTATGAAGCTTTGAAAGAACTTATTCTAACGAATGCAACTATTGAACTAAATGAGGATAATCCTGACTTTGATATGAGCGTGTTTGATAACCTCAAACTCTTCATTGATGACCGTACAAAACCTGTAGCACAAGCTGACAAAATTGAGGGTAATGCTGTAGCTATTAAAATAATTGATAGTGGTAATTTACTTGAAAAATTAGATAATGACAATTTGCACATTATCCTCACCGGCAATGCTTTGCCAAGTGAGCGGGTAAAATTAAAGCTAATAGCAGATTTTAAAGCGAAAATAAGAGCATTTAAACTAAAATAATGTTTGACGTTTCGTAGCATTAGTGGTAGATTGTATCTTAAATTCTTCAATTAACATTGTTGAATAGTAAAAAAAGTAGCAAGGGATATTCACTAATTAACAAAACAAAGCCAACTAAATCATTGTGAGATAGTTGGCTTTTTTGTATCTTTGTTTATCACCCCGTTTTTGTAGTTAGACGCTCAAAACGGGGGTAACCAAACAAAA
>DUQG01000001.1 GCA_012837935.1 Bacteroidales bacterium
CTATTTTATTAAATAACTGCAAAATTATCTATTTTCAAATCAAGTCGTAAAATCAAAGAACGCCTGTAGCTGAGTGAAAATCAGCACTATATAAAGAAATTTAAAAAATTAATGCATCACTAGTATTTCCAAATAATAAATGGGAAGAAGATACCGAATTTCAAAATGATTGTTTGACATATACACTTTTTAGCAATAATATTTCAAGTAGTTTTGGCGTAAACAATTGGATTCCATTTACGGAGCATGAAGTAGATGCCAGAGAAAAGTTTGAAAGTAATTTTATGACCCAATTTATAAGCGGCAAACTTAAAACCGACCATATCGGAGATTTATTTGGCAATCAAACAGAAAGGACAACACCGCTTACCTTCTCACCCGAAGCAACAGCAGTTTTTGATGCAGGTCGTGAACTTTGGATATATTACCACAAACAACCAAACTGTAATGTTAATGCTTCACTTTACGATATTAGAGAACATTTTCAAGGTAGAAACGAAACAGGCAGAATGAACAGTACAAGTTCAGACGAAACTTATACGAACTTGATTGGAAACTTAAGAGAAAAACTCATACAACTTGCCGACAAAATAGAGCCAAAAGTTTACGAATACGAATTTCTGAAAGAATAACTGCCGATAATACAAAACTTAAAACCCTGCCAAAACTCATTTTCGGCAGGGTCTGTTTTTTTAATTCGGATAAAGAATAAACAAATATTGTAAGGTTAATATTTTCCAAAATTTCGGCATTTATTTGTTAATTAAAAAAATTAGCATTACTTTTGTTCTGTAATTCTACGATTCTTTGGTCGTCCGACCATTGTATTCACAATAAAAATCAATCAACACATTATTATTTTTGTTTTCTCGATTAGTAATACGGGAAATCTCTCCATTCGATAAATTATCATTATTAGATATGACAAATTATAATATTTTGCAGTTAAATGCGAAAACCGTTGCTGAATTAAAGGAAATAGCAGCACAGTTAGAATTAAAAGTAGCAAGTAACATTACCAAAGATAAGCTGGTTTACGAGATTTTAGACCAACAAGCCATTGTTAATGCGCAAGAAAAAGCGGCTGACGGCAACGACAGTGGCAGAAGACGCAGAACACGCATTGTGGCGAAGAAACCCATCGAGCAAAAAGTAGCTACTGCCGAAGCGGAAAAGCCGAAAGTAGTAGAAAAAGCTCCTGAAAAAGTGACTCCTGCACCAAAAGCGGAAGAAAAACCAGCTGAACCAAAAGAAGAAACCGCGAAGAAAACGGCACCAAAAACAAAAAAGGCTACGCCTAAAAAAGCGGCAGCAACCAAAGAAACTGCTGAAACTGCGAAAGCTAAGGATGCCGAAAAAGAGAAAAAAGCGGCACCTGTGCTAAAAAAAGTAGAGAAAAAAGAAGAAACTCCCGCCGAAAAAGCAGCTCCTGCAAAAACAGTTGAAAAAGAGACGCCTGCAAAAACGGAAGAGAAAGAAACTCCTGCTGCGCAAGACAATAAAAACGACAGACAACAACAAAACCAAAACCGTCCGAAGTTCACTCCACGTCAGCAAACGGCTGAGAAACCTTACGATTTTGAAGAAGTATTGGAAGGTATGGGAACACTTGAAATTTTGCAAGACGGCTACGGTTTTCTTCGCTCACCGGACTACAACTACCTTTCATCACCCGATGATATCTATGTTTCGCAATCACAAATTAAACTTTTCGGATTAAAAACCGGCGATACCGTAAAAGGTGCAATCCGTCCTCCAAAAGAAGGCGAAAAATACTTCCCACTTATTCGTGTTTCACAAATTAACGGTCGCAAACCGGAATATGTACGTGACAGAGTTCCGTTTGAGCACTTGACACCGCTTTTCCCTGATGAGAAATTTACATTGACAACCGGAAAAAACGACACACTTTCTACACGCGTGGTTGATTTATTTTCACCGATTGGGAAAGGACAACGCGGACTGATTGTAGCTCAGCCAAAAACAGGTAAAACCGTATTGCTCAAAGAAATAGCAAACGCCATTGCTGCCAATCATCCGGAAGTTTATATGATTGTATTGCTGATTGACGAGCGTCCGGAAGAGGTAACCGATATGGCTCGTAGCGTACGTGCGGAAGTGATTTCATCGACTTTTGACGAGCCGGCAGAGCGTCACGTGAAAGTGGCAAGCATGGTTCACGAAAAAGCCAAAAGAATGGTGGAATGCGGTCAGGATGTGGTTATTTTATTGGATAGCATCACACGTCTGGCACGTGCTTACAATACCGTTTCACCTGCATCCGGAAAAGTTCTTTCAGGTGGTGTGGATGCTAACGCACTTCACAAACCCAAACGCTTTTTCGGTGCGGCTCGTAACATCGAGAATGGCGGAAGTTTAACTATTATTGCCACCGCATTAATCGATACCGGTTCGAAAATGGACGAAGTAATTTTCGAAGAATTTAAAGGAACGGGAAATATGGAATTGCAGCTCGACCGTCGTTTGTCTAACAAACGCGTATTCCCTGCCGTGGATATCACTGCATCAAGCACACGCCGCGACGATTTGCTGCTTGAACCGGAAGTGTTGAGTCGTATGTGGGTGCTGAGAAATCACTTGGCAGATATGACTTCAGTGGAAGCGATGGAATTCCTGAAAGAAAGAATGGAAAAAACGGAAAACAACGAAGAGTTTCTAATTTCAATGAATGGTTAGAATGCCGAGATAATCCTAAAAAGACCTGTTGAAGTGTTCAGCAGGTCTTTTTTTGTGAAATGAACAATATATTCCCATGAAACTGATTCCCCGTAGGGGATTAACAATGCATGATTTATCCCCTACGGGGAATGTAATCCTTATTATTTACCTTCTATTGACATCTATCGCCTACGGCGAAAAAAGTATTAAAAAAGCAGACATAATACATCTTTATTTTAAATAAATAACAAAATTTAACACTAAGCTAAACTTCTAATTATCAGCTAACTACCACACAACATCCCGCATATATCTTCATAAAAATCGATTGATTTAAGATTTTATTTTTTGTAAATTTGCTTAGAGTTTTAGTCTAAACATTAATCAAATCAACACTTTTAAAAATTAAAAAAATGGCAAAAACAATTACAGACCAAATTGAAAAAACCGAATTATTTATCGACGGATTGAGAAAAAACTATGAGTTTGTAGCTGATAAAGGTATCACAACTCAGACCATTGATGAGATGGAAATCTTGAGCAAAAAATTAGCGGAACAGGACCAAAAAGTGGAAACATTACGTGCAGAACTTTCAAAAGAAGTAAATGAAGCGAGAGAACAACTAATTGACCTTCGTGATAAATATAGAAAAACAAAGCAAGTAGTGAAACTTAATTTTTCACAAGAAAAATGGCAAAAATTTGGATTACCCGATAAAAGGTAATTATCAATTATTCAGTAAAGAAAGACCGTTCGAAGCTAATTTCGAACGGTCTTTCTTATGAAAATGATAGAAAACGATAATAAATCTTTTGAAAGGATATAAGGACATTGTCGTCTCAATCGGCATTGTCCTTAACTATTATGCACAATGCGGTCTTAGTAACCGCAATGTGCTTTTATTTGACTATTTTTCAAAAAATGAATTAAATTTACGCCTCTACCCAATCTCGTATAAAATCATCATTACTTTGAGCAAAGGTGGGTTTGGTAAGTTTTGTTTCCTTGTTCGGTGCTATCGGGAATCGATGGAAATTCCAATCTTTTGGTTTATCGAAATAGTGATAAGACAGGTAATTTGCCGACCACTCCGTCCAAGTGCTTTGATGGAAATAATCTTTTTTCCGTGATGTGCGGGCACTTTTAAGGCTGGTTCCGGCAATGTAGCGACAGAAAAACCAAAATCCCCATTTTCGGAATTGCAGGATATGACCAAATTCATGCCTTAGCAAGTTCAAATCTGCTTCTCGTCCTTTCCCCACGAAAATCCCAATCCCCGGCAAAGTCAATGCTGCACCCCGCTTGAAATCCCCGAAATTGACCCGAAAAACCCGTACACCTTCAAATTTCATCTCTTTTTTACTTTATATTTTACAAAAGTATCAATTATCTGCTAAAATATCGTATTTTTGATTTTTTTATTGCACGCAAAGACACAAAGTTTTTATTAATTTGGTCTGTAAATTAGTCGCAATTTTAAGTTTAAATCCTATATGTCTTTACCCAAATTTTATACCAAACGCGAAGAGACAGCCAACTGGCTTACCCACTTTTTAGGTGTGCTGATTGCTATAGCCGGAACGGCTGTTTTAATCTGCAAAGCGCTTGATTTTCAAAATAATTGGGCGGTGCTTGCTTATGCTATTTTTGGGTTTGGAATGCTGGTTTGTATGAGTGCATCCACGCTGTATCACTACATCAAAGAACCTAAAACCAAAGCGTTACTTCGGCATTTCGACCACGGAAGTATCTATGTCTTAATTGCTTGCAGTTATTCCCCTTTTACGCTTATTCTGCTTCGCAATGAAGGATTTTGGGGATGGGGAATTTTTATTTTGGTATGGATTATTGCATTGGTGGGCATCGGATTTAATTTTAAAGAACTGAAACGCAACAGTCATATAAAAACGGGTTCTTACGTATTAATGGGACTGGTTATTGTGATTGCCATACGACCTTCGCTCGAAGTGGCAAAAGCGACAAACAGCCTGAATGTGCTGTTGTGGATTCTGATTGGCGGACTGTTTTACATCGCAGGTGCGGTGATTTATGCAGTTGCCAAACAGGAATTTTCACACGCCGTTTTTCATGTTTTCGTGCTTTTGGGATTGATTAGTCATATTTATGCGGCGTGGTTGATACCTTTGAATTGTTAATTTTATTTTTCAAAACCGCAAAGCACACAAAGAATAACGCCAAGCACGCGAAGTTGTTTAACTACAATAAAATCCTTAGCGTTCTTTGCGAAAAACTTAGCGAACTTTGCGGTTATGGAAATATCATATAATGTAATGAAAACGAAATTCATATAATATTAAACTACGAATTACAGGAAAACAAAATACAATGAAACAACCTCTTTTCGCTAAACGCTTATCCAATAGCAAATCTGCTTCTTTTATTTCAACCATTCTGAAAGGAATTGGGCAAATAATGCTTCAAGAAAACAGTTTTACAGGCTTGCTATTTCTAATTGGAATATTCTACGGCTCATTGCCGATGGGATTTGGGGCGCTTTTGGCAACGATTTGCGGAACAGCTACGGCATATCTATTCAAGTACAACAAAACCGATATTGAAAAAGGACTTTACGGATTTAGTGCGGCATTGGTGGGCGTGGCAGTGATGCTGTTTTTGAAATCGGTGTTTTTATCGTGGGTGCTGGTTGTGGTGGGTGCGGTAGCAGCAGCGATGTTACAGCATTTTTTTATAAAACGTAATTTCCCTGCATTTACCTTTCCGTTTGTTTTGGTAACTTGGGTGATACTGTTTCTATGCACTAAGTTTTGTGGCGATTTGTTTGCGGTGTCCACACCTGTTATCGCTGAAGCAAGCGATTCTCTGACCGATGGATTTAAAAGTTTCGGGCAGGTGATTTTTCAAAGCAGTTTGTTGGCGGGCTTCTTGTTCTTTATTGCGGTATTTATCAGTTCGCCTATCGCTGCGCTGTATGGACTTGCAGCTGCAATTATCTCGGCTGTTTTGGCATTCTATTTTTCTGTGCCAATGACGGATATTAATCTCGGACTTTACGGATTTAACGCGGTTTTATGCGCGATTGTCTTTGCCGGACCGAAAGTAAAAGACGGCTTGTGGGTGCTGATTTCGATACTGCTTGCTCTTGCTATCAGCCTACTGATGGTAAAAACAGGTATTCCAAAGCTTACATTCCCGTTTGTGTTGGCAACTTGGATTACACTTGTGCTGAAAAACAAATTCGAGTTTATGATAAATAGAGCAATAAAGTGATGTGTCAAAGTTTGAACACAAATTACACAGATTGCACAAATTGACACAGATTTTTGTTGTTGTAGAAGTAACTAAGATACCGAAATAACCAAAACAGCCGAACAAATAAACAACTAAACGACCGAACGAATAAATGTCCATTATTCTCCCATCAACACATCCATTAAATCAATCTCATCGTCCGGTGTATTTTGCCTTTTCTCTGCACATTCCTGAATTTTCTTGCGGAATTTCCAACAGGTCATGGGATTGAGTTCTAATTCATTGGAAAGATTGTTGGCAGAGATTTTTCTTTTCTCAAAACAAACAGTATAAACAATGTAGAATGCCTTACTGATAGGAAATTTGCAGTTGTGAAAAATTGTATGTGCCGTGGCACTTTCTTCTTTTTTGCACCTTGTACAGCGACGTGAAGCTACGGTTTTTCCCTGACAAAAATTGGTATGTCCGCATTTACGGCAGGTAAAACCTTTTTCCCATTTAATATCGGCAATAAATTGAAGCGCCTTATCAT
Organism: Bacteroidales bacterium; assembly: GCA_012837935.1. Lineage (GTDB taxonomy): Bacteria > Bacteroidota > Bacteroidia > Bacteroidales > Paludibacteraceae > UPXZ01. The sequence continues at coordinate 6,444 of DUQG01000001.1, forward strand.
TATCTTCATAAAGCGATTGAATAAATTCCGGTGATATATCTTTTTTGAGCATAATGTCTGAACTGTAATTTATGTGATTTGTATGATTATTAGATTGATAAACTTTAGACAGATACGTGAAAATTAGAAATTAAAACTCGAAATATAATGTTTTGAAACCTGACACTACTGCATTATCTAAAAGTCCCCCTTGGGGGATTTAGGGGGCTAAACACCCATCATCTACCCCACAAAAGTAGTAAAATTATTTATATTTCGTCTATACGCCAAATAGTGATGCTATTGTGATATGAAATTTATTTTTGTAATTTTGCAGCGTTTTTAAAAAAGGTTTTATTCCCATTTAATTTTAAGATTATTTTGACATGAAAATCGTTTTAATTATTCTCGGCGTATTAATTATACTATTTGTCCTTTTGGTTATTTATTCCAAATGGAAACTGAAAGGGTTGAAAAATGTTCCAGCAAACGAAGCTATTCTGATTTTGACAGATAAAAATTTCAATCATCAGCTAAAAGACAAACTGGTGTTGGTAGATTTTTGGGCAGAATGGTGCGCACCTTGTAAAATGATGCTTCCTATCCTAAACGACGTGGCAGCAAGTAGTGGCGACGACTTCAAAGTAGCGAAAGTAGATGTAGATAAAAATCAAGCTTTGGCACAAAAATACGGTATTCGCAGCATTCCTACTTTGATTGCTTTCAAAAACGGCGAAGAAGTAACGCGATTTGTTGGGGTGAAAAATAAGGGGTTCTTGATGGGTGAAATGAAGAAGTTGATGTAGAAGCTTAAATTCCTAGCTCCTATTGTCCTTCGGACACTTTCCCCTCAGGGAAAAGAAAAAGGAACTTTGCTGTTAATGGGAATTTTTAATCCCTGCTGAATCTGAAGTTTTGCAGGTTTTTTTCAATCGACTAGATGCCGATTGTTCCCACAAAATAGAAAAACCTGCAAGAAATTAGAAAAAGAATTGTACTTTTGTAAAAAATCAAAAAACAAAATTTAGATTATGAAACGTAAACTCTATTTATTAGGCATTCTTGCCATTCTTTTTGTTATTCCGACAAATGCTCAGCTTTTGTGGAAAATTTCGGGTAACGATTTGGAAAAACCAAGTTATCTATTTGGTACTCACCACTTAATTGAGAAGGATAAAATTAAAGACTTTGATAAGGCACTTGAATATTATCGTGCGGCTGACGTAACGATTGGCGAATTGGATATGGGCGACAAGCAAAGTATGACGATGACTGTAATGCAAGCGGGTATGATGAACGACAGCACCTACCGCGATTTGCTGAGCGAAGAAGATTATGCTTTGGTGGATAATGAACTGAAAAGTTTAATGGGTGTAGGTCTTGAGTAATTCGATAAAATGAAACCTATGATGCTCTACTCAATGTACACGGTTTTGAATCTTATGAAAGAAAGAGGCTTACTCACTGAAATAGAATCGCTTGATGAGATTTTTCAAAAAGAAGCAAAAGCAAACGACAAACAGGTTGTTGGTTTAGAAACCGCAGAAGAACAAGCCTATTTTTTGTTTAACTCATTGTCATTGAAAGCTCAAGCACAGATTTTGGTTCTTAGTATCAAGGAAAAAGAGCAAGAGGCAGAAATGACTAAAATGCTTAACGAAGCATACTTAGCAGGTGATGGGTCAAAAATACTCTATCTGATAAATCTAGCCAACACCGATATGATGAGCAGAAAATTTATGGAAAAAATTCTTGATGAAAGAAATAACAACTGGATAAAAAAACTTCCGCAATTATTGAAAGATAATTCTTGTTTTATTGCCGTAGGATTTGCTCACCTTGTAGGCGAAACCGGACTTATCAAGCAACTTGAAAAAGCGGGATATAAAATAGAACCAATTGCTGCTGAATAAATTGTTCTATTTGAATTTTTAAAGAATGAGTTTGTGTTTTTTAGAAAAGCACAAACTCATTTTTCTTTTTAGCAATCGTTTTACTCACAATGCGGATTTATAACCGCAATGTACTTTCGTATCTACGGTAATAATGCTTCCAATTTATCCAACTGCTCTTTTAGTTGAGTTTTGGCAGTTTCGTCTTTTTCCGTCTGATAGGCAACTCGCATATCGGGTAAATAGTGCAAATAGTGCGCATCGGTTATATATTGTGCTGCTCGAACTCTTACCTTTGTATCACCATCAAAAAGCAATCCTTGAATCCAACGTTTGGCATCCCACGAATGCTTGCTTTGTAGCCAATCCAATGCTGCTATTTTTTCATCGGCTGTTCCATAGAGAAATGTTTTAAAATAACCACTCTCTTGTTTCAGGTCATTAACCGACATCAAGATTTCTTTATTAAAAATGTTCGGATTTACCACATTTTCGGCGTATTCCTTAATCGGTTTATCAAGCGTCCAACGTACCATACGCGGAATCATCCACATCATGCCGGGTGTGGCTTCCGGATGAGCAATGCAACTAAACACACGTCCTTTGCCGTATTGATTGGTGATGAAAAACGGTTTGTTGTTAGTCATATTTTTTGGTGCGTTACCTTCTTCGTGCACATCACTTTCCATTATGGCAAGCGTTTCGTAGCGGATGCTGTCGCTTTCGGCTGGGATAAACACCGGACCTTCGTAATACATCACAAAAAGCGTATCACGTTCTGCAACTTCGGGAAAAAGCTTTTTCCCTTCTTCTGTTAGTGTAAATTTGGCTATTCCGTGACCACGATTATCGTGTTCAATATCGATGGCTTGAGCACCATTTAGCTGCATACAGGAATATTCCGGTGTATTGGAAAAAAGATAAGCACCCGCACAAATTCCTACAGCACCGCCACCACGCGCGATAAAATCTTTAATGCGTTGCAGATTTTCATTTCCTAAGTTTAAGTATTGACGACTTCCGCCACCACCGGGAATAATTATCGCATCCAGCGAATCAAGTACATTGTTGGCAATATCAGCCGTAGTAATAGTGCGAACGTTCATATCCGCATCCAGTTTTACGGCTGCCACCGCTTCCCAAATACAAGTCTGCGCACCACCGTGTCCGTCAAAAACAGCTACTTGAATTTTGTCGATTTGTGTATCTGTCGCTTTTTCGGTTGTACATTGAGTGAACAGTATCAATACAAAGAAGAGAAGTAAATTTTGTAGTTTCATGGTGTTAATTCTAAGTAATTATACAGATTAAATTCAGATAGATAATTAACGGATTTTGCTGAGGCTTATTGTAAGGAAAAATAAAGGGAAATAGTGTGGGATTTAATTAGAAATGTTGTATCTTTGTTACAAAAACAAGACATTAGCGGCAAATTTATTACGAGAATACTACTATAATTAAAAAACAATAGTAAAATTTACTGCTTTTCTTTAAAAATAAAATCTATTTTTTGTTGCATTATTTTAATTTTACTTGAATGGTAGATAAAAAACCATATATTGAAACAATTATTGAAAAAAGTTATCCTTATTTGAAAAAAACATTTTCAAATAAAGAAAGGCTCTTGGAATTTATACAAACTGTTGAATTGTTAAAAACTAAAACAAATACAAAAGAAATAATAGATAGTTTTATAACTACCTATATTGACTTTGTTAAACAAGATTATCAAAATCAATACAAAGAAGTCAACTTAAAACTTGTAGATTTTCTTGAAAAAAAAGACGATGGTGTGAAAATCATTTGGGGTGACTGTCTTGATGTAATGAGAGGAATGAAATCGGAATCAATTCATTTAATGGTAACATCACCACCATATTATAATGCTCGTGAATATTCTCAATGGAAAAATCTGAATGAATATTTAGATGATATGCGACTAATTATCAGAGAAGCATATAGAGTATTAGATAATCATCGTGTTTTTGTTTTTAATGTTGGGGATATTTTTGATAATGACAATATTACAACGACATCCACTTGGGGAAAACGTAGAATCCCGCTTGGCGCCTACTTTACAAAAATATTTGAAGAGGAGGGTTTTACATTTGTTGATGATTTTATTTGGGATAAAGGAGAGGTACAAAGTGAAAGACATAAAAATGGTAACAAACCATATCCATTCTATCAATATCCAATGAATTGTTATGAGCATATTTTGATATTTCATAAACATAGGGTAGATGAGACACGTTATCCTTGCCCCGTTTGCGGCTGTCTAAAAGTTAATGGCAACGCTCATTCAGAAATCGGAGTGAAAAGCTGGGAATGTAAAAATCTTGAATGTTTTGAGCGTAGTAAAGCAAATCGTGGAAAAAGATTTTCTCTCAAATCTATTATTACACAAGGCAGACAAGAAGAAAAATACGTTATTGAAGAAGATTTTATAAAAAAATGGCGTAGAGATATAATAAAAATCAATCCTGTCATAAAAATCAATTCAAAAGGCGAGAATATACTTGGTCATACAGCGCCATTCCCTACTGATATTCCTGAATTTGCTATAAAAATGTTTTCTTATCCAAATGAATGTGTATTAGATCCATTTGGAGGTAGTTTTACTTCTGTAATAACAGCAAAGAAACTTAATAGAATTGGTATTGGGATTGAATTAAATAAAAAAATGTTTGGCAAAAGCAGTATGAAGAATTTAATTAACTCTTTACAAGTTGGCTTATTTGATAAAAACGATATAAAAATTTCAGAAATAGATTTGTTATGAATGAGTTAGAAGAAAAGAAAAAACAGGTAATTGGACTTTACGGAGAAATGCGATTATCAATGGAACTACACGAACTTGGTTGGCAAGTTCATAGAGCGTATATTGATGAAGGTATTGATTTTACAATTACCAAATACTATTGTCCTGTTTGTAAAAAGTATAGTAATCAATATATTAGATATACTGATCGCAATCATAAAAAAGTTAAGTGTGTAACAAATTTATGTGAACATTGCAAAGAAACTGAATTAGAAGTAATCTCACGCTATTTACAGGTAAAAACTTCCGAAGGAATTAAGACGAAAAACGAAAATGTAAGAAAATTCAGTTTCCATCCAAAAATTAGATACAATACAGGTTACGAAGTTTTTTATGTTTGGATTGCTGTTTTTGATGACACCAAAGAAAAGAAATGTCATTTTTACATTCTCAATACAAAAGATGTAGAAATTTTTGACAATATAAATTTGGACACATATCAAATTACCGATAATCAAAAAACTGAATTGCCTATCAGGAATGACGGAGTTGTATTAAAAAGAGGATCAGCAAGCACAGGATACGATTATTCTGTTTTTAACAATAGGTTCTACAATGATTTTGGAGCATTAGAAATTGAAATAAAAGAACAGTAGTACATACTTACCAACTATTGTGTGTTTACTGTTAGCGATGTGTCAGTCTTTAGCTTGACTAAGACGTACATATTGGAATTTTTGTTCTTCGGGATATCAGCAATTAACAAAATAAAGCCAACTAAGTCATTGTGAGATAGTTGGCTTTTTTTTGCAACTTTGGTTATTATTATTTTTGTAGGGATATTCACTAATTAACAAAACAAAGCCAACTAAATCATTGTGAGATAGTTGGCTTTTTTGTATCTTTGTTTATCACCCCGTTTTTGTAGTTAGACGCTCAAAACGGGGGTAACCAAACAAAA
>DUQG01000077.1 GCA_012837935.1 Bacteroidales bacterium
AGCTTATTTATAAAACGCGACGATTTGAAATTAATATTTTCGACAACTAGTTAATTATTGATATTTATTTAAAGTAACAATCTGAATATCAGATAGGATTATAAAATAGATATAGATTACTTAAAGTCTTAAAAGTTTAATGGGACACTAATGAAATTCAATATTAATTTAGTCACAATAAATTGAAATATATTTTTTATAGTAACTTTTTGCTATTTCTTCTACTGAAAATATTTTTCTACCTGATTCAATTCTCCTTTGTCTCTCTAATTGATAATATAACGCATCATTATTAACTCTTATTTCATCAGCTTCATCAACTAATAATCCTGCATGATTTTCTTTTATATATTTTGTTGCTATATCTACAGTTTTATTATGAATAACGTATAAACCCATAACAACAAATTCACCAAACTTTGATGGACATGCAACATTATTTAAAACTTCATTCTCTCGCCATAAAATTGCAACATCAGCAGCAGAAAGATAATATGGCATTTCATTATGTGGGATAAACAAATTTATTACTCCTTGTTTGTTAATTTCTTTCTTACTTAAATTCAAAATTTTTACATTCTGTTTGAGTAAAATATCAATTGTTTCTATATCATTTTGCCATAGTCCTCCTTCGCCGGAAGATAAAATCACAAGAGATTCATTTTTGGAAATCCCTAATTTTTCTCTAGTATTATATCTTAACTCTTCATTATAGACAAATATATCAGAGGCAATATTAGGATGAACACTAATATTTGATCCTAAAAATTTATTTTTTACTAATAATTCTTTCATACTAAACGATACTGTTGATATTTGAATATTATTTAATCTTACAGTTCTATAACAATACAAAAAGAAAGAATATTGAAGCCAACTCTTTATTTTATAAATAATATTATTTGTTTTTTTCGCTTTATATTTTAATTCATAAAATATAGCTCCTCTTTCATCTGCCAATACATTTAATGGTTTTTTAATATATTCTAAGGCATAACAAGCATGAAAAGCCATAATTGTTGTTCGTGTATGTACAATAAAATCGCATTCATTGATTTCATTATTTAATAAATCAGAAAGCTCCCTTTTGGTCTTAAATACTTTAAAAGGATTCCAAGGCTTTGAATAAAATAATTTATATTGAAAATTATGATTTTTCAAAACTTGCTTTGTCTCTAAGAATTTATCATAAGAATTATAACTCTGCAATAATACAATTTCATTGAACCAACCTTTTGACAAATAATAATCCAGTAATTTATATACCTGACCTTCAACAACAGAGCCTGAATATTCGGGGGATACATATATTAGTTTCATTTTCTCATATAGGTAATTAATTTGTTAATATCAGTATTTTGTGTTTTTAATGCAGGAAGTGCAAAAATAAATGAAAAAAGAATTATATTAGTTTCCAGACCATAACTAACCATAGAACTTAACAAATAAACAAATAATAAGTAAATATAATTATACTGACTATTTCGACCATTCTTAAACTTAAAAATGAAAAATATAATTATAGTTAATATGATTAAAAAAGCGAACAAACCGATTTCACATAACAATTCAATGATTATATTATGAGGATAAGTACCATAAACACCAAAAATTGAAAATCTCCCAAAACCTACGCCAAAATATGGATTTGCAAGAAATAATTCTATTCCCCTTAATAACCAAACACCTCTACCTCCTCCCTCAATATAACCTCCACTAACAGTTTCGCTGAATAAATCAAATATTACTTCATTACTAGTGTATAAGAAATAAACTATCAATAAAACCATTAATGAAATAAAAAAGCTTTTCAACTTGCTTTTATAATTAACAAAACTCCAAATCAATAGTAATGCAAATAATACTACAAATGTCTGTCGAGCACCGGTATATAAGATAACTAATAATGATAATACTAGCAATAAAACAAATAAATACTTGGAATCTTTAATACCGGATTTTCTAAATAAAAAGATAGACAATCCTTGCAAGGCACAATATCCTGGCAGATGATAAGAAATAATACTCGTATCAATTAAATCAGAGCTAAATGCTTCCAAGAATTGATTTCTCATAAACCCAAAATCAAACAAAACAGTTGGTCCTAATATCTGATTCACATCAACACTTAATGTTAGCAGAAGAAATGAATATAAAATCAAATATATACCAAGTAAATTTGTATTAACTTTATTAATATTTGAAAACAAAACTATAAATGCAACAAACGCAATTACTCCTCTTACTGTTGTAGAAAACAATTTTATCATCGCATAATCACCACCGGTTGTGCTTATTGTAGATAAAAAGAATAAAAAAAGTAAAAAGATTAAACTGATTAATCCATACTTATAGTTCAAAAAACATATTTTCTTAAAAAACAATCCAAAAACAATTAGCAATAAACCAAAAATAGTAAAATACCCCCCTATCCTATCAACACCTATACTATTCATTAAAGAGCCTATGATTTTTGGTATAAACAAAATGCTTAAAACAATATTCGAAACAAAATCTAATCTAATAAATTGAATTACAATTATACAAAATACTAAAGGGAATATAGGTATTGATTTTGTAAACAAATCAACAAACAATAATCCTATAATAACTAATTCTAATAAGTATTTTTTTAATGGACTCGTAGTTATCATTTTATATCTTTAGAAGTATAAAAATTGTTTTTGTGATATGTCTTATTATTGATGAAATTTACCAAATTGCGAATTGATTTGTCTGAGAAACTCTTTGGATGACCAATTAACACAAAATCTCTAATATTCTTTTTAACTACATGATTATATACAATATCTAATGCATTAGACATCGGACCGTCAAAACATGCTTGAAAGACCTTAATTGAAAAAATTTTTTTTAATTTATCCAAATAATTAACTTTTATTTTGCTAACTACAGGAACGCCATCACCATAAACAATTTTAGGCTTATAATCAAATATTTTTGGGTGAACTTTTAAAAAGTAATAAATAGGATTAAATTTACAAGTACTAATTGTAAGCTCTTTAAATTTACCATTTTCATCCTCTTTTTTAAAAGCTCATAATCTATTGTTAAATATATATTCATTTTATTCTAATTTAATATTTCCTCTTCTACTTTCTTGTTTCTTGATCAATCATATCTCCATTATATTTTTTCTTATATTTGATAAGACCATATATTTTAGTCATATTATTAATAAGATAATATTTAGGAGATAAAATCACTTTAAATAAATGTCCCTTCTGTAAATTTGCCCCAGATCTACTTTTAAACCGTTGAATTCCTTCATATTTACTCCCCTTTGATGGATTAATTCTTGCACCTACAAAATCAAAACACTTTATATTCCTTGCTTTCATTTCAACCATTGCTCCCCATTGCAGCAAATTAAGGCACCTGTATGATGTTTTAACGAAGAACCTCCATACATATAATAACAAGTATGATTTTCATTCCAAAAGTAAATTGCTGAACTATGTATATTATTTTCAATATCTTTTGCAATAAAATATTCTACATTTTTATTTAGATTATTAAGGTTATCAAACTGAGAAGTATTAATATTTAACCCTTGACGTTCATGTGTTTCAATTATATTTTTTATACAAATATCTCGATAATCTTTTCCATGCTCAATAATAATTCCATCTTTTTCTGCTTTTCTTATTACATTTCTATGTTTAGAGTGTAGATTATTAAATAATTCATCTATAGAAAGTTCTAGATTCACTTTATATGTACCAAATACACAACATTTACTGCCTGAAGGATAAAAGTCAAACATTGCTTGATTAGTACATGTAATATATATATTTTTGCTTTTTTGCATATTGAATAATTTCATCAACTAATTTTTTTCATTATTTAAATCATTACTATTCAATGGTGAACAAGTAAGAATCAACCAACTTAATCCATACTTTGATTTAACAATAAATGGAACAATTACATTTTCATCAGAAATAAAATATCCATATTCTGAACTTAATGTTTCTAAATAACTGGGACATGCAATTATAGGTAAAAATTGAGAAAAGTCTGTAATATCTTTAATTACTCTCATAGTTGACTAAATTTATTAGATTTATATATAAATAGGTCTGCTATTACGTAAAAAACCACTTTACATCTTTTTTAAATGAGTAATACTTTAAAAATGTAACTTATTATTTAAATATACTTTTCCTTAACATCTTTTCACATTATGAAGCTAAAACAATAATTCAAATAAAAGACTAAAAAATATTCAAACTAAAGGAAAAGCCATATTAAAATTTCTTTTTAAAGAACTCTAATATATTAATATTCATATACTTCTTAGCATAATAATTTGAATACAAACCAGATATTATTAAAATCATTATTCCAATTACATATCCAATCACTTTATTATCTACATTTCTGGCAATTAGAGAACAATAAATTAATAATATTGAAATAATTAATTGTACGATGCTGTTTTTAGACAATTTAATATGATATTTTTTCCACATTATAATAACATATACCCCAAATTGAAATAAAACATTAATGAGATAAGAAATTCCTAACCCAGAAAGCCCAAATTTATCAAAAAACAAAAAATAAATTGGAATGAAAAACATATAATGAAAAGTAGAATAAGTTGTAAAAATTTTAGCTTCTTGTTTTGCTAGCAATATCATCCCTAAACAATTAGATAGCATTCCAATAACCGTACCAAAAACAGCATAATCAGTATAAAATATTGTATTAATGAAATCATTAGAATACAATAGCCTCATTATTATTGGTGAAAAAAAAACAAATAAGACTGCTATTGGCAGAATAAGCACTAATCCAACTTGTGACTGTCTAGAGACTTCAATTTCTAATTTAGAATTATTGTTAAACACTGAGGATATCCTAGGATAATAATCTGTTGACATTGCAGCAATAACAATCCCAAAATAACTTGAAATGATTGTTGTTCCCGCTCTGTAAAATCCGACGGTTTCTAATCCATCCTTATATCTGATGTAAGATGCAATCAATAAATCAAATAATAAACCTAAAAAACCTACTAACATGAGTGCAATCCCCATCTTTACAATTGGAGAAGATTCTTTTTGTATTTGTTTTAGAGTAAAAGATATCTTATCATATTTAATTTTCCTTACATAGAAATTTGAAAAAAAAACAGCAGAAATAGCTGTTATTACCAAAGAAGGAACAATACCAGATTTTCCAAAAAAGTAATACATTGGAACAGCGGTAACTAATCCAACTATTGAACCTATCAGACTTGCTTTTGCTAAAGCACGCATCTGCCTCATTCCTTTAAGTATTGCAAGCTGACCTTCTGTTAAAATATTAAGCCCGACAACAAGAGAAAGCCAAATATATGCAATAGTGTAACTATTATCACCAAAAGTCCATTTACTAAGATATGGAGACAGTATAATAGTTACAACAATTCCAAGTAAACAAGTAAATAGGATTACTTTATTTGTTAATGAAATAATATGTGAAAATCTTAAATAATTGTTACTGCCATTCGCCTCTGAAATATCTCTAACAGCACTCTGTGAAATACCTAATCCCGCTCCTCTTTCTAAAAGATTTATAGAGCTAGAAAAAATTCCTATAATCCCTACACCTTCCGGACCAAGTAATAGTGCAACAACTTTATTTTTAATTATCCCGGCAAGAATTTGAAAAACCCTAACAAATCCAAATAGAAATGTTGACTTGAATATACTTTTATATGAACTTGAGGATGAATCCATTAAATCAATTTGTGTGTTTTTTTCAATATTAGTTCATCCTGTTTCAATATATCCTTAGCCATTTTAACCATAGGTGGTCCAATAAACTTATTATCTTTCATTGCCACTCCTTTTCCGTGTTTAACGGCTTCTTCTGATAATTCTAACATTTCTTTAGCCCATTCAATTTCCTCTTCAGTTGGAGAATAATATTGATGTACTAATGGCAACTCTTTGGGATTTAGAACTAACATACCTTGAAAACCAAGATTTCGTCCTATAATTAAGTTGCGTTCCAAATCTTCCAAATCATGTACTTTAATATGAACAGTATCGATAGGAATAACATTATTAGCTTTAGCACCCATAGCAATCATTGCACGAGCAGTAAAGATACTTTGGTAAGCCTCATCGTGTTTTCCCCCCAATTCTGTCATAAAATCTTCGCAGCCAAAAGCAACTCCAACTAATCTTTCCGGACATGCACTACAAATTTCTTGTATATTCATCACTGCACTCGGCGTTTCTATCAATGCTACTATTTTAAATGTATGTCGTGGAATTTTCTTCTCATACTCAATGGTTTCCAATAATTTACCAAAAAAATAGATATCTTCTCCTTTTTTTGCTTTAGGATACATAAAACCTGCTATTCCGGGAAGCGTAAGCTGATATACATCTTGTAGTAAATGACCGCTTTCTCTATCATTTACACGCGGGAAAACAGTTCTATTAGCTAACTTTCCTGTCGTTAGATATTGCTTTATGTTATCCCTTGCAACCTGCTTGTTCTCTTCCGGTTGAACCGAATCTTCTATATCTAACAAAAGCACATCAGCATCGCGTTTCAACGCACTATCCATTAACTTATTGTTATGAGCAGGAACAAACATTAGGCTACGCATTAAGAATTCATTCGTTGTCATTTTCTTTTTTTATTAAAACATTTCTTTTAAAACTGATAACATCTACCCCATTTTGATTATATCCGATAGTTTCAACGTACACTATTCCCCTATCCGGCTTCGATTTAGATAGACGTTTGCTTATTATTCGTGTACGAGCATATAATGTGTCATTTATAAAAACAGGTGCTAAATGTTTTACATCTTCATAACCCAAATTGGCAATTGCTTTACCACTAATATCAGGAACTGTCATCCCAACTACTAAAGAAAACACTAAAGTTCCAACAACTAATACTTTCCCATGTTGATTTTCTTGTGCATAATCTAAATTGGTATGCACAGGATGATGATTCATTGTGAGAAGACTAAAAAAATTATTGTCACTCTCAAAAATAGTTTTTGAAAGCGAGTGTTTAATTATACTTCCTACAACAAACTCTTCATAAAAGCAACCAAATGAACTATTAATTACATTATCACTCATCATTCAATAACTTTAATTCTTTATCTCTTTCTTGTCTGTTACGTGCATGTGGTGAATACATCTTTGTGTATGGTTTAACATTTTTCCATAAAACAGACCCCATACCGATCATACAATGGTCCCCAATTACTATTTCATGTTTTAATGCAGAACGCACACCAATATACGTACAATCCCCAACATTTGCACTTCCGGCAATTATAGTACCTCCGGCTATAACACAGTGATTCCCTATTTTTGATTCATGTCCAATAAGTGTATATGAAGTAATATATGTATTGTGACCAATTTCTGTGTCAGCTTGCAAATAAGTAAATGGACAAATTATACAACCACTTCCAATTTTTGAACTTTTAGAAACATATGCCAAAGGATGTATAATTGTAGCAAATCTTTCATCTTCAAAAGGAATACGTTGTCTTACTTTCATTCTTAAATCTAAATCATAAGCAGAGCCAATAGAAGAAACAAACATTGCATCGTCCCATTTCTTACAATCGTCAATAGTTCCAATCACAGGATAACCTTTAATAATAGAACCTAGCAATGAAATATTATCATCCAATAATCCTATTAAATCCCAAGTCGGTTTAACATCATTAATATCTTCAATATATTCAATAATATTAAATGATGCGCCACCTGCTCCTAAAATAATTATTTTTTTCATATAAATTTACTTTTTAAAATATTTATTTTCTTTCATATTTCCAACAAAACCATACAATACCCCAGCCATCGACCATTTTGCTTTTTTTAAAAAAATTTTATCTTTTTTGTATATACCTAATAATATCATTTTAAAGATACTAAACAAAAAACTAAAAAACACTTTTATTTTTTTTATTTCTCCATAGTGTTTTTTGGCTAGATATAATTTATTTCTATGCATCAAATAAAAGCTCACCAAAGGTCGCTCTAAATTATCGGAATATGGTATATGATAATGCATGCTTGTAACTTCAGATGTCACACCTAATTTAAAACCGGCATTTTTTGCTCGAATTGCTGTATCAATTTCATCAGAAAACATAAACAAGTTTTCATCCTGCAATCCTACTTTCTCATAAAAAGACCTTTTGGCTAAATTATTTCCTCCAAGTAGCATTTCAGTATAATGATGTTTAGGTATTGAAGATAATTTCTTTCCATGAAAATCTCTTGTCATAGACAAGTTTTTAGCTATAGTATGTCCACTACTATTAACTAAATCTGTTCCTTTAATTAATGTAGTTGGGGAAACCATACCAAGCTGAATATCAGAATACAGATATTTATATAATGTCGGATAGTAATTATTTGAAACTTTTGTATCGTTTACAATAATAGCAATAGAATCACAATCTGTATTATTCAAAGCATATTGAATGCCATCATTATAAGCTTCGGTACATCCACCATTTGAATTTCTTTTAATAATGATTGAACTTTTAAATGTAGCTTCAAGCATATTAATATATTCTTCTCTTGAAGAATTATCTACAATTATATGCCATTTGATATCATTTTTATATTCTTGATAAAGTTCATACCATTGGGTAATCCTTGTAACATCATTATAAGTTATAGTTATTACAGCAATTCTCATTTTTTAATATCTTTTCTTTTATATGATACATTTTTTATATACAGCTTACCTTTTTCATCCTCAATATAACCATTTGGATAGGGATATTCAAGACATCTAAAAAAATTATAAAGTTGTTCCGTATCCATTTTAATAAATTGTTCTTTAGTTAAACAACTGTCTTCAGGTTTTCGTTTAGGTCTCACAATATCTTCTGCATCCCAAGTTTTCCATTGGATATTTGGATAATCGTCTAAGTATCTATTAAAAAGTACTTTGCTTGTAACGGTCATTTGTTCTAAAATATCGGTCATATTACCGGAAAGATCCAAATCGACTTCATGTGAATACAATCTATTATGAGTATGCGCCCGTTTTGAGTCTTTATCATAAGTAAAGCTAAACACTCTATGCTTCGTTCTTGTTATACCGTCAATAATTTGTAATTGAATTGGAGTTCCGTATGAGTATCTGTCTAACTCGGCACAATGCACACCAATAGCTTCAATTTTACTTGTAATATCTTCACCAAGCTCCTCACTCCATCCGCAAGAAACTATTAAATCAAACTCAGACAGATTAATATCCAATAGTTCTTTGTGCGTTTTACATAATAAACACTCAGATACTTTTGGATGCTTAGCCACGGTTTCATATACCGGCATCGCCCAATCTCTATAGGCTAAATAAATTACTTTCATATTATTACATTTTACATCCACCATCCACAAGGAACGGCGAAAAATTTATTATAAAATTCATTTACTCCCTTTAATTCGTCTTGTTTTCCAAAAAGTGAATAATTATTATTATTCAAATGAACGCTTGAGGCGTAATATCCTTTGTCTCGAAAATAATCAATCAATTCATTTTTTTTGTTTGTAAGCAATCCAAATACCCAATAGTTAGGTAACGTATTTTCTATTTCAAACAAAGGAGTACAATTTAATCCGTCATTTTTTATTTTTTCTTTCCAATGGTTTGCATTTTCACGTTGTTGATTTAGTAAACTTTCCAATTCAGGCATTTGCTTCAATGCTATATAAGCATTTACTTCATTCATTAAGGCGGCATAACCAACGGAAGTAATATCGCATTGTGGGCTTATTTCACCGCGACTGTCACGAAAAACACTTCGATCAACTCCTAAGTCACGAGCTTTTTTTGCTACATCAAAATGCTTTTTATCATTTAATACAACAATTCCTCCTTCAATAGCATTTGGTAAGCGTACTGCCTGCATAGAAATAACTGTGGCATCACTACCACAATTACCTACTTTTTTACCTTTATAAATTATACCCATTCCATCAGTGCAGTCGTCAATCGTAAAAATTCCTGCGGAATGTGCTATGGCGTTTATTTCATCAATATATCCTGCATAACCCAAATGTTGATTGTGCATAATGGCTTTAGTGCGTGCTGTTATTTTTTCTTTTACGCTATCAGGCGAGAGCGTTCCCGTTTTAGGCTCAACGTCCGCCCAGACAACTTTAAGTCCCTTCACTGCTAACGGCTGTGACGACTGCAAACAACACACCGGCGAAGCAATCACTTCATCGCCGGCTCTAACTCCAAGTGCTGATAACGCTACATTTAATGCCGAAGCATAGTTATTAACAACCAAAGCCTTTTCAGTACCAAGATAAGTTTGTATCTCTTTTTCCAATGTTCTACCCCACTGCCCATACGTGAGTTTACCGGAATAAAGTATTTCATTTAATCCGTCGGTAATATGTTTAGGCATATAGGGTTTGAAAAGAGGTATCATAAATAATGATTTTTTACCAACCTTTTTTTATTACATCTGCAATATATTCCCTATCCTCATTATTTACCCACCAACCACAAGGAATATGGACTAATTTTTCGTAGAATTTATCCATATTCGGCAGTTCTCGTTTTGATTGGGCAAAAATACTATGTAAGTCATTACGATGATGCAACGGTGAAGCTAAAATATTGTTATCAGCCATCATTTTAATAAAATCTTCCCTACGCTCTACTTTTATTGTATATAGCCAATAGGAAGGTTCTGTATCATTATAGTAGGGAACCAACTCCAAGCCAGCTATATTTTTTAATGCATTATCGTAAAATTTTCCATTTTCGATATATCTACCCACTACAGACTCTATGTGTCGCATTTGCACCAAGCCAATGGTGGCATTTACATTATTCATCGCATATTTATAACCCGTTTCTGTGATGTCGTTTTCAAGTCGGCTTTTCCCTTTGTCCAATCCAAACCATCGCATTCTTCTGGCTCTGGGAAGTTGTTTGTCCTCTTTGAAAGTAAGAAAACCTCCGTCAACAGTAGTCATGTGTTTAATGGCTTGAAGTGAAAAAATGGTATATGGTGAATTACTACCAATAAACTTACCGTTATATTTACTACCTAACGCATGTGCAGCATCTTCAATAATAGGAATATTAAACTCTTGTGATATTTTATTAAATTCATCCATATCGCAGACCATTCCTGCGTAATGAACAAGCATTATAGCCTTGGTTCTGGATGTAATAAGTGAACGTACAGATACAGGATCTAATAATCCTGTTCGCACATCTACATCACCCCAAACAACTTTAGCACCAACCATCGTTATAGACGTGTTTGTAGGCTCTGCAGTCATAGGCGTACTTATTACTTCATCGCCCTCTTTTACTCCTGCTAAAATCAAAGCTAAATGAAGTGCGTCAGTGCCTGAATGTAATGCTAACACATTTGGATTACCAATATAATTAGCAAATTGACGTTCAAACTTATAAACAGGTTCGCCCTCAGCTATATACCCACTATACAGAGTATTTTCCAGTTCCGGCATTAACTCTTCTCTGGGCGGAAGATAGGGTTTTACTAATGGTATCATTTTTGAAAATTATTTAATTCTTTTTTCACATAATCTAACGTAAGTAACATTTCTTTCATCTCATCAACACTCAAACGATAGGTGTTATCAGAGTTGTATTCATACTCAACCAGCTTATTTCCCTCAGTTTGCATATATTTTGTGTAATTTAAATCTCTAAAATCAGCAGGAATATGGTAAAAATCTCCCAAATCCTCTGCTTTAGACATTTCCTCCTTAGTACACAAAGTTTCGTAAAGTTTTTCCCCATGTCTTGGTCCTATAATGCGAATTTCATTATCAGCATTAAAGAGTTCTTTAACAGCTTGAGCTAAAACTCCAATAGTTGCAGCCGGTGCTTTTTGAATAAAGGTATCACCCGGATGAGCGTTTTTAAAAGCAAACATTACTAAATCTACAGCATCATCAAGGGACATCATAAAGCGTGTCATATTGGGATCAGTTACAGTCAGAGGTAAACCTTCTTTTATTTGGTTAATGAATAGGGGAATAATTGAACCTCGTGAACACATAATATTACCATAACGTGTTGCACAGATTACACCTTCATTGCGTTGTACTCTACGATCTCTTGCTTTTGAAATAGCTAATTTTTCCATCAAAGCTTTTGTCATTCCCATAGAGTTTATAGGATAGGCAGCCTTATCCGTACTCAACACAACAACTTTTTTAACATTGTTTTTCGCTGCAGCTTCTAAGACATTTTCTGCACCAAACAGATTCGTTCTTATAGCCTCCATTGGGTAAAATTCGCAAGAAGGAACTTGTTTTAATGCTGCGGCATGAAAAACGAAATCTACCCCATCCATAGCATTGTTAATGGAATCAAACTCACGTATATTTCCAATGATAAAGTTTAATTTATCATTTTTATATCGAATACGCATGTCTTCCTGTTTTTTTTCATCCCTACTAAAAATGCGAATTTCTCTCAATTCTGAATCAAGAAAATGCTCTAAAACTGCATTTCCAAATGAACCGGTACCTCCAGTAATCATTAAGACCTTGTCTTTAAACATAATAAATCTATTTTAAATACTTTGTTATCCTCTCACACGCCCTTCCATCTCCATATGGATTGGTAGCTTGTGCCATCGAGTTGTAGTAATCTTTAGTATCTAAAAGTTCAGAAACTTCATTTACAATTTTATCATAATCGGTACCAACTAATTTTACCGTTCCTGCATCCAGAGCTTCTGGACGCTCTGTGGTATCACGCATAACTAGGACAGGTTTACCTAATCCGGGTGCTTCTTCTTGTATGCCACCACTATCGGTCAGTACCAGTGTGGATTTTTCCATCAAATAAACAAATGGCAGGTAGTCGAGAGGCTCTATGAAAAACAAGTTTCGAGTTTCGAAGTCTCCAAACACCTCCTGAATAGGTCGCCGAACATTGGGGTTTAAGTGCATGGGATACACAAAATTAACATCAAGGTATTTCTCAGTCAGGGTTTTAATAGCATTAAGCATATTGATAAATCCTTCACCGAAATTTTCTCTTCTATGCCCTGTAATTAACACGAGTTTTGAAGCTCCCTCAGCAGAAAGACTTCGTACCATATCTGAAGGTAGTCCGCTATTGGTAAGGGTTTCAGCCACCTCTGACTGTAAGTTCTTGTCTAATTTAATTTTATCGATTACCCAATATAGCGCATCAATCACCGTATTTCCAGTTACTATAATATCTTTTTCGTCTATTGCTTCACAAAGTAAGTTTTCTTTGCTTAGTTGTGTTGGTGCAAAATGATAATTGGCTATGCGTCCCGTAATCTGGCGGTTCATTTCTTCAGGCCATGGGCTGTAGATGTTATGTGTACGTAGTCCGGCTTCAATATGTCCTACGGGAATTTGCTTATAAAATGCCGCTAATGCTGCTGCCGTGGATGTAGATGTATCTCCATGTACCAGCACCAAGTCGGGTTGGCTTTCAGTAAGCACGTCTCGTAAACCCAATAAAATTCGTGAAGTAATATCATAGAGATCTTGACCCTGCTTCATGATATTCAAATCATAATCCGGCTCAATTTCAAACAACTGCAATACTTGATCAAGCATTTCACGGTGTTGACCTGTAACACAAACTATCGTTTCAAACTTATCTGGATGTTTTTGAAATTCCTTTACCAAAGGTGCCATCTTAATAGCCTCAGGACGAGTACCAAAGACAAGCATTATTTTTTTTACACTTTGCATATCGCTTTTATTTTTTGTTGCTTCAGAGTACGAGTTAAGTGAATTATATATAACATCTCCTATCCCCCGCCACAATACATTTATTTTCTAAACACCCCACAAAAATCTAATATAACCTTATCATTCCGCCACGGTAAAGATTTAAACTCATCGTGCGCCACTAAGAAAACAATTACATCCGCATCGTTATAAGCTTTTTTGTAATCGGTTAGTTTAAAAACATTATGATTATTAATATTGGGTTCTACGATAAGAAAATCACCGTTACTATGTGCTTGCATCACCTTTGTAACAATATATTTTGCAGGCGATTCGCGCAAGTCGTCAATATTTGGTTTAAAAGCTATACCCATCAGTGCAACCTTAGGCTCTCTTCCATATTCCAACTCAAACTCTTTAATTGTGTTTTGTGTTTTTTCAGCACACCAGAATGCTTTATAATTATTAATTTCACGAGCTTTAGCGATAATTTGCGACTCCATAGGGAAATCGGCTGTAATAAAGTACGGGTCAACAGCAATACAATGACCACCCACACCGCTACCGGGTTGAAGAATATTTACCCTCGGATGTTTATTAGCTAAGTCAATAAGCTCCCACACATTAATTCCGGCTTTATCACAAATGATGGAAAGCTCGTTAGCAAAAGCAATCTGCACATCACGGGAAGAGTTTTCGGTAAGTTTACACATCTCTGCCGTTCGCGCATTGGTCTTATGTAGTTCGCCTTTAACAAATTGACGATAAAACTCCACTGCTTTCTCAGTGGATTGGTTGTCAATGCCACCAATTACACGGTCGTTGTGCACCAATTCATAAATAACATTTCCGGGAAGCACTCGCTCGGGACAGTATGCTATGTAAATTTTATCCTTCAATTTCGGTCTTTCTAAAAAAATAAGATCCGCCAATTTCTCAGTCGTACCCACCGGCGAAGTTGATTCAATAATAAACAAATCACCTTCTTTCAAGAATGGTAGCACCGTCCGTGTAGCAGATTCTACATACGAAATATCGGGTTCATGATCAGCAGTAAAAGGCGTAGGAACCACAATAAGATAAGCATCACTAACTTCGGGTTTTAACGAAGCTTTAAGTTTACCTTTTGATACAACTTCATGACACAACTCTTGAAGTCCGGGTTCTACAATGTGGATTTTTCCTTGATTAATGGTCTCAACCACACGTGGATTAATATCCACCCCAATTATAGCTAAATTATGCTGGGCTGCAATTATAGCAGTTGGTAGCCCTATATAACCCAATCCTATAAAACAAGCTTTCATACGGTTCAAATAATTAAATGTTCTTTTGTTCTTGTAACAATAAGATAAATCCCCAGCAACGCAATACTCAAACAAATATTTAATAGTTTTGTTTATCTTCTTTTTCTTCAAAACAAAATCAAAAAATCTTTTTTCTTTGAAAACAAGGTAAAAACAAACAAACCCGTCGTACTATCTATCTGTTACTAAGGATTTGCAAAAGTACTTAAAAATTACGAGAATCAAGCATTTTTAACACTTTAATTCTATTTTGCCTGAATTAACACCATACATCACAAATGCAAGTATTCTAAGAAACAATGATTCTCTTTATGTTATCAGTTGTCTCTACATCCAATACAAACAACATTTATTAACTTACAAAGATAGTAAAAATTCAACTTATACTTAACGAATTTTACAAAATGAAACGCACAATTTTATTTTTACTGAATTTTTATAAACTTTTCCTTTATAAAGTCAGGCTGACTTTTCTTAAAACACAGCACGATTATTGCAGACAATTAGATTAATAGACTTTTAGACCTATAGACAGGAAAGATAAAATATAGAAGTTGGTAGTTGAACTCCTGAACTCGAAACTCGAAACACGCAACTCAAATGTTAAAAAAATCCACGTTAAAGTCTGTTAATTGTTAATTTAACATTTCATTTTGCATTAACTTTGTAATCTTATGAAGAAAAGTACGCTTTGGACACTGATAATTGTGATGGCTGTTACCTTTGGAGCACTTATAGTGCTGCAAGTAAGGTATCTTACCTCAACTGCCGAAATGGCAGAAAAGCAATTTGACGATGGGGTAAAAATCAGTTTGATTCAGACAGTTACGCTTCTGGAGGAAAACGAAGCTCTTCAATATTTGGCACAAACATTGGAGAGTAATAAGTATGTACAAAAGCGACCCGGTACAAGCAGACAGTTTAGCAGAACAGATGATTTGAGAATTTCCGACTCGGTTCGTACGGATTGGAACAAAAGACAAACTACACCATCCGTAAAACTATCAACCGGACACGGCAAAGCTACGATCGAACAAACTTCAAAGATTCTTCGTGAAAAATTTCAACAAAACTTTTCACGCTCAAAAACCATACTTGACCAAGCCGTATTCAATTGGATGAAGGAAACGGAAGGTAAAAACATCAACGAGCGAGTTGATTTTAATGAATTGGATGAAATCATTAGCACATATTTAAGTAGCAATGGAATTGAACTACCATTTCTCTATTCGGTAGTGGACAAGAGCAACAACATCATCTATCGATGCAATAAATCGATACAAGTTAATGGTAAACCGAACACAGACAAATACGTTCAAAAGCTTTTCCCAAGAGAAGACAGTAGGCGTGAAGCCTATATCGAAGTAGTTTTCCCTACAAAACAAAACTTCTTGTTTGGTTCATTAAACCTTTTGTTGCCTACTATTGGAGTTATTTTATTGACATTAGTCATATTTATTAGTACCATTTCTATCATTTTCAGACAAAAGCAATTGAACACTATCAAGAATGATTTTGTTAATAATATGACACACGAGTTCAAAACACCGATTTCCACCATCTCATTGGCTTCACAAATGCTTCAAGATGGCGATATTGGTAAGAATCCGGTAATGCTTAAGCATGTATCCAACGTGATTAAAGATGAAACAAAACGTCTTAGTCTACAGGTAGAAAAAGTGCTGCAAATGTCGATGTTTGAACACGAAAGAGCTACTTTGAAACTGACTGAAATCCAATTCAATAGTATGCTAAAGGATATTATCAGCAGTTTCTCGCTAAAAGTTACCAGCAAAGGCGGTGAAATAAACACCTTACTGAAAGCTCAAAACGACGTCGTAGTAATTGACGAAGTCCATTTTACCAATGTGATTTTCAACTTGATGGACAATGCGCTCAAATACAGCGACAAATCTCCTATTCTGACTATTGAAACATGGAATGAAAAAGACAGCCTATGTGTCAGTATTGAAGACAACGGAATTGGGATTAAAAAAGAAAACTTAAAACGAGTTTTTGAGAAATTTTACCGTGTTTCCACCGGCAATTTACATAATGTAAAAGGATTTGGTCTGGGACTGGCGTATGTAAAAAAAATTATTACAGACCACCACGGCACCATCAAAGTGGAAAGTGAAATAGGATTAGGAACAAAATTTATAATAACAATACCAACGCTTAAAATTAATTAATTATGAATGAAGAAAAAGTAAGAATCTTACTATGCGAAGATGACGAAAATCTTGGCATGTTGCTAAGGGAGTACCTACAAACAAAAGGGTACGACTGTGATTTACAGCCTGATGGTGAAGCCGGTTACAAAGCGTTTACACGTAACAAATATGATCTATGCGTTTTGGATGTAATGATGCCTAAGAAAGACGGGTTTGCACTTGCGGCAGATATTCGTGCCATGAACACGGATGTTCCTATTATTTTCTTAACGGCAAAGTCCATGAAAGAAGATATTCTACAAGGTTTCAAGCTGGGAGCTGACGATTATCTATCCAAACCTTTCAGCATGGAAGAGTTGCTGTACCGCATCGAGTCTATTCTGCGTCGTGTACGTGGCAAAAAAACGAAAGACATAGTTACTTACCAAATCGGACGTTTTGTTTTTGACTCTCAAAAACAGACACTTGAGTTTGATGGCGAAGAAACCAAGAAACTGACCACCAAAGAGTCCGAATTGCTTACTCTGCTTGCAGCTAATGCAAACAATATTTTGGAACGTAACTACGCGCTGAAAATTATTTGGGTGGACGACAACTACTTCAATGCCAGAAGTATGGATGTGTATATCACCAAATTGCGTAAACTGCTAAAAGACGACCCCGATGTAGCTATCATCAATATCCACGGAAAAGGATATAAACTGATTATGCCACAAGTAGAAGAGTAGTTTTTGGGGATAAAACAAAAAGAAAATGCGGTGAAAAATTTCATCGCATTTTTTATTTGGGTGCGTCGGCTTCCAGCCGACGATTAAGGTTCAAAACCAAAACAACCATTAATAACGCTCGAAGAGCTAATAACAACTAAATAGGGTTTGCTGAAAAAGTTTTAGGCATGTCAGATACAAGCCGCCAAAGCGCAGATGTATAAACATACTTCAAGCTGAAGGCGGCGAAGTAGATGGCATGCATAAAACTAACGAAATTTAGCTCTTATTTTTCATTTTGATTGTTATAAAACTGCAAGGCTTTTTAATAATTTCGAATAAAACCCATGCACTTATCTGTTTGTAAGAAACAGCTAACTTTGTCATTATCAGCAAAATGAGAGTTTTTCAGCAGACCCTAAACAACGTAAAACAAATAACAGCGTAAACAACCCAACACCCAAACATCCGAACAACCAAACGTCCGAACTAGAAAACATCAAACACCCAACATCCTACACCTTGCATTTAAAAACGTCTCTCAATCTCCTCATGCTGAATATGTGCTATTATTTTCTTTCCATCGGGTGTGTACTGATGATTAGCACAACTAAACAAATCTTCAAAAAGTTGTACCATTTCTTGCTTGTCAAGCACTTGCCCGTACTGAATAGCAGTCTTTTTGGCAATAACCATCGCTATTTTTTCTTGAATATTCTCTTTTACAGTCATTCCCGTTTCAAGCACTTCAGCGATTAATTCTTTAAGCAAACTCAAACAAGAACCTGCCTGCATTTCCGAAGGAATTCCGTTAATTGCATACGCATTTTTCCCAAAAACCTCTATATCAAACCCAACCCAAAGCAACTCAGGCAAAATTCTTTCCATTACAGCCGTTTCATTCACATCCAGTTCTAAGACCTCCGGAAATAAAACTTTCTGAGAAATGCCTTTCTGATTTTGAATTATCAACATATAACGGTCAAAAAGTACTCGAAAATGCGCTCTATGTTGGTCTATCAACATCAATCCG
Organism: Bacteroidales bacterium; assembly: GCA_012837935.1. Lineage (GTDB taxonomy): Bacteria > Bacteroidota > Bacteroidia > Bacteroidales > Paludibacteraceae > UPXZ01. The sequence goes on from DUQG01000077.1 coordinate 18,958, forward strand.
GATTTAGCGGCGGAAATCAGATGTCTGTTTTTATATTGGAAAAAATCTGTATTTGTAGCAGTCAATTCCAATTCTTGTTGCACCTCATCTTCCACATTAACCTCTATTTCAAAACCCATTGCAGGGTTTTCTTCGCTTTTTCCCTTCGTAAAGTCACCATAGAGTTTTTCCCAATCAAAATCGGGACGTTTCGACTGCTTAGCGGTACTTTGCTGAAAAGGATTATAATTCGGATTAAAATTAACTTTAGGCTGAGTTATTTCCACGTTACTGCCTAATACAGGTATTTCCGGCGAACCCTCTTGATCAAAATCCAGCGGCGGCATTACCTGAAATTTTCCCAACGTTTCCTTTACAACCGCCAACACAATCGACCAAATCACCTGCTCATTCTCAAACTTGATTTCAGTTTTGGAAGGATGTACATTGACGTCAATAGAATTTGGATTTATCTCAAAGTAAATAAAATAGTTGGGATTCTCATTGGGTTTGATTAGGTTTTCGTAGGCAACCATTACTGCTTTGTGAAAGTAAGGATGACGCATATAACGTCCATTTACAAAGAAATACTGATTGGCATTCTTTTGAGAAAATTCGGGTCGTCCTACAAATCCGGTGATGGACACTAAGTCGGTATTCGTTTCAATAGGCAGCAATTGCTGATCCATTCTTCGCTTGGCAAAAGTATCAAACACATTCTCTATGCGAGCTTTCAAATTGGTTTCCGGAAGATTAAACAGTTCTGTGTCATCGCTGTACAAGCTAAAACTAATCTCAGGATGCACCAACACAATTCGGAAAAACTCATTCCGAATATGCATCATTTCAGTTGAAACCGATTTTAGAAATTTCCGTCTGGCAGGAACGTTGAAAAACAGATTTTTCACAGCGATATTCGTTCCTTTTGCTGTTTGTACACTTTCTTGACGAAACACTCGTGTTCCGGCAATTTCGATAAATGTACCCAATTCATCTTCCTCACGTTTGGTTCGTAGCTCCACCTGTGCTACTGCAGCCACAGATGCCAAAGCTTCCCCTCGAAACCCCATAGTTCGAAGTGAAAACAAATCTTCTGCCTGCTGAATCTTAGAGGTGGCATGTCTTTCAAACGACATTCGGGCATCAGTTGCACTCATACCTACTCCATCGTCAATAATCTGTATCAGACTATTGCCGCCACCTTTAATAACTACCTGAATATTTTGAGCGCCGGCATCAATTGAATTCTCTACAAGCTCTTTTACAACTGACGCCGGACGCTGAATAACCTCTCCGGCAGCGATTTGATTTGCCACCGAATCGGGAAGTAAATTAATTATATCGGACATGTTTTTAATGTTGGGTGTAGGATGTAGGATGTTGAATGTTGAATGTTGGATGTTGAATGTGGCTAATTACTCCTTACTATAAACTCCTTACTACACACTACTAACTACTAACTACTAACTACACACTAAGAATACTTTCCTTTGTACTTAAAGTTCGCATCATTTACAAACTGACGAATTTTCTCCTCTCCATCACGTTTGCAAATCATCAATACATCATCAGATTCTGCAACAATGTATCCGTCTAAATCCTGTATTACCGCCAATCTTCCTTTAGGCAGACTTACAATATTGTTTTTACTTTCATAGAAAATGGACTCACAAATCAAAGTTGCATTTTGATTCTCGTCTTTCTCTGACAAATCATAAAGCGATCCCCACGTACCTAAGTCAGACCAACCAAACTCAGAGCACAACACATACACACCTTCTGCTTTCTCCATGATTCCGTAGTCTATCGAAATGCTTGGACAAGACGGGTACATGCCATTGATAAACTCTTGCTCCTTATCAGTATTATATAGTCCTTTACCGGCTTCAAATTTCGTTGTAACTTCAGGCAGATACACCTTAAATGCATTGTCAATGGTCTTTAGGTTCCATAGAAAAATTCCCGAGTTCCAGAAGAACTCACCTGTTTCAAAAAACACTTTCGCTAAATCTGCATTGGGTTTTTCAGTAAATGTCTTTACCGGACGTGGATTTTCACTACCTTCACCTACTTGAATATAACCATAACCTGTTTCAGGTCTGCTTGGCTTAATTCCAAGCGTAAGCAAATTATCGTTTTTTTCTATAAAATCAAGTCCTTGCTTAATGGTATCTATAAATCTCTCTTCTTTTAAAATCAAATGATCAGAAGGTGCCACAATAATATTAGCCTGATCTGTCATTGATTTAATTCGCTCTACGGCATATGCAATACAAGGTGCCGTATTTCTTCGAGCAGGTTCTAAAAGAATTTGATTTTCTTTTAATTCCGGTAATTGCTCTAAAATAGTGTCTTTATAAATCACATTAGACACCACTAACATATTTGACGCCGGAACCAATGTTCTAAATCGGTCATAAGTCATCTGGATTAGAGAACGTCCTGTTCCAAAAAAATCAAGAAACTGTTTGGGTTTTTCCTCTCTACTTATAGGCCAAAAACGAGCCCCTACGCCGCCTGCCATGATAACGCAATAGTTATTCTTGTTCATATCTCTGATTTTTAATTAATTAATATCTTGTAGAATATTTTTACTAAAATACTCGATTTTATTGAATTATACAAGTTTATTGCGACTTATTATTTTGAGATATTTTCATACAAAAAGCGTTCGGGTTCCCGAACGCTTTTCATTGTAGATTGCTCTGACTCTATTATAAAAATATTAAGCTAATTCAGAGTCAACTTCTATATCTATCACATTTTTACGAGCATCTTGAAGTTTTTCATATTCTTCACGTGAACCTACGATTATTTTTTCGTACTCACGCAAGCCGGTTCCGGCAGGAATTAAGTGTCCGCAAATTACGTTTTCTTTCAGACCTTCCAGTTTATCTACTTTTCCGTTGATAGCTGCATCATTCAGCACTTTTGTGGTTTCCTGGAACGAAGCCGCAGACATAAAGCTCTTAGTTTGAAGAGCCGCACGGGTAATACCCTGAAGCACCTGATCTGAAGTAGCAGGAACCGCATCACGTGTCTCTACTAATTTCAAGTCACGACGTTTCAACATACTATTCTCATCACGTAGCTTGCGAGGTGTAATAATCTGTCCTTTTTTCAGGGTTTCTGAATCTCCGGCATCAACAATTACTTTTTTACCCCAGATGCGGTCGTTTTCTTCCATAAACTCATTCTTGTCAACAACTTGTTTTTCAAGGAAACGAGTATCGCCTTGATCAATAATCTCTACTTTACGCATCATCTGACGAACAATTACCTCAAAGTGCTTATCGTTAATTTTCACACCTTGCAAGCGATATACGTCTTGAACTTCGTTAACGATATAATCCTGTACTGCTGTAGGACCTTTAATGGCAAGGATATCCGCCGGTGTTATTGTACCATCAGAAAGCGGTGTTCCTGCACGCACAAAGTCATTTTCTTGTACAAGAATTTGTTTTGAAAGTGGAATTAAGTACTTTTTAACTTCTCCGGATTTGGATGTTACTGAAATTTCGCGGTTACCACGTTTGATTTTTCCGAAGTTGATTTCACCGTCAATCTCTGCCACTACAGCCGGATTTGACGGGTTACGAGCTTCAAACAATTCAGTTGCACGTGGAAGACCTCCGGTAATGTCACCTGCTTTTCCTACTGCACGTGGAATTTTCACAAGCATTTGACCGGCTTTAATATCAGCTTCGTCATCAATTACCAAGTGCGCTCCTACCGGCAAGTTGTATGTACGCAAGATATTTCCTTTTTTATCCAAAATATTGGCACTCGGAATTTTAGTCTTGTCTTTCGTCTCAATAACAATCTTTTCACGTAGTCCGGTTGTATCATCTACCTCTGTCTTGAAAGTGATGTTTTCGATTACATCCTCAAACTGTATCTTACCGTCATTTTCTGCAATAATTACCGCATTGAATGGGTCCCAAGTACAAATCACTTGTCCTTTTTTACCTGCATCACCCGGTTTTGCAAAAAGCTTAGAACCATAAGGAACGTTTTGAGTGGTTAATACGATTTTTGTATTCGGATCTACCAGACGCATTTCAGCCAAACGGCTTACCACTACCTGATATTCCTTACCATCATCATCTTTTACATCCACAGTACGAAGTTCGTCAAACTCTAATAGACCATCGTACTTCAATGTAATATTTGATTCTGCAGCAATATTTGAAGCAATACCCCCAACGTGAAACGTACGAAGTGTAAGCTGTGTACCCGGCTCACCGATAGACTGAGCTGCAATAACACCTACAGCCTCACCGATATGAACCATACGTCCGGTTGCCAAGTTACGTCCGTAACATTTAGCACAAACACCTCGAGTGGACTCACAAGTCAACACCGAACGAATTTCAACACGCTCAATCGGTGAATCTTGAATAATTTGTGCCTGTTTTTCAGTAATTTGCTCTCCGGCAGCTACGATAAGTTCATCTGTATTCGGATGTTTTACATCGTGTACCGATACACGTCCAAGAATTCTCTCATACAAAGATGAGATAACCTCTTCGTTATTTTTGATTTCGGTAGCCACTAACCCACGCAATGTACCACAATCCTCTTCAGTTACAATAACGTCTTGTGATACGTCCACCAAACGACGAGTCAGGTAACCCGCATCAGCAGTTTTAAGAGCCGTATCCGCCAAACCTTTACGAGCACCGTGCGTAGAGATAAAGTACTCTAGCACCGACAAACCTTCTTTAAAGTTTGACAAAATAGGGTTTTCAATAATTTGTCCACCTTCTACACCTGATTTTTGAGGTTTTGCCATCAAACCACGCATCCCGGCTAACTGACGAATCTGTTCTTTCGAACCACGAGCACCTGAGTCAAGCATCATATACATAGAGTTAAATCCTTGACGGTCTTGTGACAGTTGCTTAATAAGCACGTTTGATAATCTTGTGTTTACGTGTGTCCAAGTATCAATAATCTGATTGTAACGCTCGCGTGCTGTAATGAATCCATTGCTGAAGCTATTCATAATTTCTTCCACTTCTGCATTACCCTCTTGTACCAAAATCTCTTTTTCTTCCGGGATAATAACGTCACTCAGGTTAAACGACAATCCGCCACGGAATGCCATTTCATAACCCATGTCTTTAATATCATCCAGGAACAGAGCTGTACGAGCTACACCACAGATGTCAATTACACGTCCGATAATATCACGCAATGATTTTTTTGACAGCAATTCGTTGATAAAACCCATCTCTTCCGGAACGTTTTTGTTAAATAAAACACGTCCGATGGTAGTTTCAACCAATTCACTTGCACCTTCTGCATCAGTTATTCTTACCTTAACAATAGCGTGCAAATCTGCTTTCCCCTCATTGTAAGCAATTTCAGCCTCTTCCGGTGAGTAGAAAACCAAACCTTGTCCTTTTGCACCTACACGTGGTTTTGTGATATAATACAAACCAAGCACCATGTCCTGAGAAGGTACGGTAATTGGCGCACCGTTTGCAGGGTTCAAAATATTGTGAGAAGCAAGCATCAGCAGTTGCGCTTCCAAAATAGCCTCATTCCCAAGTGGCAAGTGAACAGCCATCTGGTCCCCGTCGAAGTCTGCGTTAAACGCCGTACATGAAAGCGGGTGTAATTGAATAGCTTTTCCTTCAATCATTTTTGGTTGGAAAGCCTGAATACCCAAGCGGTGCAGAGTCGGAGCACGGTTAAGCAATACCGGATGTCCTTTCATCACAAACTCAAGAATATCCCAAATTACCGGATCTTTACGGTCTATAATTTTCTTAGCTGATTTTACCGTTTTTACAATTCCTCTTTCAATCAGTTTGCGAATCACAAACGGCTTGTAAAGCTCAGCTGCCATATCTTTCGGCAAACCGCACTCGTGCATTTTCAGTTCGGGACCTACCACGATAACCGAACGAGCAGAATAGTCTATACGTTTACCCAGCAAGTTTTGACGGAAACGACCTTGTTTCCCTTTCAAGCTATCTGAAAGTGATTTCAAAGGACGGTTTGCATCCGTTTTAACTGCACTTGATTTACGAGAGTTATCAAATAGTGAATCCACAGCCTCTTGAAGCATACGTTTCTCATTACGTAGAATTACTTCAGGCGCTTTAATCTCAATAAGTCGTTTCAGACGATTATTACGAATAATCACACGACGATAGAGGTTGTTCAAGTCCGAAGTTGCAAAACGACCACCATCAAGCGGAACAAGCGGACGCAGTTCCGGTGGAATAACCGGTACTACTTTGATAATCATCCATTCGGGTTTGTTTCGTGATTTTGAAGCACGGAACGACTCCACGATTTGCAGACGTTTCAACGCTTCTGTTTTTCGTTGCTGTGAGGTATCGTTGCTTGCTTTATCGCGCAATTCATAAGAAAGTGCATCCAAATCCAATCTACTTAGCAAATCATGGATAGCTTCACCACCCATTTTTGCAATAAATTTATTTGGATCTGAATCATCAAGCATTTGATTTTCACGAGGAAGAGTTTCCAGTAAATCCAGATATTCTTCTTCTGAAAGCAACTCACCATAAGTAATATTATCTTCGTTTTCGAGAATTCCGGCTTGGATGATAACGTATTTTTCATAATACACTATTGCATCCAACTTTTTAGTCGGCATTCCTAATAGGTAACCTATTTTATTGGGTAATGAGCGGAAATACCAGATATGTGCCACAGGAACAACCAATTGGATGTGTCCGGTACGCTCACGACGAACTTTTTTCTCGGTAACTTCTACGCCGCATCGGTCGCAGACAATGCCACGATAACGAATACGCTTGTACTTACCACAATGACATTCAAAATCTTTGGTAGGACCGAAAATACGTTCGCAGAATAATCCGTCACGCTCAGGTTTATATGTACGGTAGTTAATAGTTTCAGGTTTTAGCACTTCGCCACTTGAACTCTTCAAGATTTCTTCCGGCGATGCCAAGCCGATAGAGATTTTATTAAAACTACTTTTTGATTTATTATCTACTTTAAAAGCCATGTTTTATATTGATAATTTATTGATTTACTAAATTAATACGCATAAGCAGAAAGTCGTTTTGACTTTTCTCTTCCGACTTATTATTCTAGATTTACACTTAGTGCTAATCCTCTAAGTTCGTGAAGTAACACGTTTAGTGATTCCGGAATTCCCGGAGTTGGCATAGGATTACCTTTTACTATAGCCTCATAAGTACGAGCACGTCCCATAACGTCATCCGACTTCACAGTCAAGATTTCTTGCAGAATATTAGCTGCACCAAATGCCTCTAATGCCCACACCTCCATCTCACCGAAACGCTGACCACCAAACTGTGCTTTACCACCAAGAGGTTGTTGAGTAATAAGTGAATATGGACCAATAGAACGAGCGTGCATTTTATCTTCCACCATGTGACCTAGTTTAAGCATATAAATAACACCTACTGTCGCAGCCTGGTCAAATCTTTCACCTGTTCCTCCATCGTATAGATAAGTCTTTCCATAGCGAGGAACGCCTGCTTTATCGCACCATTCGTCTAAGTCGCTTAGCTCTGCACCGTCAAAAATTGGAGTTGAGAACTTAACACCCAGCTCTTTTCCTGCCCAACCTAACACAGTTTCATAAATCTGTCCAAGGTTCATACGAGAAGGTACACCAAGTGGGTTAAGTACTATATCTACCGGAGTTCCGTCTTCAAGGAAAGGCATATCTTCTTGACGTACAATACGAGAAACAATACCTTTGTTACCATGACGACCGGCCATCTTATCACCCACGCTGATTTTACGTTTTTTAGCTATATAAACTTTAGCCATCTGAACAATTCCGTTTGGAAGTTCATCACCGATGGTTATATTAAATTTCTGACGTTTAATCTGTGCATCTAATTCTTTGAACTTATGTAGATAGTTCAAAATCAATTCACGAATTAACTCATTTTTATGAGCATCAGTTGTCCATTTTGACAATTGTACGGTTGTGTAATCAATTTCAATCAGACGTTCTTTCGTAAATTTACTATTGCGAGATATGATATCTGTACCTAAGAAATCTTTTACACCTGCAGAAGTTTTATCTCCAATAATTACAAGCAACTTCTTGATTAAAGTCTCTTTCAACTTAGCTGCTTCCTCTTCAAACTGCTCATCCAATTTTGGAAGGATAGCTTTATCCGCCAATTTTGCTTTGCGGTCTTTCTGTGCTTTAGAGAACAAACGTTTTCCAATCACGACACCTGATAGAGATGGAGTTGCCTTTAATGAAGCATCTTTTACATCACCTGCCTTATCACCAAAGATAGCACGAAGCAATTTTTCTTCCGGCGAAGGATCAGATTCGCCTTTCGGAGTAATTTTACCGATAATAATATCGCCCGGTTCAATGCGAGCACCTATACGAACAATACCGTTTTCGTCCAAATCACGTGTTGCTTCTTCGCTTACGTTTGGAATATCAGCTGTAAACTCCTCTACTCCACGTTTGGTTTCGCGAACTTCTAGAAGCTGCTCTACCACGTGAACTGAGGTGAATACATCTTCGCGCACTACGCTTTCGCTAATAACGATAGCATCTTCGAAGTTGTAGCCTTTCCAAGGCATAAAAGCCACTTTCAAATTTCTACCAATAGCCAATTCACCATTTTCGGTAGAATAACCTTCCGTCAACACTTGCCCTTTAACAATTCTGTCGCCTTTTCTCACTAGCGGACGCAAGTCAATCGTAGTGTTTTGGTTGGTCTTTATGAATTTAGGAAGTTCATAAGTTTTCAACGACGGGTCGAAGCTTACAAACTCTTCTTCTTCAGTACGTTCGTAGTTTATCTTAATTTGTGTAGAATCTACAAATTCAACCACACCGTTTCCTTCAGCTATAATTTGCGTACGTGAGTCAAGAACTACCTGACCTTCAATACCTGTTCCTACGATAGGAGCCTCACAGCGTAAAAGCGGAACTGCCTGACGCATCATGTTCGAACCCATCAGCGCACGGTTAGCATCGTCGTGCTCAAGGAATGGAATAAGTGCTGCTGCGATAGAAGCAATCTGTGAAGGTGCTACGTCCATCAAATCGACTTCGGATGGCGGAACAACAGGGAAATCTGCCTCGTGACGAGTTTTTACTACTTTACGAATAAAAGTACCATCGTCATTCAAAGGTGCGTTACCTTGAGCTACCACTAAATCTTCTTCTTCCTCTGCAGTATAATATTTAATACCGTTTTCTGACAAATCAACTTTGGAGTCAGATACAGTACGATATGGTGTTGCAATAAATCCTAAATCTGTGATTTTAGCATACACACATAACGAAGAAATCAATCCGATATTCGGACCTTCCGGGGTTTCAATCGGACAAAGACGGCCGTAGTGAGTATAGTGTACGTCACGAATCTCAAATCCGGCACGCTCACGCGACAAACCGCCAGGTCCAAGAGCTGACAAGCGTCGTTTGTGAGTTATTTCTGCCAACGGATTTTGTTGATCCATAAATTGTGACAAAGCATTCGTTCCAAAGAACGAGTTAATCACTGATGAAATGCTTTTTGCATTAATCAAATCTACCGGAGTAAACACCTCGTTGTCACGCACATTCATACGCTCACGGATGGTACGAGCCATACGTGCCAAACCAACGCCAAACTGATTATACAGTTGTTCACCAACAGTACGCACACGACGGTTACTCAAGTGGTCGATATCATCTACCTCAGCTTTAGAATTAATAAGTTCCACCAAGTATTTAATAATCTCGATGATATCTTCTTTTGTTAATATCTTAACTTCAGGATCGATATCCAGTTTCAATTTACGATTGATACGGAAACGACCTACATCACCCAAGTCGTATCTCTTTTCTGAGAAAAACAGGTTGTTGATAACCTCACGAGCTGAAGAATCATCAGCAGGCTCAGCGTTTCTCAACTGGCGGTAGATATACAATACAGCCTCTTTCTCTGAGTTGCTTGGGTCTTTTTGTAATGTGTTAAAAATGATGGCGTAATCGCTCTGATTTCCATCTTCTTTATGAATAAGGATAGTAGATGCTCCTGATTCAATAATTTCTTCTATATGACTCGTTTCGAGAACTGTCTCGCGGTCAATAATAATTTCGTTACGTTCCAAAGAAACAACTTCGCCTGTATCTTCATCCACAAAGTCCTCAACCCATGATTTCAATACACGAGCAGCTAGTTTTTTACCTACTGCTTTTTTAAGATTTGTCTTATTAACTTTAACCTCTTCTGCAAGGTCAAAAATTTCAAGAATTTCTTTGTCCGTTTCGAAACCAATAGCTCTCAACAAAGTAGTTACCGGTAATTTCTTTTTACGGTCGATGTATGCAAACATCACATTATTGATATCTGTAGCAAATTCAATCCACGAACCGCGGAAAGGAATAATACGAGCAGAATACAATTTGGTTCCGTTCGCGTGAAGACTTTGACCAAAGAATACGCCCGGCGAGCGGTGCAATTGAGAAACAATCACACGTTCTGCACCATTAATCACGAAAGTACCTTTTGGTGTCATGTAAGGGATTGGTCCAAGATACACGTCTTGAATTACTGTATCGAAATCCTCATGATCAGGGTCGGTACAATAAAGTTTAAGCTTAGCTTTGAGGGGAACGCTATAAGTTAATCCACGTTCAAAGCACTCCTCAATGGAATATCGAGGTGGATCTATAAAATAGTCAAGAAATTCAAGTACGAAGTTATTTCGTGTGTCGGCAATTGGGAAGTTTTCGGTAAATACCTTATACAAACCTTCAGTTTTTCTTTTTTCAGGAGCCGTATCCATTTGAAAAAAGTCGTGGAAAGATTTTAATTGTACTTCCAAGAAATCCGGATACTCCATCTGGTTCTTAATGGAAGCAAAATTTATTCTTTGATTTTTAGTATTTAAAGACATTGTCAAAGATGTTTTGGTTGTTTAAGTGCAAAGAACTCTCTATTAATAGTATAGACAGAAAAAGGTTTAGAATCCCTCTTTAGAAGGGAATCTAAACCAAAGACCTGATTATCAGGCAATTTTATTTAAGTTCAACTTCAGCTCCGCCTTCAGTTAATGCTTTCTGAAGTGCATCAGCTTCGTCTTTAGTTATACCTTCTTTAATAGTAGAAGGAGCTGCGTCAACTAAATCTTTAGCTTCTTTCAAGCCAAGACCAGTCAATTCTTTAACCAATTTAACGATAGCTAATTTGCTAGGACCGGCTGCTTTAAGAACTACATCAAAAGATGTTTTTTCTTCAGCTGCTGCAGCTTCACCTGCTGCTGGACCTGCTGCTACTGCTACTGCTGCAGCTGCAGGTTCGATACCATATTCGTCTTTCAAAATTTGAGCTAATTCATTAACTTCTTTTACTGTCAAGTTAACCAATTGTTCTGCAAAAGCTTTTAAATCTGCCATTTTATTTTAATTATTTAATGATTTTTTATTTGATGAATTTATTATCTTTCACCGAGTGTTTTCAACACACCGTGAATAGTAGTTCCTCCTGATTGGAGTGCGGATACCACGTTCTTAGCTGGAGATTGTAACAATCCGATAATATCTCCGATAAGTTCGTTTTTACTCTTAATGTGAACTAGTTCTTCAAGCATACCTTCACCAATGTAGAAGCTTTCTTCTACATAAGCTGCTTTCAATACCGGTTTTTTCGCTTTATTTTTCTTGCTAAAATCTTTGATCAGTTTAGCAGGCGCGTTACCTGTATCAGATAGCATTAGTGAAGTCTCACCTTTCAGAATGTCATATAATTGACTAAAGTCGTTCTCAGAGTTTTCAAGAGCCTTACGTAGCAGGGTGTTTTTTACAACCAAAAGTTTGATTTTTTGATTGAAGCACGTTCTTCTAAGTTCACTGGTTTGTTCAGCGTTCAATCCGCCTATATCAGTCAAATAGAAGTGTGCATATTGACCTAATGTTGACTCTATTTCTTTAATAATTGTGCTTTTATCTTCCTTTTTCATTACTTTCCTTTCTTTAAATTAAGCATCTACTGATTTAGGATCGATTTTAATACCTGCACTCATTGTGCTTGAAAGATAAATGCTCTTTACATAAGTACCTTTAGCGGTCGTTGGTTTCAGCTTCATAATAGTTGACACAAATTCTTTTACGTTATCAACAATTTGGTCTTCCGTGAAAGAAACTTTGCCTACTGAAGTGTGAACGATACCGGTTTTATCCACTTTAAAGTCAATTTTACCTTGTTTCACCTCTTTTACAGCTGCAGCTACATCTTGAGTTACAGTACCACTCTTAGGGTTCGGCATAAGTCCACGAGGACCTAAGATACGACCTAAAGCACCGATTTTACCCATGATGGCAGGTTGTGTAATGATAACATCCACATCCGTCCAACCGCCTTTGATTTTTTCAATATATTCATCTAACCCAACATGGTCAGCTCCGGCTTCTTTTGCCGCTGCTTCCTGGTCAGGGGTACATAATGCAAGAACCCTTACTTGTTTTCCCGTTCCGTGAGGTAATGAAACCACACCGCGTACCATTTGGTCTGCCTTACGGGGGTCAACTCCTAAGCGCACGTCAACATCAACAGATGCATCAAATTTTGTTGTGGTAATTTCTTTTACCAATGCAGCTGCTTCTGTCAAAGAATAGGCTTTCCCTGCTTCAATTTTTTCTAAAGCCAACTTTTGATTTTTTGTCAGTTTACTCATTATTTTAATTGAAGTTTTAATTAGTTATTACTTGGAAATTCGCCTTTAACGGCAATACCCATACTTCGTGCTGTACCTGCAACCATTTTCATTGCTGACTCAATCTCGAAACAGTTCAAGTCAACCATTTTATCAGCAGCAATAGCTTTCACCTGTTCCCAAGTAACTTCTGCTACTTTTTTGCGGTTAGGTTCAACCGATCCACCTTTTACTTTTGTAGCTTCAATAAGCTGCACAGCAACAGGCGGTGTTTTTACGATAAAATCAAATGATTTGTCGGTATAGTAAGTGATGATTACAGGAAGAACTTTTCCTGCTTTTTCCTGGGTTCTGGCATTAAATTGTTTGCAAAACTCCATAATATTGATACCTTTTGCACCTAAAGCAGGTCCAACAGGCGGAGATGGGTTTGCCGCACCTCCTTTAATCTGCAATTTAATAAGTCCAGCAATCTCTTTTGCCATAATTTTTGTTTTTTGATGTTAAATGTAAGAAGCTCGGATGCGCGTAACAACTTTACCCTAACTCCTTTTCTACTTGTGTGAATCCTAACTCGACCGAAGTATCTCGACCGAAAATCTTAACCATAACCCGAAGTTTTTTCTTCTCATTGTTTACCTCTTCAATGCTACCGTTAAATCCGTTAAACGGACCGTTGATAACTTTGACCAATTCACCTTCGTAAAATGGTGTAAGCATTTCTTCACCGGATTCTTGTAATTCGTCAACAGTACCCAGAATTCTGTTTACTTCTGAATGACGAATGGGAGTAGGCGTATTATCCTTCTCAGTCAAAAATCCTAATACGTTGGGAATGTTACGTAAACGATGCTGAATTTCTCCGGTTAAGTTTGCCTCAATTAAAACATAACCCGGCAGATAACTACGTTCTTTCATAGTTTTCTTACCGTTACGGATTACTACAACCTTTTCTGTAGGTATAAGCACTTGAGTCACATAGTGACCAAGATCCGAATTATTGATTTCAATATCAATATATTCTTTGACCTTGTTCTCTTTGCCACTTATTGCACGTAATACGTACCATCTAAAGTTTGCTGACTCACTCACTTTTTCTGCCTCCGGAAATTAATCGTTAAAATAAACCGTAAATAAATGTCATAATCTTTTCAAACGAAAAGTCCATTGCCCAAACAACAAGAGCGATAATGATGGAAGCAATAAGTACTATCACTGCGCTGTTTGTTAATTCTGACCGCGTTGGCCAAGAAACTTTCTGAACCAATTCGGTGTAAGATTCTTTAAAGCTGTTTCCAACTCTTTTAAAAAAATTATTCTTCATACTCATAGAATTTGCACGGGTCGAGAGACTCGAACTCCCGACACCTGGTTTTGGAGACCAGTGCTCTACCAACTGAGCTAGACCCGTATATTAGTTTGCAGTTTTTAGTTAACAAGTAAACAAGAGAAATTCCCTTGTTTACTTGTTTTATAACCTTGTAAACTCATTTTTCGTAAACTTGTCTTCTTGTTTACTCGTTTACATAATTACTACAAAATAGCCGTAATCTGACCGGAACCTACAGTACGTCCACCTTCACGAATAGCGAAACGAAGACCTTCTGATAGAGCTACCGGATAAATCAATTTCACTTCAATTTCCAAGTTGTCACCCGGCATTACCATTTCAGTTCCTTCCGGAAGAGAAATTTCACCGGTTACGTCCAAGGTACGAATGTAGAATTGAGGGCGATATTTATTGTGGAATGGAGTGTGACGTCCACCTTCTTCTTTTTTCAAGATATAAACAGAAGCTTTGAAGTGGTCGTGAGGTTTCACTGAATTAGGTTTAGCGATAACCATACCACGTTTGATTTCGTCTTTATCAATACCACGAAGCAATAGACCTACGTTGTCACCAGCTTCACCTCTATCAAGAATTTTACGGAACATTTCCACACCTGTAACAACAGATTTCATTCCTTCTGCGCCAAGACCGGTAATTTGAACTTCATCACCTGTGTTAATAACACCAGTTTCGATACGACCGGTAGCTACAGTACCACGACCGGTAATAGAGAACACGTCCTCTACAGGCATCAAGAATGGTTTATCAACTGCACGCGGAGGAAGTTCGATCCAAGTATCCACATGATCCATTAGTTCCATGATTTTATCTTCCCACTCGGCAACACCGTTCAATGCTCCAAGAGCAGAACCACGAATTACAGGAGTGTTATTACCATCAAACTCATAGAATGAAAGCAATTCGCGCATTTCCATTTCTACAAGTTCCAGCATTTCTTCATCATCAACCATGTCACATTTGTTCATAAAAACAACTAGACGAGGAACGTTTACCTGACGAGCTAGAAGGATGTGCTCACGTGTTTGAGGCATAGGACCATCAGTAGCAGCAACTACAATGATAGCGCCGTCCATTTGTGCAGCACCAGTAACCATGTTTTTAACGTAGTCAGCGTGACCCGGACAGTCAACGTGTGCATAGTGACGGTTAGCTGTTTGATATTCTACGTGAGAAGTGTTAATAGTAATACCACGCTCTTTTTCTTCAGGAGCATTGTCAATAGAGTCAAATGAACGCAACTCTGAAAGACCTTTTTTTGCCAATACAGTTGTAATAGCAGCAGTCAAAGTAGTTTTTCCGTGGTCAACGTGTCCGATTGTACCAACGTTTACGTGCGGTTTCGACCTGTCAAATTTTTCTTTTGCCATAACTCAAAGATTATTTTTTAATTAATTAGTAATTTGTATATTTTATTTTTAAAGCTTATTCTTTATTACAAAAAGAGCTGTTGATGGGAATTGAACCCATGACCTCTTCCTTACCAAGGAAGTGCTCTACCCCTGAGCTACAACAGCAAGATTTTGATTAAAATCCGAGTTCAAACTTATTAAATTCAGAACTCAAGTCCTAGCTCTTTCATTCTCACTCTGACTCGCGATCTCTATCGCAATAGAAAGTGCTTTAATTTGAGCGGGAGACGGGGCTCAAACCCGCGACCCTCAGCTTGGAAGGCTAATGCTCTATCAACTGAGCTACTCCCGCATTTCAGTTTACAAGTAAACGAGATTACCAGCAAACTTCAAGTACAGTAAATAGTGACTTTAGAAAAAGTCTTGTTTACTTGTTAACTAAACACTTGTTTACTGTTACCGTGGGCAGTGAAGGATTCGAACCTCCGAAGTCGAAAGACAGCTGAGTTACAGTCAGCCCCAGTTGGCCACTTTGGTAACTGCCCAATAAAAAGAGAGTAAAGAGTTGAGATTTGAGAGTGTAGAGTGTTCGACACTCTCAATACTCCACTCTTAATACTGATTTTTGAGCCTCTTGTCGGATTCGAACCAACGACCCCGAGATTACAAATCACGTGCTCTGGCCAACTGAGCTAAAGAGGCATTTTTTGTTTTTGTAAGTCAGATTCGCTCAATCCAACTCCCCTATTCCACTTTTAAGCGAACTTCTTAAACACTCAAAAAAGCATTTAACCACCTATTAACTAAAGCTTTGTAGGGATAAAAAGCCGTTCGAGGTACATTACTCAAACGGCTTGCAAAAATACAAAATTATTTTGATATACAAAACTAATTCTTTAATTTTTTATTTTTTAGCTGATTTTTGCTTAAATTTTATCATTTGTTTCTCAATTGCTTCCAGTCCCAAGTCAATTGCTTCCTCAAAAGTATCGCAGGTTTTAGATGCAAAAAATTCCACTCCCGGCGCTGCTACCTTAATATCAGCCTGCTTGTTAGCTGCCGTTTCGGGCTTCACTACTTTCAAGTAAAAATCTTTTGATAAGATCTCGTCATTAAATTTTTCTAATTTTTTAGATTTTTTTTCGATGTAAGCCTCTAATTTATCGGTTGCATCAAAATTTACCGATTGAATACGAAGTTTCATAAGCTACCTCCTTTTTTTATTGCTCGTGGATGAGCCTGTTTATAAATCTTATTTAGTTCGCTGAAACTAACATGTGTGTAAACTTGGGTTGCAACAAGACTGCTATGCCCAAGCAAATCTTTCACGGCATTAATATCAGCACCATTGTTCAAAAGTGTAGTTGCAAACGTGTGTCTTAGCACATGCGGACTCTGCTTGTGAAGAGTGCTAAACTGAGTCATTTTCTCATGTACAATATTATATATAGCTTTACTGTACATTTTTTTTCCTTTTTTCAGCACAAAGAACGAATTATCCTGCAAATCTATTTCCGCATTCCTCAACTCCTGATAAGCCTTCATCTCTTCACAAATATCAACACCCAACGGCAGAACCCGCTCTTTATTTCGTTTTCCAAGCACCTTTAGCTGCCTCAACTCATAATCCACATCATCATCTTGAAGCGAGACCAACTCCGACACACGAAGTCCGGTCTGATAAAACAGATTAACAATCAAGCGATTTCTTGCTCTTTCAAATCCACCTAACCCACTCTCTTCCGACAGCACATGCTCCATCTCCTTCTGTTTATAAAACGCAGGAAGTGGCTTATTTGTTTTAGGTAACACGATTTTTTTTGTGGGATTTTCATCTGCCAGTTTCTGAATCAACAAAAACCGCCAAAATGATTTTAGGGTGGATATTTTTCGGGAAATAGTGCGAGAGGTATTTCCACTCTCCATTAGGGATAGCACCCACTGCTGGATTTCTCTGTGGCTTATTGTTCGAGGTGCAAAGTTCTGTGGTTCTACATATAGAAATTCACAGAACTGATTGATGTCTGTATGATATGACAAAACAGTATGAGATGAATAATTCTTCTCATACTGTAAATATCGTAAAAACGCTTGAATCATATCTGACTTTTTCGATGAAATAAACTCTCAACGAAAATAATATATTAATGTCAGATAAGCAAGTTTTTTAGAAAATAATTTTCAAAAAAATTACTCTTCGTCTCTTTGTAATTGTTGAACGTAAACTGCACGTTGCTTTTTAGCACGATTCAGCACAGATGGTTTATCAAACTGCTGACGACGACGCAACTCTTTCACTACACCTGTTCTTTCAAATTTACGTTTAAATCTTTTTAAAGCTCTTTCGATGTTTTCGCCTTCTTTTACGGGAACTACAATCATAGATTTGTATTTATAATTATAATATTAAATTAATGTCTTATTTCTTTTTTCGGACTGCAAAGATAGAGAATAGTTTTGACATAGCAAAAATATTTTTCTAAGTTTTTATCGGTTATCAACCTTGTCTTACTAATTTGCTAAATTCTTTCATCCCCTCCCCTGCGCCTTTTTTAATCACATGAATACCTCTTCCATGCACTCCGACCTCATTCGGGTCAATTAAATAAATTGGCACATCCTTTTTCACATAATGAATAAGTCCGGCAGCGGGATAAACCTGCATGGATGTTCCAATTATTAAGAATATATCTGCCTGCTCAACCAAACTAATTGCATTTTCCATTTCGGGCACAGCCTCACCAAACCAAACTATATGCGGGCGCAGTTGATACCCATACGGACATTTATCTCCCAAATGTGTTTCATAATTATTTTCCGTCAGGTCATAAACCTGCTCGCCGGGTCCTGTGGAACGCACTTTCATTAATTCGCCGTGCAGGTGTAGCACTTGTGTACTTCCGGCACGTTCGTGCAGATCATCCACATTTTGAGTGATGATTTGCACATTAAAGTCTTTTTCCAATTCTGCCAATGCTATATGTCCGGCATTGGGTTTCACGCTCAGAAGTTCTTTGCGACGGTAGTTGTAAAAATCCAGCACTAATTTCGCATCGCGGTACCAAGCTTCAGGTGTGGCTACATCCTCTACTCTATGCTCACCCCAAAGTCCGCCTGCTCCTCTAAACGTAGCCAAACCACTTTCTACACTCATTCCTGCTCCGGTAAGAACTACCAGTTTCTTTTGTTTGCTCATAGTTTTGCCTCCTTTGTTATTAGCTACAAATTTACTAAAAATTTACCAAATTCCAGCTATCAATTATTCTTTCTTGATTATTTTAAAATTCCGATTGAAATTAATTTCTTACTTTTGTATAAAAATAGAATATTAGTTGCGGAAAATGAAAAAACAGAGTTTCATAGTATTACTTCTTTTTATCTTCACTTGTCAAATCGCATCGGCAAATGACAGCACGAAGTACGCTTTACGCACTTCGGCAACAACTGTCGGCATTGGACTTTCCAATATAACAAACCCTTATTTATCGCCATTTGAATATAAAGGAAGTAAAATTAGAGTACAAAATAACTCTCGACGCTTTGTAAAAGCAACTCAAAACCAAATATCACATTCCGGTCAAATACTTTTTGACCTTGGAAATGGGAAACATCCAAGCGGTAGAAACTCATTGCTGTTTTTCAACACGCATTTTATGTATGGCGGAAACTATCATTTCAGACCCGCAGAAAATTTAATGATTTTAGGTGGCGGTAGTTGGAATTTGGGTGTAGGCGGAAAATATATGGGCAGGAACGTCAACAATCCTTTTTCACTGGATTTATATACCAATATTAATGTTACCGCAGAAGCTCAATACAGTTTCAATATCAAAAACTTGGATTTCAGAATGCAACTGGGTGCTGTAAGTCCTATTTTTGGATGTATGTTTGTACCTATGCAGAATATCAGCTACTACGAGCTATTTATGCTAAATAATGCAAAAAATGCATTCCATTTCAGTTCACTGCACAATAAACGAGCGATTTACAGCTATTTCAATTTGGATTTTTTGCTCAAACATCATACTTGGCGATTTAGCATTCAAAACGATTATAGCAAGTACTCGGCAAACGATATGGTGTTAAAAAATCAAGGACTTATTTTTTCGATAGGAACCGTGGTTCATCTCTATACTTTCAAGGGAAAAAAAGAGAAAATCCCAACAAATTTTATCCATTCATATGAATAAACTGTTTCAACATATTACCCTATTCTTCACAGTTTCAGTGCTTTTTTATTCGTGCATGAGGGAACCGGACATTCACCCGAATACGAACAGAGGAAACTTTGAAGCTTTGTGGAAAATTATCGACACACGATATTGTTATTTGGACTACAAAGGAATTGACTGGAACGATGTGCACGAGCGTTATTCAGCCAGAATTGACACCGTGAGCAATAAGTACGGTTTATTTGACCTACTGGGTGAAATGCTACGAGAGCTAAAAGACGGGCATGTCAATCTCTATTCTGAGTTTGATATTAGTCGCTACACAGAGTGGTACAGTAGCTATCCAGCTAATTTCAACTCAAGCATTCTGTACAAAGAACGCTATCTGGGCAGCAACTACAGAATTGCCGGAAGTATGCGCTACAGGGCTATTGCCGATAATCAGGTTGGTTATATTTATTATGGTAGTTTTTCCAATAGTTTTAGCGACACACATATTCGCTCTATTTTTGAAATCTTCAAAAACTGCAAAGGTTTAATCATAGATGTACGAAACAATGGTGGCGGACTGGTTACCAATGCCGAGAAACTCGCATCCTACTTTTTTAAAGAAAAAACGCTGACAAACTACATTACCCACAAAAGCGGTCCCGGACATTCTGACTTTTCAAAACCTACTGCCGTGTACACCGATGCACACGAAAAAATCAAATGGAAACGTCCGGTAATAATTCTCACAAACAGGCTGTCATACAGCGCTACGAACGATTTTGTGAGTAGAATGAAATATGCACCTCACGCTACGATTATTGGCGACAAAACCGGCGGTGGCGGTGGAATGCCGCTTTCCAGCGAACTTCCCAACGGCTGGATGGTGCGATTTTCAGCAAGTCCCACGTATGATGTGGAAATGAATAATATTGAATGGGGAATTGATCCGGACGAAAAAGTTGATATGCTACAAAAAGATGAAGAAAATGGCTACGACAGCATTATAGAAGCTGCTATAAGCTTGATTTTAGCCAAGTAAAAGAAAGATTATGAAAAAATTAAAAATAACAGAACTAAACCGACTTAGCAACGAAGAATTTAAAGATGCAAAAAAAACACCGCTTATCGTTGTTTTGGATAATGTGCGCAGTTTGCACAATATCGGTTCGGTATTTAGAACTTCCGATACTTTTCTTGTGAAAAGTGTCTATCTTTGTGGAATTTGTTCTACACCACCCCATGCTGAAATTCATAAAACGGCATTAGGAGCTGAAAATACGGTTGATTGGGAATATTTTGAAGATGCCACGCAAGCTGTGAAAAAGCTGAAAGAGCAAGGTTACACCGTCTTTGCCATAGAGCAGGCGGAAGGCAGCACCATGCTTGAGGACGTAGTTTTGAACAAAAACCAGCAATACGCCGTGGTACTAGGAAATGAAGTAAAAGGTGTACAGCAAGCTGTCATCGACCTTTGCGACGGTTGCATAGAAATTCCGCAGTACGGCACTAAGCACTCGCTAAATGTGAGCGTTACTTCCGGAATAATTATTTGGGAATTTGCAAAAAAGATAAAACAAACCAATAGGCAGTGAAGAGAGTGAAGAGAGTGAAGAGAGTGAAGAGAGTGGCAAACAAGATTGCAGCCGGCTTTTAATCCGACAATTCTTTATTTACTTAACATCAACAAAAACCAAATATACACCTTAAAATGAACAACTTAAAAACTTTGCTATTAACTGTGAGTCTGCTTTTCACGGGGATAGTTTTCGGGCAAACTGCTCTACAAAAAGAACTTTATCAAGCTTTTTTATACAACGATGTATCCAAATGGGAAACTGCCACACTTAACTACGAAAAAAGAGCTAACTTAAATAACAACAGCGATCTACTAGAACTGATACACTGCTACTACGGCTATGTGTCAGTGCTTATTGACAAAAAACAGAATACAAAAGCAACTAATGCTATAAAAAAAGCGGAAACTTATATTGAAAAAGTGCTAAAATCAGACCCCAACAATGCGCTTGCTACCAACTACAAAGGGATTTTTATGAGTTATCATGTTTCCCTAAACAAGATAAAAGCCACTACTTTGGGAAAACAAATACTTGATCAGTTAGATAAAGCCTACAAACTCAATCCAAATGATGTGCAAATTCTTTTTGACAAAGGTAATTCACTCTATTACAGACCAAAAGTGTTTGGTGGCGATAAAAAAGAAGCCTTAAAATACTTCCAAAAAGCGATTTCCATTATAGAAAAACAGAAAAACACCAATGAAAATTGGATGTACGTTCAGATGTTATTTTTAGAAGCAAGATGTCATGAACTGCTTGGCAATGAGGATTTAGCTAAAAAAGGCTACGAAAAAACCTTAAAAATAGAGCCAAGATTTAAACTTACCAAGAGACAATCAGCATAATCGAAAGATAAAAATTTAATCACAAAAGAAAAGAATGAAAAACAGCGATTGGAAAGATAAATTAAACGCATTATTACCGGAAAATTACGTTTCGGAACCTGAAACAACGCAAGAGTCAGAAAGCACTCAACCTATGAAGCAAACACTTCGTGTAGAACTTGATAAGAGAAACGGTAAACCCGCCACGATTATCAGCGAATTTGAAGGAACTGACAAAGAGCTAAAAGATTTGGCTAAGGTTCTGAAAAACAAATGCGCTTCGGGCGGTTCGCAGCGTGGTGGCGAAATTCTAATTCAAGGCGATTTCAGAGTGCTAATTACAGAAACTTTGGAAAAAATGGGACATAAAGTGAGGAAGATTAATTTTAAATAGTTCGGGTGTTTATTTGTTCGGATGTTATGTGGTAGTTATTAATAGTTATTTAATTGTTATTACGCTACGCTGTTATTTATTGTTATTAAATGTGTGATTATAAAAAACATTAAGATTTTTAAGAAGTTTAGACCCATTAAGTTATGCTTAATGAACCCTTAATCTAACCTTAGCTTCTTAATGGTAAAACACCTGACGAACTTTTACCAAAAAAGAAAGAGAATGCCTTATTTTAGGGATATTCACTAATTAACAAAACAAAGCCAACTAAATCATTGTGAGATAGTTGGCTTTTTTGTATCTTTGTTTATCACCCCGTTTTTGTAGTTAGACGCTCAAAACGGGGGTAACCAAACAAAA
>DUQG01000036.1 GCA_012837935.1 Bacteroidales bacterium
AGAGCACGAAAGCAGGCAACCGAACTACTTTGGATATTCTTCGGCATTCATACCGCTAATGCAGTAAAGATGATTGAAAAAATAGAGAAGAAAAGTCTGAAGCAAACTGCTTGATAAAATCTGAAAAATCTCATAAAAAGGAGGGTTTTTTTTAGCTCTTCCGGATTGTTGTGCTTTTGTTATCAAATTTTTAGTATAAAAAATCAAAATATACCGATTAATGAAAAAAATCACTAAAAAAACAAAAGAGCAAGACTGAAATAGTTATCATTCTTGCTCTAAAATCTGAATTTAACGAATATCCCTGCTTTATAGAAGTATTTTATTATTAAGTATCTAGTTAATAATTGTTCTGTTTATCAAAATCTTTATACTCAGAACTCAATACTTAACACAATTATCCTTTAATCGCTGCAATACCCGGAAGCACACGTCCTTCGATAGCTTCAAGTAATGCACCGCCACCGGTAGAAACGTAAGACATTTCTTCGGCGATGCCGAATTTATTCACACAAGCTACAGAGTCGCCACCACCTACAAGTGAGAATGCACCGTTTTTAGTAGCTTCCACAATTGCCACACCTACTGCGCGAGAACCTTCTGTAAAGTTTTCAAACTCAAATACACCTGTAGGACCGTTCCAAAGGATAGTTTTTGAGTTTTTGATTACTTCTGCAAAGATTTCTGCTGTTTTTGGACCAATATCCATACCTTCCCAACCTTCCGGAATTTCATCAACAGCTACATAGTCTGTATTAGCATCGTTGCTGAAAGCATCTGCAATTTTTGCGTCAACTGCCATTACCAAGTTCACATTGTTCTTTTTAGCTTTTTCGATGATTTCAAGAGCCAAATCCAGTTTATCATCTTCACAAATAGAAAGCCCTATTTTTCCACCCTGTGCTTTTACAAAAGTATAAGTCATACCACCTGCGATGATCAGGTTATCCACTTTTGTAAGCAAGTTCTCAATGATTTCAATTTTGGTAGAAACTTTGGAACCACCCATGATAGCCGTAAACGGACGTGCCGGATTGTCCATCAATGTATCTACTGCGCTCACTTCTTTGTTCATCAAATAACCGAACATTTTATGGTCAGCATCAAAAGAATCGGCAATAAGAGCTGTAGAAGCATGCGCACGGTGAGCAGTACCGAAAGCATCGTTCACATACACATCTGCATAAGACGCTAATTTTTTAGCAAGTTCTTTTTGACCTTCTTTTACTTCTTTTTTAGCAGCAGCAATTTCTTCTTCCGTAGCTGTTTCAGGTAAACGTGGTTTTCCTTCTTCTTCTGCATAGAAACGAAGATTTTCAAGCAATAACGCTTCGCCGTCTTTCAATTCGGCAATCATTTTTTCTGTTTCAGCACCCAAAGCATCATTTGCAAATTTCACATCTACGCCAAGTAACTCGGAAACACGTGCTACAATCACTTTTAGAGAGAATTTTGAGTCCGGATTTTTTTTCGGACGTCCCATGTGTGAGGCAATAATTAATCTACCGCCGTCAGCAATAATTTTTTTCAGAGTCGGCATAGCCGCACGAATACGAGTATCGTCTGTGATTTTTTGGTTTTCATCCATCGGAACATTGAAGTCCACGCGAACAAAGGCTTTTTTACCTTTGAAATTAAAATTGTCTAATGTCATGTTTTTATTGTTTTGAAATTATGTAAAAATGAATTGTACCATCTAATTTGCTCTATTTCACACGAAAATTCGGCAATTAATTTTTCTTTTTTATGATAAGCACTTGAAGCAAAATTGTCAGTCCAATACTAACAAATGTAAAACCCAAGAGTATAAGCAGAAAAAGATAACCTAATCCCCAATCATAGTGATTTGGATTGGGTCGAGTTACAAGAAAAAGCACCCAAATTGCCACAAGCAACTGAAAACCAACACTTATTGAACAAACTTTTCCGAAAGAAAGCTTGCCTTTTCCTTTTTTAGCCAATATGCCTGCAATAATCTGAAAGACCAAGGGTCCAAAAAAGCAAAGAACTAATACAATCGTAAACCAAACCATTGTTTAATTAGTTTTAAATTTGTATTTAATCTCTTTCAGTTCTTCGTTAGCTTTTACAATTTTCTTTTTCAGATTTTCTTTGTAGTCCACCAGTTTGTTTTGTAAATCTGTATCGCCTACCGCCAGCATTTGCGCTGCTAAAATTCCTGCATTCAGCGCACCGTCAATTCCCACCGTAGCTACCGGAATTCCCGGTGGCATCTGCACAATGGCAAGTAGTGCGTCCATCCCGTCCAACGAGGCTTTGATAGGCACACCGATAACGGGTAAAGTAGTCATAGATGCAATAACGCCCGGCAAATGTGCTGCCATACCTGCCGCCGCTATGATTACTTGAATGCCGTTAGCTTTAGCTTTTTTTGCAAAACTTTCCACTTCCGCAGGTGTACGATGTGCTGAAAGTGCATGAATTTCAAACGGAATTTCCATTTCGTCCAAAAACTCAGCGGCTTTTTTCATCACAGGCAAATCTGATGTACTGCCCATTATTATGCTAACTTTTGCTTTCATAAAATCAAACAACCCCTGGTTTCTCTTTACTATAAACAGACTTGTCGAACAATAATTATCCGACTAAAAGAGTTTTCAAGGGGTTAGTTTTAAGTATGTTAATTGTTTTTTCTAAACTGTAGATTCCTATCCTACAGATGCTTGATATCCTTCAGCATCAAGCAATTCATCCAATTCAGTTTTGTCGGACATAGCTACTTTAATCATCCAACCTTCACCGTATGGATCGTCGTTTACTAGTTCAGGTGCATCTTCCAATTGCTCGTTAAACTCAACGATTTCGCCGGAAACAGGCAACAACAGGTCAGATACTGTTTTTACTGCTTCAACAGAACCGAAAACTTCGCCTGCATCCATTGTTTCGCCTACAGTTTCTACTTCTACAAATACGATTTCGCCTAATTCGCTTTGAGCAAAATCAGTAATTCCTATAACTGCGATGTCGCCTTCTACGCGCACCCATTCGTGATCTTTTGAATACTTTAGATTTGATGGTGTGTTCATAATTTAATTGTGTTTTTATAAAATAATAGTTGATAAATTGTTTCTCAAAAACAGACTACAAAGTTACAAATTATTTTTCCACTTCCAATGATTTTTTGCTTAAATATATATCGCATTGAATTGGGTAGTGGTCGGATGCTTTGAGTGAGCCTTTCTTGTAATTTGCCACTTGAAATGACTTGTCGAACATAATGTAATCTATTCTGAAACGATAAAAAGAACGAACAAACGTCAAGCCTAAACCATTACCTACTTCCTTGAAAGCATCTTTCATATCCGATTTTATGCGTGAGTAGGCATAAGATGAAGGCACATCGTTGTAATCGCCACAAGAAATTACTTTGTAAGGCGAATTTTGAATAATTTCAGCCACGCTGTCGGCTTGCTTGGCTCGCACTCTATACGCTACGCTCATTTTTCGGGATAAATATTTGGTCATTTCTGCGAGTTTATCGGACGAAAAATCGGTACGCAGTTCCGAAGTTTTTTTCATATCCTGCGCAGTGATGCGGTTGGATTCCAAATGGTTATTAATTACCCGAATCGTATCGTTGCCTATTACAATATCTGTAAACATGGAAAGGTTAAATTCTGCATCGAAATCGATATTTCTTTTCTCAATAATCGGGAATTTGGAAAGTGTCGCTAATCCGATATTCATACTCCACTTATCCAACTGAAAACTAACGTGTTTATGCAGATATTTTTTAAATACCTCTTCGAAATCATCGGATTGAAACTGATGTTCATTCCGACTAACCGCAAACTCCTGCATACAGACAATATCAGCATCAGAATCGAGAATATATTGAACCACTTCATTCAGGTCGTCCTTTTTATGTTTTTTGAGCATACCTGTATTCATCGTGTTGTAGGAAAGAACTGTAATTTTCTGCCTTGTTGTGTCAACATTAGGTTTCCCAATATTAAGTGGAAATGCTGATTTAATGGTTCCGGCAAACACAATAATTGCCACTAAAGATAGAAAAGCCCACCACTTGCGAAGCAACAGCCAGAAAATTACAAAAGCAATATTAACTAGTACAATCGGAATCAAAAGTAGTGAAGCATGAGCGGAAATAATTGTCGTATTGGGACTTACCAAAGACCCATACTTAACCAATACCAAAGCAAGTACAGCTATGATATTGAGTAAAACAATTATTAAACGTAGGTATTTTCTCATTCTACACCAATTTCTTTTTATCTTTTTTGGTCAAAAAGCAATTTTTTTTCTTCCGCTGTCAAACTCTCATAACCCGAAGTTTTTATCTTATCCAAAATGCGGTCAATCTCTTTTTCATCGTTGGCTTTTTTCTGATTATACTCTTCCGACGACATTTTTTGAGCATGAAATTTCGGTCTGACCACTTTCGGTTTCGGTTGGAACAAATTTACGAAAAAGTTAATAATTTTGGTAATAAAAAGCGTAATATCTTTCCCTTTTCTTTCACTAATCACAAATAAGTATCCGGCTAAAGCACTGCCCAAGTGCGCTATTTCACCACCTGCGTTAGCGGATGTCAAGCCAAACAGACTAATTAAAACGGTGGCAATAGCTATCCATTTCAACTTAACAGGTCCAAGCAACAGCAACCGCATTTCCATATTGGGTGCTCTTACTCCCGAAGCAACCAAAATAGCCAAAATAGACCCTGACGCACCCATTAAAAGGCTGTAATAGGCTGCAGCTTCGTAGTAGGGAATTAAATTATAACCCAACAAGTAGAAAGCCGCACCCGATAATCCACCCAAAATATAAAGCGAAAGAAGTTGTTTTTCGGAATAGTACATTAAAAAAAGTTGTCCAAACCAAAACAGCACCAACATATTGAAAAGAATGTGTAAAAACTTTTCATGATAAAACATGTATGTCAGCGGTGTCCAAAAGCACTTCACAAGTTGCGAAAGATTGGACGGCATGGAAAACCATTTTGTCAAATCAACGACATTGATTTTAAATAATTGAAAAAAGATAGAAAAAAGTGCCACCACCAGAAACACACCCACATTGATGTATATCAGGCGAAAAAGCGTATTCCCGTTTTTATATCGATATTTTAATTGTTCTATAAAGTTCATATTTAATTTTTTATGGCTATCCGCAATGCTTCCTATAATTATATTGCCACGACTTTTAAGTCGTGGATTCAATGAATTTCAAAATTTGGCTTTAGCCAAAATTTACATAAGTTTGGGCTAAAGCCCAGTATTTCACTTTTAAGCTACCCACGACTTAAAAGTCGTGGCAACTGAAAAAGGATTAAGAACAAATGCAAATAAAGAATTTTATTAAAACTTCTCTACCAAAACAAAACACATAACTACTGACGGTCGTACAGTCTTCCTTTTTTCCGCCACATCAAGATAAGCACAATACCAAACAGCATTCCGCCTAAGTGTGCGAAGTGCGCCACACTATCACCGGAAAAATTAGCAACACCCATAAACAATTCAAGCACTGCATATCCTACTACAAAATAACGTGCTTTGATGGGAATAGGAATAAACAGCAAGAAAAGCTTTTCTTCCGGAAATAGCCAACCGAAAGCAAGCAAAATCCCAAAAATAGAGCCGGACGCACCTACGGTTAAGAGAGCGTTTTGAATTTCATTTTTCATCATCAGAATATCAGCAGATGTAATCATGCTTATATCGCCCGAAAAGCGATAAAATCTCGTGAGTTTATCCATAAAAGGAATCAGCACTTCGGTCGAACCGCTCGAAATAGCCGTATTCATGGCTGAAAACATCCCGCCCAAATCTACATACCAAAACAGTTGTTGCACCAATCCGGCACCAATTCCCGTAACAAGATAGTAAATCAAGAACTTACGTGAGCCCCAAACATATTCCAGTATCGGACCAAACATATAGAGCGCAAACATATTGAAAAAGATATGCGTGATATTGGGAAATGGCGCGTGCATAAACATATAAGTTACGATTTGCACCGGATTAAATTTTGATGAAGCAAAATAGTGCATTCCCAGCACATCAAATAAATCTAAGCTGATATTCCATCGAGCTAAAATACCAGGAAGCAACCAAGTTGCCAAGAACATAATGATGTTGATGTAGAGTAAATTTTTAACTACGGGTGGTATATTTCTATTCATTTGTTTCCTATTTTATCAACTACGATTTTATTCCCTATCCTTATCAATCGTCGTGCTGTAAGTATTTTAACATTAAACACCTGACTTTGTTAATCTTTATTTTCAATTTACACAAGCTAAGAGCAGTTTTCAGTTTGCAAAAATACGAAAAAAACCAGAAATGAACGATTTTAGCCTATTTTTGCTACAATTATCTAAATATTAAATAGTTTCATTCAAAAAAATTTTGATTTTAATTTTCTTATCACTAAATTTGCAAGGATAATTATCACTTCTATTAACTTAAATTTTTACACATGAACAAAGCAGAATTAATTAGCGCTATCGCAGCAAAATCAGGCTTGACAAAAGCCGCTTCAAAAAAAGCATTGGATGCTACAATTGCAAGCATCACAAAAGCACTTAGTAAAGGTGAAAAAGTAAGTTTAGTTGGTTTTGGTACATTCTCAGTTGCAAAACGTGCAGCACGTACCGGTGTAAACCCATCCACTAAACAAGCTATTAAAATTCCAGCTAAAAAAGTTGCGAAATTTAAAGCCGGTTCTGACCTTGCAGATGCTGTAAAATAGCAGCCATGCGACTTTAGAGACATTAAAAGAAGGACTCCCTCGAAAGGAAGTCCTTTTTTGTTTGGATTTTTCAGAAAATAGCTAGGTGTAATAATTTTGGATGTATAACGTTTTATAATCAAAATACTGGAAATTATATAAAAGCATTAAGGTTATTAAGAGGTTTAGAGGCATTAAGATATACTTAATGACGCCTTAATAAAATCTTAACTTCTTAATGTTAAAAAGATAACTATCTGATATTTAACAATTCGTTGTCTAGTGGTCTAATATCTATAAGTCTAAATTGAAAAACATTAAGCTTCTCATATTGTGCATTTTCATCGCATTTGTTAGTTGTGAAAATAAGTATAAATCCCCCATTCCCGATGTTCCGGTGAGGATTGAGCTGAATATGCTTAGCTATAACCCTACTTTTGGCAGTGTAATTAACGATACGCTTGTTTTTACTTATCCACGACAGTTTCATCCATTTGCAGTTGGTTATGGTGGAGTTTTGATAGTGGTTGGTTATGATGAAAATCTGAGTACTCGGTATTTTGCGTACGATTTAGCCTGTCCTTATGAGGTTGACCGAAAAATACGGGTTTACCCCAACGAAGAGGGTTATGCAGTGTGCCGAAAGTGTGGCTCTGAATTTTATATTACCGATGGTTGGGGACGGGTTTCCAAAGGACCATCTAAATATCCGCTAAAGCGTTACCAAATCGATTTTGTAAATAATTATCTAATTGTTAGAAATTAATTACCGAAGTCATCTTGATTTTTTTCAAAACAGTAGCAAACATAGAAAAAACGTGTACATTCTCGTGGTTTCGGAAACATAGCAAAAAAAATCGAAGATTTTTTTACTATGTTCTCGAAAAACAATAAAAAATGGTCATACATTTAACTATTGTTCTCTATGTTTTAAAAGTCGAGACGAGTTTACCAACTAGTTTTCTTGCCAAAAAGTGCTTTTGAAGCCGTAAAAAGAATATAAAACGGATAAATAAGTGAAAGCAGAAAACTTTTACTGAAAATATTTTTTAGTGCGAACAGCTCTTTTATTCTTTTCAGAAAAACAAAATCCACAAACCATTTTAGTGTAAATACAAACAGAAAAAGTTCTAAGTATTTCTGATTAAAAACGGCAAGAATCAAGTTTGCTAAAATAACAAAACTGCTTGCAAATACTGTAAATCCGGTAAATGCCAACATAAAATCTTTGTATGCGACACGTTTTCCAGCCCAGCGGATACGCTGATTAAGAAAGGATTTTAAAGTTGGTGATGACTGCGTAGTTGTCATCGCTTTGCTTGATTTCAAAAAACGAATTTGTCCTTTTTTGCGTTTGATGCTTTGTAACAAGAAAATATCGTCGCCGGAAGGTTCATCAAAATGCAGTTCTTGCTCACTTGCCAACCAAGCTGATTTAGTGAAAGCCAGATTTGCCCCGTTACAAAGTAGCGGTACACCTGCACCGATAGCACCAGCACCACTTCCCACCAGAGAAGCGAATTCAAATTGCTGCATTTCTTGAAAAAAACTGCCGTTTGAGCCTGTTTTTACAGGACAGATAATCATATCCGCCGGATTTTCTTCGTAAAAACTGACAATAGTTTCTATCCATTCTGTGTCAGGAATGCTGTCTGCGTCAAGTGAGATAATAAGTTCATTCTTAGCTCGATAAACGCCTGATTTGATAGCATACTTTTTTCCTTTTCCTTGATTTTTCAGAAGGACTAAATTGGGAAAATTGGAACTTGCATTTTGTGCATATTCATAACTCTTGTCCGTAGAACCATCATCCACCAAGATAAATTCAAAGTTTTGGTAAGTCTGTTTATTAAGTGCTTGAAAAAGCTGAGGTAGATGCTGAATTTCATTTTTACAAGCTGTAATTATGCTTACAGGAGTGCTTAGCGATTTTTCATTTTTTGTAAAGTAAGCAATCCTATCCCAACCTTTGATAAAAAACACTATCAAAAGAGAATAGGCGATAAGTATTATGATGGAAGTTATAGACATTTAGATGGATAGACTTTTAGACTATTAGATGGACAGACTATTAGATTTTCAGACAAGTGAATAAGTTGGAAGTACGAAGCTCGAAGCAGTTTATTAAATTAGTTTATATAAAACAGCTCATAGTAATGAACAACCGAACAATTGAACATCTATTCTACTTCTACATTTTCGGCTTGAATATCTTTATCCAGAAAAATAGAGGCAGAACTTGAGAATTTTCCCGGATTTTCGGTTGTCAAGTAACGTGTTGTGCCGTTTTTGGAACATTTTATATCCATTTCAGGGTGGCGGCGTAGGTAGTCAGCTAAGCTTTTTGCTACAATTTCCCCTTGTGATACTACATTTACACTGTCTGGTAATAACTGCTCTATTTTATCTTTAAGTAACGGATAGTGCGTGCATCCTAAAATAATCGTATCAATTTCGCTATCCTTGCTCATCAGGTTTTTCACATGTTTTTTTACAAAATAATCCGCACCTTCATCTTTATGCTCATTATTTTCGATAAGTGGTACCCACATAGGGCAAGCTTCGGAAACAACGGATATTTCAGGGGAAATTTTCTGAATTTCAAGCGGATAGGAATTTGATAGAACAGTTCCGGGTGTGGCAAAAAGACCAATATGCTTGCTGGTGGTTAGTTGCTCAACTTCTTCCACAGTAGGTCTTATTACACCCAATACTCGTCTGCTTGGGTCTATGTTTGGTAAGTCATTTTGCTGAATACTACGAAGTGCTTTGGCAGAGGCTGTATTACAAGCTAAAATAACCAAATGACAACCCTGACTAAACAGAAATTCTACACATTGAAGCGTAAACTTGTAAACCACATCAAATGAACGAGTTCCGTAGGGTGTGCGTGCATTGTCGCCTAAGTAAAGATAATCATACTTAGGCAGTTCGTTTCTAATTTCATCCAGAATGGTTAATCCACCATAGCCGGAGTCAAAAACCCCGATTGGTCCCGGTTTATTGCTTGCTGAAATAATGTCTCTATATGATTTTTTGCCTGTCATGTCAAATGTTGCACTAATCTAAAGTTTGTCCGTAATTTTCGCTCAACTGTACCATTCGGTCATACTCTTCGGGCGTAAGATCCAGAGAATAAAAGTTTTGCGGATTAACAGGAACGCCTTTCTGATGTACTTCGTAGTGTAAGTGTGGTCCGGTAGATTTTCCGGTATTCCCCACATAACCAATAACTTCCCCACGAATAACTGTTTGTCCCATCTTTACATTAAAATCCGAAAGATGCGCATAGAAAGTCTCGTAACCGTATCCGTGATTGATTTTGATGCTGTTGCCATAACCTTGTTCCCAACCTACTTTTGTAACTATTCCTTTCCCTGTGGCAAAAATTTCCGTTTCCGTAGGTGCTGTAAAATCCATACCATAATGAAACTTTTGAGTGCGGTAAATCGGGTCAATTCGATAGCCCCAACCTGAAGCTACACGTGTAAGGTCTTTGTTTAAAACGGGTTGAATGGCCGGGATACATTCAAGCATTTTACCGTGATTTTTTACTAAACTAACAATTTCATCAAACGAACGAGATTGTACGTAGAGTTGTTTTCTGAGTTCGTTGAATTGCTTGCTTGTTTCTATTACAATTTCCGAGTTTGTCATCTTCATCAGCCGCTCGTAGTATTCTATATTTCCGCCCGCGGCTCTGCGTGCATCAGCCGGAATGGGTTCCGCTTGTAGCACTACACGATATAGGTTGTTGTCTCTTTCTTCAATGTCAGAAAGGATAGCCTGCATTTCTTTTATTTGTCCTTTCAAGGCTTTGTACTGTCCTTCTATACGACTTTTTTCTTGTGCAAGCTCTTTTTCTTTTGGCGATTTGATGATGGAAACAAACAGGAAGAAAAATGCTATGCCAAGCAATATTCCCGAAAGGGTGTGAAACAAAACTTGTCTCAACCTTTTTGAAAACGTGATTTGAATCTCTTCATAATCAATTGTTTCGGGATTGAAATAGAACTTTTTTCTTGCCATAGCAAATAAAATAGAACAAACAGTTTAGAAATGCTAATATAACGAATAAAATCCAAATAATGTCTGTTTAAGCACTTTTTGTGCCAAAGTTGGTGCAAAAGTAATAAATTTGATGTATTTTTGTAGCTTTATTTGAAAATATTTAAACACAAGCTGGAAGTTTGAAGCACGAAGTACGAAGCTCTCGAAGCTCTCGAAACTCGAAACTACTTAACCATTTAACTATTAAACTAAATAATGACATCACAAGAAATTAGACAATCTTTTCTCGATTTTTTTGCATCTAAGGATCACAAAATTGTTTCATCTGCACCGATGGTTATTAAAGATGACCCCACGCTGATGTTTACCAATGCGGGGATGAACCAATTCAAGAATATTATTTTGGGAAATGATCCGATAAAATATCCGCGAGTAGCTAACTCTCAGAAATGCTTGCGTGTAAGCGGAAAACACAACGACTTGGAAGAAGTTGGTCATGATACTTACCACCATACCATGTTTGAGATGCTCGGCAACTGGTCATTCGGCGATTATTTCAAAAAGGAAGCTATCGCCTGGGCTTGGGAATACCTTACGGAAGTGGTGAAAATTGATAAAGACAGACTTTATGTAACCATTTTTGAAGGTGCACCGGAAGAAGGGTTGGAACGTGACGAGGAAGCGTACGAAATTTGGAAACAATATGTACCCGAAAACCGAATTATCAATGGAAATAAACATGATAATTTCTGGGAAATGGGTGACACAGGACCTTGCGGACCTTGTTCGGAAATTCACGTGGATATTCGTCCGGATAGTGAGCGCGTCAAAGTGGATGCGCTTGAACTTGTAAATCAAGACCATCCGCTGGTAATTGAGATTTGGAACAATGTATTTATGCAATACAACCGCAAAGCAGATGGTTCGTTGACTACTTTGCCGGCGAAAGTAATTGATACTGGAATGGGTTTCGAGCGGCTTTGTATGACTTTGCAAGACAAAACATCAAACTACGATACCGATATTTTCCAACCGATTATTCAAGAAATAGGCAAAATCAGCGGCAAGAAATACGGTGAAGATGAGAAAGTGGATATTACTATGCGTGTAATTGCCGACCACGTGCGTACAATCGCATTTTCCATTGCTGACGGACAACTTCCATCCAATGCAAAAGCAGGTTATGTAATTCGTCGTATTTTGCGACGTGCAGTGCGTTACGGATATACTTTCCTGAATATGCACGAAGCCTTTATGTGCAAGCTGATTGATGTGCTAAGTGAAGTTATGGGTGATGCTTATCCGGAACTTTTGGCGCAAAAATCATTGATAGAAAAAGTGATTAAAGAAGAGGAAGAGGCTTTCTTGCGTACGCTTGAGCATGGAATTAAGCTTTTGGATAAAAACCTGAGCGAAATGAAAGCAAAAGGTAAAACCGTGCTGGACGGGCACGTGGCGTTCACGCTTTACGATACTTTTGGTTTCCCGCTCGATTTGACGGAACTTATCTTACGTGAAAACGGTATGACCGTTGATTTGGATGGTTTCAAGATTGAAATGGAGCAGCAAAAACAACGTGCAAGAAATGCAGCAGCTATGGAAACTACCGATTGGGTGGTGCTGAAAGAGGGTGAAACTCGTTTCGTAGGTTATGATAGTTTGGAAACAGAAAGCGAATTGCTTCGCTACCGTAAAGTAACTCAGAAAAATAAATCTTACTACCAGCTAGTTTTTGCCGAAACACCTTTCTATGCTGAAATGGGGGGGCAGGTAGGTGATAAAGGTCAAATTATATCGGGTGATGAAACGATTGATATTTTTGACACGAAAAACGAAAACAACTTGACCGTACACTTGGCGAATAAACTTCCGAAGGAATTGGACGTACACTTTGTGTTGACTGTAAATAAAGAATTGCGTAAAGCTACTATTCGAAATCACTCTGCCACACACTTGATGCACGAAGCGCTGAGAGAGGTACTTGGAATGCACGTAGAGCAAAAAGGGTCTTATGTAAGTCCGGAAAGCTTGCGTTTTGACTTTTCGCATTTCCAAAAAATGACACAAGAGGAAATTCGTCAGGTGGAAAGACTGACAAACCAAAAAATCCGTGAAAATTTTCCGCTGGATGAATTTAGAAATATCCCGATTGCTGAGGCAAAAGAGATGGGTGCTATGGCGTTGTTTGGCGAGAAGTACGGTGAAACTGTACGTGTTGTGCGTTTTGGAAGTTCTACCGAACTTTGTGGGGGGACACATGTGCAGGCTACAGGTGAAATCGGTATGCTGAGAATTCTTTCCGAAAGCTCTATTGCTGCAGGAATTCGTCGTATTGAGGCTATTACCGGACATGCAGTAGAAAAAATGATGGATCTACAACAAGACACTTTAGCAAATGTACGTGAATTGTTCAATAACACGCCTGATTTGACCAAAGCAATTCAGCGCTCGCTTGACGAAAATGCAGAATTGCGCAAGCAGGTAGAAAGCTTTATGCAAAAACAGATTTCTGAGCTAAAAGAAAAGTTGCTTGCCAATGCAAGAGAAGAAAACGGTGTAAAAGTAATCCGTTTCCAAAGTGATTTTGCAGCAGAAACCATCAAAACTTTGGTGTTCCAAATAAACAACACTTTTAGCGAGCAAATTAAGAATGTGGATAGTGATTCTCAATCACTGATGGTGGTAATTGGCGGTCTTCACGAAGGGAAACCATCACTTACCGTGCTACTATCCAAAGACTTGGTGGATAAAGGTTACAGTGCCGTGAACTTAGTTCGTGAGGGTGCTAAGCATATTCAAGGTGGCGGTGGCGGACAACCGTTCTTTGCGACAGCAGGCGGTAAAAATCCGGCCGGATTAGCACAAGCTATAGAATCAATAAAATTAGCATAGCCAACAATATAGAACAATTAAAAAGCCAACTAATCGCTCGAATTAGTTGGCTTTTCTGTTAGTTGCTGAAAATCCATTTTAGTTCAAAAAATATTCAACGAAATGGTTTTCAGATGTCTTCTCAACCCGATAGGAAGCAGCGAACCGCAATATTTTGCTTATACTTTCGTCGCTAGGACTAAGTAGATTAGCTGTTTTCATTTTGTCAATATCAATGGGTTGGGTAATGTGATTAAGAGTAGAATTTTTTCGCATAGGCATTTGTTTAGTTTGTTAATGTAAATAACTACTAATCAAACGCAAAGATTTTTATTATAGTATATAAAAAGCGAAAATTATTTTATCTCTAAATACATATTATTTTCCGTAGCAATCTTACGCATATTCATAAGTGCGTATCTCATGCGTCCCAGAGCCGTGTTGATGCTGACATCGGTGCGTTCTGCAATTTCCTTAAAACTAAGGTCTTGAAAATAGCGCATTTTTACTACTTGTTTTTGGCTTTCGGGCAGGAAATCAATCAGTTGTACCACGTCATGAAGCACTTGCTCGTTGCTGATTACATCTTCTACGCTTTTTTCCGAATATTTGGAATTGTTTACATAATCGTACTCTAAACCGTCCGTAGAAAAAGTGTTTTCATTCTTTTCTTTGCGGAAATGGTCAATAATCAGATTATGTGCAATACGATTAATCCAGCCAAGGAAACGACCGGAATCTACATAACGACCTTGTTGTATGGTGGTAATGGCTTTGATAAAGGTATCTTGGAAGATATCTTCGGCTAATTCTTTATTGCGAACAATAAGGAAAATGTAGGTATAAACACGAGATTTGTAGCGGTTTAATAAAACTTCAAAAGCATCGTTACTGCCATTTACATACAACTCTACCAACTTCTCGTCGGTTAGTTGAATTAAATTTTTCATTACTTAAATTTTTGGGGTTATCAAGTAATTTTGTGCTATAGGCAGTATAGTTTTGTTAAAAGTTTATATTAAATTGATTTGAAATGAGATGCAAATTTATGCATTCATTTCAATAAATCAAAAAAAGAGAGCAATTTTTGCGTTAAAAAATGTGAATTGTGTTAATTTTCTGTCATTTTGTACAATAAATCGACTTACTCTACAAATAAAACCAGTCCTTTGAGATATTCGCCTTCGGGATGATAAATATTTATAGGGTGGTCGGCGGGCTGACTTAATTGATGCAAAATACACACATTTCTTTTTGCTTCGGCAGCAGCACTGAAAACTGCCAGTCGGAACTGGTCTTTGGAAATAACCTGTGAGCAGGAAAATGTAAACACAATTCCGTTGGGTTTGATTTGTTGAAAGGCTTTTGCATTCAATCGTCTGTAACCTTTCAGAGCATTTCTTACAGCATCACGATGTTTGGCAAATGCAGGCGGGTCTAAAATAATCAAGTCGTACTCGGATCTTTTTTCGCTGAAAAACTTAAACGCATCTTCTGCGAAAGCTTGGTGTTTATCTGTGGCAGGAAAGTTTTTTGCTATATTTTTATTGGTAAGCTCTATTGCTATCGCTGAACTATCCACCGAGTGCACCAAATTAGCACCACCACGAAGCGCATACACTGAAAATCCACCTGTGTAGCAAAACATATTCAGCACATTTTTTCCTTTAGCATATTTTTCCAGCAAACTTCGATTGTCTCGCTGGTCTACGAAAAATCCCGTTTTTTGTCCTTTTAGCCAATCTACTTCAAACTGTAATCCGTTTTCTATTGCTTTGAAACTATCGCTTTGTCCGCCAATCAGGTACATATCTTTTTTTTCAATCGGTGCGTAGTAGGGTAGTGTAGTTTCTGATTTGTAATAGACGTTTTTTACTCTCGGAATTACTTCCACGATTGACTTTGCCAACTGCTCACGAGTGGCGTGCATACCCACCGAATGTGCCTGCATTACAGCCGTGTCGTCATATACATCAACGATTAAACCGGGTAGATTGTCGCCTTCGCCGTGTACAAGGCGATAAGTATTATTTGTTTCAGATTCAGCCAATCCAAGCTCTTTTCTGAGCAAATAGGCTTGCTCTATCTTCTTTTTCCAAAAATTGGCGTTAATATTTTCTTTCTCAAAACTGACTACACGCACTGCTATGCTACCAACTTGATAGTGTCCCAATGCTAA
This sequence comes from Bacteroidales bacterium, assembly GCA_012837935.1. Taxonomy (GTDB): domain Bacteria; phylum Bacteroidota; class Bacteroidia; order Bacteroidales; family Paludibacteraceae; genus UPXZ01. Next base: position 15,776 of record DUQG01000036.1, read on the forward strand.
GAAATTTCCTTTGTTGTCTTGAACTTCAACAATGTCGCCTTCTTCCGGTTTGCCGTTGATGTGCTGGATAGCACCGGAAAACACCCAAGGATGAAAACGTAGTAAACTTTCTTCTTTTTTCGGTTTCAGTTTAAGAGTAATCATAATTTAAAGAGGTAAGTTGTAAGTTTTTTAGTTGTTTTCTTCGTTCACCTGAGCTATAATTGCATCAAGTTCTTTTTTGCTAAGTTTCTTTTCTTGACTAAGTCGCAAGTAGATTTGCAATGTGGCCCAAGCATCGGTAGCGGCGTAAAGCTTCTGTGCCTCGGTTAGCACGTCATTTTCCCAGTTGGTTAGTCGCTGTGATTTGGATATTTTTTGTCCAAAAAGAATGGCGAATATTTTCTGTAAACCCAGTTCCAAAATGCCGTAATCTTTTGCAATATTCTGAATATCAATAAATCCGGCAGCTTTGAACTTTCTTTGTTTGGCTAGTCCGTTGAAGTCATCACGTAGTGCAAGTCCGATTTTCAGGATTTTTTCATCCGAAAGAAATTCAATCAAACGTTTTGGGAAGCCGACTTTATTTAAGCGAAAAAGGTAGGCAGTGTCGCTGGTTGCGAGTTGTAGCAATGAAACTTTGTAAGCTATACCGCGTGTAAAAGATGGTCGAGTTTCCGTGTCAATGCCTACGATGGGGTGCTCGAAAAGTTCGTCAAGTGCTTTGTCAATAACTTTTCGCGTATCTACAAGCACAATTTTTCCGGTAAATTCAGCTATCGGCAGTTGATTAACTTCTTCTTTTGATATTTTTGGGTTAAACATTCTTACTTTTTACTTTAATCTTCATTCAGAAATCTCAAAAAACTGTCGCGGTCGGTCTTTCCATGATTGGATACATCAAAGCTGTCATCTTCATCGTTGTAGCCGAAAGTGTCACTATGTCGCAAAGCATGTAGTGCACGTAGTGCATTGAGTAGCTTTTGTCCCCAATGTTCTGAAAAACTTTCAGCAGAATGATAGACGGCGGCAGTCATTATTTCCTCTTGTCCCAACTGGAAGTTTGCTGCAAAGTCTTTTAATTCTTGGTAAATATCCGCTAAATTCTCGGATATAAAAGCGGCTATCGGTGTGTCGCTGTACGGCATATCGGGATGAAAAACTTCCAAAAAACTGTCGTCGGGACCAAGCAAACTTTCTACTTGATTCTTAACATACAAATAATCGTTTTCCGTAACAAATCGCTCTATGTCAAAATAGTCATCAGTTTTATCTAAGTCGAGCAAATCTGTTTTTAGGTAAAGTAGCGGAAGAATTTTTATTGCTTTTGAAATAAAGTCTTCTTTGGTGTTTTCTGTCGTTTTTTCTAAAAAAAGACAAGTTTCTACCGCCACCGTAGCAAACTCGATTACTTTTTGGGAATATACTAATTTGTTTTCATTCATTGTCTGATAATTTTGGCTACAAAGTTAGCAAAAATAGTTATTTCTGTTCTTTTAACTTTCTTCTTTCTTCTAAGAATTTAGCAAGGCTTTCGGGGGTGGTTTTCCATCTGCGGTGCATCCAAACCCATTGTTTCGGGAATCGGCGGATTATTTCGCTGTAATAATCGTTCTGATTTTTGGTGTTTGCTACCAAATCAGCTTCTTTATCATCGGTTTTGATGGTAGGAATTTCAGGCAAGATATGGAAACGATAATTTCCATCCTCTTTTCTAGTCATCGCCATTGGCACCAAAGCGGCTTCGGTATCCGCCAAAAGTCGTGATGCGCCCAGCGGCGTGTAAGCAGAATGTCCGAGAAAATCCACAAAAACACCTTTTACACGAGTATCCTGGTCGGTCATTAAAATCACGTAATCGCCTTTGTTAAGCGCTTCTATAAGTGCCTGATAGGAACCTGTACGTGTGATGTTTTTCATTCCGCGACTCGTTCTGAATTTTACTATCAGCTTTTCCAATAAAGCCATTTTCATCGATTGGCTTGCAGCAGAGGTTTCGTAGCCGAGCATAGGCGGTGTAATAGCCGCAAATTCCCACGAACTCATATGTGGAACAAGGCAAATAACGCCTTTGTTTCGTTTGTACGCTTTTTCAAGATGCTCTTCACCTACAACTTCAATCAGTTGGAAATATTTTTTCTTGTTTTTTACATGTGAATAAGCCATATAATCAAAAAATCCGGTCAGAATTTCAATAAAACTTTCTCTGGCTATCTCGGTACGTTCGTTTTCACTCAACTCATTACCGTAAATTCGTTCCAGATTGGCAAGTGCCCATTCACGGCTCTTTTTTGCAAGATTAAAAAACTGTTTTCCGCAAAATCGTCCAAATCTTCGCACCCAGCTTATCGGTATTATTCTGAAAATAAAAATAACCAAGAGTAGTGGCGGGAAAAGCAGCAGCAAAACGGTTTTACGTCTGATGTCGTTGATTGTATGTTTGTGTTTTTGATAAAATGACATTTTCTGCATATTTTTGGAACAAAGTTACTGAAAATAATGTTATAATTATAGAGTGTCTAACCTTTAAAGTCTGATAGCCATGAAAGAAGATAAGTTAGTAGCCGTAAAATATTACGACACGGTTGTAAAGGCTGAAGTGGATGCCGATGTGTTGAAAAGAAACGATATTAAGTGCATCTATAACGATGATACGCTCGTAGGTGTTTTTCCTATTTTTGACGATAAAGAGCGTGGTATCGAGTTAATGGTTTTTGAAAAAGACTTGGAACGTGCCAAGCAAATTCTTGAAGAGTATCATCGTGCTGCTACTGAATAATTTGTAGTCGCATCCCCGAGTGAGTTATGTAATAGAAACAAATATTTAGATGAAATTAACTGCTATTAGAAATTGATTGACTCGGGCGTGACTAAAGAGTCAAAGATAATCTGTTTTTAAGTGTGAGCATAGTTTCGTTGAAGCTCGGATGAATAAGTTCCGGTGCAATTTCTGCCATCGGAATTAAGACAAAATCCCGCATTTGCATCAACGGGTGTGGGATTTTTAATTTTGGTTGATTGATTATTAGATTGTCGTATAAAAGAATGTCTATATCTATTATCCTGTCCTTGTAACCTTTTGTTGATTTGCCGGATCTACCCATTTTTCGTTCTATCGCCTGCGTTTTTTCCAGTAAATCCATTGGTGTTAAGTCTGTACTAACCAGCAAAGCAGCGTTTAGAAAATCATTTTCAGAATTAAATCCCCACGCTTTCGAGTGATAAAACGTAGAGACTTGCAGTACATCCCCAGCTTCAAGTGAAATAAGTTGGATGGCTGTGTTCAGGTTAAATTCTTTATCACCTAAGTTTGTACCGATACCAAGATAAGTAAATGCCATTTCTTTTTAGATAAAGCTTTAATACTACAAACGACTTTGTTTGCGGCAAAGTCGTTTGTTTTGTTTAGAAAATTATTTCTGACGTAGCACCCAAGCATCCTGATAACGGTTGCTAATTTGAGTGATTTTGTTGCGTGCTTGCGAATAGTCATCATAAGATGCAATTAAAACTCGGAACATGCCTTGCTCATTAACTACGATAATCGCGTTGTTTCCTTCGCTGTTTAGTGTGCGTTGAAGATTTTTTGCATTTGATTGAATGCTGAAACTACCTACTACCACGTGGAATTTTTTGTAGAATGCGTTTGTGTTAGTTTCGCCTTCTGCCATGCTAAAACGCTCGTCAATGGTGCGTTCATTGCTTTCTATACTTTCTTCTACAACAGGTTGTGCTGTTCTCGTGTCAGCTGCTTCAATATTAGCGCCGGAAATGTTAACTACTTTTTGTTTTGATTTACAAGATGTTGTACCTGCCAAAATTACGGCAGATATCAACAAAAGACCAAAGATTTTTTTCATACAGTTATTAATATAAAATTGTTAGTAATATTCTTTGTTTGGTGTTTGATGTTTAATGTATGATTTTTGATGTTTGATGTGTGATTATGACTTTAATGTTTTCTAAATGCAATCATCATGTTCATCAACAAATAGGCATTATTATAAAATTTTTCAAATTCTTCTTCGCTAATATATATTCTTCTCTTTGCTTTGTGCAAGCAAGTTACATTAAATTAAAATATAACTACATTTACCCAACATCCCACATCCCACATCCCACATCCTACATCCTACATCCCACATCTGACATCCGACATCCCACATCTTTCACTCGTAATATTCTATTTTCCTGAAAACAGTATCCGTGTAAATTACCGATTCTTTCTTATTATCTTTTGCAGGAACAAGGTGTTTGCTTGTCTTTACTTGTTCTGTCCAATTACCGTACTTATCAAATGCGGTGTATTGGTAAGTGCTTGTTTTGTTTCCTCGAATAGTTTCCTTAGAAGATTTAAAATTACCGTTTTTATCGTACTTCCAGTATTCTTTAAAATCTACACCTTTTGTTTCGTCTATATATTGAAAAAACAGGATACGTCCTTGTTTGTTAAATTTGCGATTTATCGTGTTTTTCAATACGCCGTCTTTGTTGTAGATTTGGATTTTAATGGGTAATCCACTTTCGTTGTTTGTTATAATGTCACTACCTTTCAATGTGCCATTTGGCGAATAATAATATTTAGCCGTCAGATAGTTGTTTTTGTCATATTCGTAATGGATTATAGTAGCGGTAGTTCCATTTTTTAATCTTTCGACTTTGATGATTTTCCCGTCTTCGTACTCTACTATGCTGTCTTTTTCAAGAAAGAAATCCCACTGCCGCCACGAGTTCCCGGCTTCATCTTGGTATATAATAAGTCCGCCCGAAAGCTCTAAGCTCTTAATTTTGCCTGAAGGGAAATAGGTAATCTTTTGAACTTCTTTTAGTTCGTTAAGTTTGTTTTTTTCTATATAAGTTACGGACTTTACCTTTCCGTTAAGCTTTCCTTGCTGCCATACCGCATTTTCTGAAGCACCAAGCATAGTGCTTGTCAATATAAGGAAAGATAGTACAATTGCTTTTTTCATAGATTGAAATTTTTCAACAGTATTAACGGTTTTAACTTACAAAGATGCGGATAAAATTGCTTTTAGGCAACAAATGACTTTGTTTTTTTGCATATTTTAGTTTTTGCTTCTAAACAAAAACCGTAAGATTGTTGTTTAACCGATACAACTTAGAAATAAACTTTATTAATTAAATAAACAAAAAATTATTATGAAATTTGAATTGCCTAAATTACCCTATGCACATGATGCATTAGCACCGGTAATCAGTGAAGAAACTATTAAATTCCATTATGGAAAGCACCATCAAACTTACATCAACAACCTGAATGACTTAATCAAAGGAACTGAGTTTGAAAATGCAAACCTAGATACAATTGTAAAAAAATCAAGTGGCGCAATCTTTAATAATGCGGCTCAAACTTGGAATCATAACTTTTATTTCCTATCGCTTACACCAAACAAAGGAACGAAACCTTCAGCTGAGCTGTTGAAAGCTCTTGAAGAGCGTTTTGGTTCGTTTGATAACTTCAAAGCAGAATTTGGAAAAGCAGCAGCAACTGTTTTCGGTTCCGGATGGGCGTGGCTTGTGAAAACAGCTGACGGAAAAGTGGATATTGTAAAAGAAAGTAACGCGGGAAATCCGCTGACAAGCGGTTTGACACCACTTCTTACTTTTGATGTGTGGGAACACGCTTATTATATTGATTATCAAAATCGTCGTCCGGACTATCTGTCTGCTTTGTGGGAACTGGTTGATTGGGATGTAGTATCTTCAAGATTTTAGTTTGTTAGGTTTTTACAACCAACAATGAGAGCTATATAAAAGTCGAGAACATTTGTTTTCGACTTTTTGTTTTTTTGATGGCTAGTGTGCTGGCAGATAAGGCTTGTTATTTATGTGTTTGTTTTAAGAAAAGTTAAAAACAGGACTTTTATTAATTTTTTTTGATAAAAATAAGAATTCTTTATGTTTTATCTGTTTCAAAACAATTATCTTTGGACGCCTTTATTAAAATAAGGAATAGAAAAAATGAACTTAGTGCTGACAATAATAGTTCCATTGGTAATTGTTTTGATTGCCGTGTTTTTGTTGGGGTTCAAGATGTTTCTTTTTAAAGACGGGAAATTTCCCAATACGCATGTGGGTGGAAATAAAGCTCTGCGAGATAAAGGAATAGGATGCGCTACTACACAAGATAGGAACGCGAGAAAAGAAAAACCAAAAATAGATATTTCAAACCTAATAAACGAAATTGAAAAATAGATAAAAATGAAAAACCTCTCTCTTATTTTTAATGCAGTATTATTAATTGCAGTAATTGTTTTATTTGTTCTTGTTCTTGGCAAGAAATCAAACTCAGAAGTTGTTAACATGGTAAAAGAAGGCGACTCTTTGGTGGTACAAAAACTACCGATAGCTTATGTTAATATTGACTCGTTGCTTTTAAATTACACATTTGCAAAAAATGCAAACGAAGCTTTAATTAGCAAACAAGAAAGTTCAAGAGCTACATTAAACGCCAAAGCTCGTCAACTTCAAGCAGAAATGGACGACTTTAATCGTAACCTTGAAAATCAGGCGTTTTTAAGTCGCGAACGAGCAGAAAATGCACAGAGAGACATTATACAAAAGCAGCAAGAATTGCAACAATTGGAAGCAAATCTGACTCAGCAGCTTATGGAACAGCAACAAAAAATGAGTGAACAGCTTAGAGATACGGTAAATGCATTCCTAAAAGATTATAACAAATCCGGAAAATATCAGTTAATCCTGAGTAACACAGGAAATGACAACATACTATTTGCCGGAAAAGGATACGATATTACCGAAGAAGTTATTAAAGAATTGAATGATAGATATGCAAAAGGAAAGAAATAAGATTCCTTTGCTTTTTCTAAATTTGTTTTCATAACATTGATTGAGTGACGATGCGAACTTGTGAAAGTTTGCATCGTCGTTTTTTTGTAGATGTAATAGTCGTATCCGAGTTAGTCTGCTTATTAATCTGTGTGATTTTTATATTCCATAACTTTTTGATTTGAACCAAGTTTTTAGAAGTTATTCGCGATTACTGCGAGGAGAATGATATTGAAATAGCTATGGGTGAACTCTTTGACCGTGAGGAAAAAAAGTAAAAAGAACGCAAACCGAGAAAACCAAAAGGAACATCTGCGTTGGAAACACCTGAAGCCTTTCAAGGCGGTATGTCAATAGAGGAAATCGCCAAAGCACGAAATTTGGCAGTAAGTACCATTTCGGGACATTTGGCTGAACTTGTAATGAAAGGAGGGTTGGATGTCGAAAAGGTAGTGGATAAGCAAACCTTGTTGAAAGCCAAACAGTTGGTTGAAGAAAATGCAGAATATGACAGTTTGCTTTATAGTTTGCTAAAAGAGCATTTTGATGCAAGTGAGTTAACGATTATTTTAGCGTGGCTGAGGCGTGAAAATTAACTATTAATAATCCAATGTGTTTCGTGTGAATTTATTAACAGTTTAGTGACTAAATTAATTTTTTGTGTTATTTTTGCAAAAAACTAATAAACTATTTAAATTTATAATCTATAACAATTAAAACTATAAAAATGAAAAAACTGCCTTAACCCTTGTTTCTTGTTTATTCCTGCTTGTAGGGATAAATGCACAGACACCGATTAGTTTGCAATTGGAGTCTCTCTCGAAGCTTGAAAAAATGAATTCTGTACAATTAGAAGAAAGACTTCAAATGAAAGAAAACCATTCGAAAAGAGTGATGTATCTGGAAAAAGCACCTGAAGCTTTAAATGCACCTATAATTCAACAATTGGATAGCACAGTTAAGACAGATGCAACAGGAAAATTGTTTAAAACTGCTTATCAGTACAACGACAATGGAAAAACAACTCTTGAAAAAAACTTTTTTTGGGATAAAACAACAAACTCATGGATTCCAACTGCTAAAACTGTAAGTAATTATAATAGCGATGGAAATTTAACTTTGCTAGAAAGGATGTCTTTTGATAAAACTGCAAATGTATGGAACTCAAATTCAAAATACGAAAGGATTTGGGGTGAAGACAAGGATGGTAATTGGATATTTACTGCAATATCATATTCTATGGATTATGAGTCAAATCAACTGGTATATAGTACGAAAGAAGAAACAGTATTAAGAGGAAAAACCATGTTTATTAAAAGAAGTACGATATATGAATGGGATGAAAGTACAAGTGATTGGGTCCCTTCTTCTCGTTCTGAGCAAGAGAGAGATGATGGAGAGTTTGAATATTCATTTGCCGATTTTAAATATAATAAAGAAAAAAATACTTGGGATGGGAAAAAAACGGGGATGGGTTATGATAATATCTATAAAATCTATCGAATTATAGCTGAATTTTCTGATTGGAATGAATCAACTAAAACATGGGGCGTAAAGACTATTTACGGGGATTTTTGTCCTGAAATAACAAATTCAGAAACAAAATATATTAATGTTAATGGAGAGTGGCAACCAATAAGTAAAATAGCTAAGGAGGGTGAATATACTGTTTATTATGCTTTACAAAATGGAGAATTAGTTAAATCACACAAAGAATTGCAGAAAATGGATGAGGGTGGAAATGAGATTGAATATTATCGTGATAATTACATTATTGAAAACAGTTCGAGTGTAAGTTCGCTATGGAGAACACAGAAATGGGTATGGAATATGGGAAACTATGAGCTTCTTCAGAAACGTGAAAGAGCATCAGGACATGGAGGAGAGCTTTATTATATCCAATTATATAAAGAAAATGCGCAAAGTCCATGGAATTCAAGTTATTCATATAAACAAGAAAGTTTTTATGATGAGAAAAATCAACTAAAAACTTTTTTATTATATTCATTCAATGGTGAGTTTGTTTTAAAATCTAAACGTGAAATCTTTCGTGATGAATCAAATTACATTCTCTATGATGTAAACTATACATGGACAAATAATACTTGGGTTGAAACCTCAAGAACAACTTATTATTACACTGCCCACCAAACTGTTTTAGTAGAAGAACCACCAGTGGTAAATGCTGATGGAACAGGAACTGTAGGTGTGAAATTTAATATACCTACAAACTTAAACATACAAGAAGGTACGTTTACAGTTTCACTACCAGATGGTGTGAGTATTGACGAAGCGAAAACAGCACTTTCAGCTGCATTGTCAACAACTCATACATTGTCAATTGTAAACAATAACAACGGAACTTGGACTTTTACTATAAAAGCAAATTCTGGTGGTGCAGATCCAATTTCTCGAAGAATGATGTCTGCCAAATATCAAGATATTGCAAAAATTGCTTATATAGTACCGCAAGGTACTTCAATCGGTGAGTATAATGCTCATATTACAGATGTGAACATAATATTATCTGATAATTCTACCATCGTACAACAAGACATACCATTTGTTATTAAAGTGGCTGAAGTGGTAAGCAGTACAATAAAACTACTGCATCAAAAGATCCAGATATATCCCAATCCGGCTAAAGAGTTTATAACTATTGAAGGAGCAAAAGGTAACACATTGCTTATCTACGATATAGATGGAAAGAAAATAATGGATAGAATTATAAAAAATGATACGGAAAAAATATTTTTAATGAAATTTTCCACTAATAATGTTCTTTTAATTAGAATTTTAGAAGATAATAAAGAAATTGGGACTATGAAGTTAGTTGTAAAATAAATGAGGTGAAATAGTCCATTATTTTAGTTCTAAAAACATTGTCAAACTAAACTTTGACAATGTTTTTTTACACCTAAATCACTTTATGTGTAAACCACATCACAAAAATAAGAAGGGGACATCCTAATCGGACATCCCCTAATTAATTAATAAAATTCTGATTGTCTTATTCCATACTGAGTTGACATCTCAAAGTTTGATTTTGATAGTTGACGAATTGAATTCCTAGGTTTCGCTTCGCTTCGCAATATCTTTTGAGGTCTGAATTTCGGACGGTTTGTCCGTCTTTTCTCGCTCAGGTCTGTATTGCAAATGGTATCATCGTTTTTACTTTGCTTTCCGCTTGTAGTGTTCATCCTGCGTTCGTGGAGGGTAAGTTTTTGCAAACTTACTTTGTCGATTGCATGGGATTAGAGTACTTGTTCCATCGATTGCTCAATTTCGCTTGTGCTCTCAACAAGCTTCTGTCGTTGCCCCTGACACCCAAGAACTTGGATGTCGCTTCGACCTGCATTTCAAAACTTGTAAATCAATAACCGTGTGTAAGAGTAAGAATTGCCTTTGTTGGGCTTTCTCAGATTGCTCTGTGAAAATATAAGGTTGATTTGCGTATGTTCGGTAGTTAAGATAGGTGGTAGTTGGGTTGCTTGCGCCTTTCGGTTTCTCGACTATTGCACTTTTCAGCGCTCTATTCTCGTTGCCGAAGCCCGTTTCCGCGAATCTTTTATCTCAAAAGCCCGAGGTGGGGGAAGAATTTGTGTCGGTTTGACCCGCTGCAAACTCTTTTTTTTGGATAATGACCTGTTCGCACACTCTGCCGAACTAAATTCTTTTTGGAAAGAATTTGGTGCTCGCCTATTTTTGTGTCCGAATCTAACATACGTATCACACCTTTTAGGCTTAAAACGACTTGCGCCGTTTTCCCAATTGGATGTGCTTCCTGATTAGTTGCCCAATCGTTTGCTCACCGCTTGTTTGGTTTCTTAGTTCTCTCAGGTTGTTTACTTTGTTTTCGCCGATATTGGTAATCTTGCCTTTGTTCTCTCGCGCCCGAAGGCTTGAAAGAGTTGTGAAACGTTTTTGGGAAACTTTCACTTCGATTAAAAAATCATTTTCAAGTTCCGGAGAACTTTCCATTGAAATTTCGTTCGTTATAAAAATTCACGTCCAACTTTTCACTCAACAAATTTTTCGCATCCGATTGCTCGGCTTTGAAAATTTTACCGGTCGGTTAGTAGATGTTTCAGTATTTCAAAGAGCGAATCATTATTCTATTAAATGCGTTGAGTATTTAACTCTTGTTGCAAATATAATATATCGAACAAGGGTTTTGCAAATTTTTTTGCAAGTATATATGAACAAGTTTTCAAGTAACTTATCAACAGACTTATCAACATTGCAAGAGTGTGATAATCAGCGAGCTAAAAAATCACTGTTGATAAGCACTATTGGAAGGAATATTTTTATTTCAAAAATTCTTTGAAATATTCATTTTTTGATTTGTTAAAATGTTGGATGATGATGTAATACTTTTACAAAATATCCACTATTTTATTTCCGTAATAATTTTTTTTAAGCCTTTTTTAAGACCTGAATAATAATCGCCTTTTTTAATCTCAGGCTGAATCGTTTTATCTATGATTCGCTTGCTTTCTTTGTCGCTAAGTTTCTTTTTCAGTCCTTTCCCCACGATGATTTCTACTTCATTGGTTTTTTCCGAAATACCGATTAGCAAATTTTTGCCGCCATCATCATTTTTTCCCCAACTCTCAAAAAGCTCACTGCTATATTCGTTTAGTGTCTCATAGGGTTTTGTTGATTTCACAGAAACAATGCTGATTCTGTTTTTTGTCTTTTTTTCGTGCTGTAAAATTATACTGTCCAACGAGCGTATTTGTTCGTCTGTTAGAATTTTCTCGTAATCACTAACTGAACCTAATGGTGCAGGAAAAATGGTCGTAGCTGTATCTGTTGAACCCATCAAATTGAGTGCCGTGTTAGTAAAATCTCTGCAAGAGTTTAGGCTAAAAATCAAGATAAAAAGTAGTGAAAAAGAGAATATTTTGAGTTTCATGGAAATTATCAGATATAATTTTTCGAATTGAGTACAAAGTTAGTTAAATTTATTCTATTATTTTCATTAAAAAAACTGAAAGTTGCAACTTGAAAAGACAATTTTTTGCAAATTCAGACACTCTTTTCTTAAAATTCCATACCTTTGTAGCTTAGTAGCTGGAAGACAGAAGTTGGTATTCGGTAGATGGAAATTTGAATACTGTAATGTCTTTCAATCAAAAATCGTAAATCGTAAATCCAAAATCTAAAATTAAATAATGTCTCGTAAAAAGAAACAACTTCCTATACTTGAAAATGTGTTGATTACCGGCGTGGCAGCAGAAGGGAAAGCCATTGCTAAAGTGAATGATGTAGTTATATTTGTGCCTTTCGCCGTGCCGGGTGATGTAGTAAATCTGCAAGTAACAAGAAAGAAAAGCAGTTTTATGGAGGCGCGTGTAATTAATTTTGTGGAAAAATCGGCAATTCGGGCGGAGCCTTTCTGTGAGCATTTCGGTGTGTGTGGCGGTTGCAAGTGGCAGATTTTACCTTATGAAGAGCAACTTAAACATAAGCAAACAGAGGTAGAAAATAACCTGAAAAGAATCGGGAAAGTCAACTTGCCTGAAATTACACCGATTTTGGGTTCAGAGAAAACCACTTTTTACCGAAACAAGCTTGAATTTACCTTTAGTAACAAGCGTTGGCTTAGCTATGAAGATATAAAATCAGGGAAAGAATTTGACCATCTGAATGGTGTTGGTTTTCATATTCCGGGAATGTTCGATAAAGTACTTGATATTCATAAATGCTGGTTGCAAGATGATATTCAAAACGAAATCAGGAATGAAATCCGCAAATATACCTTGGAAAATGGTTTGACATTCTTTGATATTCGCAATCAAGTAGGATTTTTGCGGACAATGATAGTGCGTACCACTTCCACCGGAGAACTGATGCTGATTGTGGCATTTTTCCATGAAGACAAACCGACAAGAGAAAAACTGTTGTCGCATTTGGCTGATAAATTTCCACAAATCACATCTTTGCTTTACGTAATCAACGAAAAAGCAAACGATACAATTACCGATCAGGAAGTGATTACGTTCAAAGGGAACGATGCGATTTACGAGGAGATGGAAGGGTTGAAATTTAAAATCGGTCCAAAATCTTTCTATCAAACCAACTCTGAACAGGCTTACGAACTCTACAAAATTGCTCGAAATTATGCCGAACTTACCAGCGATGAATTGGTGTACGACCTTTACACCGGAACGGGAACAATTGCTAATTTCGTGGCAAAAAACGCTCGAAAAGTAATTGGAATTGAGTACGTGCCGGAGGCTATCGAGGATGCAAAAGTGAATTCGGCTTTGAACGGAATAGAAAATACGCTCTTTTTTGCCGGAGATATGAAAGATGTGCTGACAGCCGACTTTATCAATAAACACGGTAGACCGGATGTGATTATCACCGACCCGCCGCGTGCTGGAATGCACGCCGATGTGATTAATGCCATTCTTTTGGCGGAGCCGAAACGAATTGTCTATGTGAGTTGTAATGCAGCTACTCAGGCTCGTGATTTGGGACTTTTGGATGAAAAATACAGAGTTACTGCCGTTCGCCCGGTGGATATGTTTCCACATACGCATCATGTGGAAAATGTAGTGCAGTTAAGGATTAAAGAGTGAAATGTAGTGTTGAGTTAAGAATATTGAGTTTTGGATTACAGAATTTGCGTTTATAGAATAAATTAAATAAAAATGAACCTTCTATCAAAATATCGAGAAGAAAAGCAGATGAATTTGAAGGGTGGAATTTACCATCAAACTCAAATTCGTTTGGCTTATAATTCTAATCGGATAGAGGGTAGCAAACTTTCGGAGGAGCAGACGCGCTATATCTTTGAGACAAATACGCTTCATTTGGAAAATGGCGACACAACTGCCAATGTGGATGATATTTTGGAGACAATTAATCATTTTACCTGTTTTGATTATTTGCTGGAAGTGGCTGATGAACCTTTGTCAGAAAAGCATATCAAAGAGTTTCATCATTTGCTAAAATCGGGTACTTCCGATGCACGAAAATCATGGTTTAAGGTGGGCGATTACAAAACAGTTCCAAATGTGGTTGGTGGCTCAGAAACAACGCACCCGAAAGATGTTCCGGCTGAAATGCGGAATTTATTGGAAAATTATCATCAAATAGAACAGATTGACTTTGATGATGTGGTGGACTTTCACTATCATTTTGAAAAAATCCATCCATTTCAAGATGGAAACGGGCGAGTAGGACGATTGATAATGTTCAAAGAGTGTTTGGCGAACGATATTGTTCCATTTATCATCGAGGATGAATATAAGTTTTTCTATTATAGAGGATTGACGGAATATCCGCGTATAAAAGAGTTTTTAAGAGATACTTGCCTGTCGGCACAAGATGATTTTAAGATAGTGTTGAAGTACTTTGGACTTTAACTTACAAAAATAAATTTCTTGTTTACTAAAAACTTGTCAACTATAACACTATGGTTAAAAAATATGATTTCCTTGTTGTAGGAGGAGGAATTGCGGGTATAAGCTTTGCCTTGAAAGTAGCTAAATATGGCAAAGTAGCTTTGCTCTGCAAAACAACGCTCGAAGAAAGCAACACGTCTTATGCGCAGGGCGGTGTAGCCACGGTAATGTATCCGCCGGATAATGTGGATAAACATATCGAAGATACGCTGATTGCAGGCGATGGGCATTGTGACACGGCAGCGGTGGAGCAGGTGGTGAAAAATGCACGGCAAGAGATTGACCAACTGCTTAGTTGGGGTGTTGATTTTGACCGTGAAGAGGATAGTGACCGCTTTGATTTACACAAAGAAGGCGGACATTCCGAGTTCCGAATTTTGCATCATAAGGACAATACAGGCTTTGAAATTCAACAAAGTTTAAACAAAAAAGTACGCAATTATCCCGGAATTGATGTTTACGAGCACTATTTTGCCATTGAAATTCTTACACAGCACCATTTGGGCGAAATTGTAACTCGCCAAACACCGAATATTGAGTGTTATGGTGTATATGCACTGAATCAAAAAAGCAATCATATTCATACTTTTTTATCCAAAGTAACGGTGCTTGCCACAGGCGGTATCGGAAGTGTCTATTTAGCTTCCACCAATCCGCCGATTGCAACGGGCGACGGAATTGCGATGGTGCATCGTGCGCGTGGAGTGATTCAGGATATGGAGTTTGTGCAGTTCCACCCTACGGCTCTTTACACGCCAAAAAATGAACGTCCCGTTTTTTTGATTACCGAAGCTATTCGAGGCTACGGTGCTGTTTTGCGGAACAGAAAAGGTAAAGAATTTATGCACAAATACGATGAAAGAGGGTCACTTGCACCGCGTGATATTGTGGCGCGCGCTATCGACAACGAAATGAAAATTTACGGAGATGATTTTGAGTATTTGGATGTAACGCACAAAGATGCGGAGGAAACCAAAGAGCATTTCCCAATGATTTATCAAAAATGTTTGGAATACGGTATTGATATTACCAAAGACTATATCCCGATTTCCCCTACACAGCACTATATGTGCGGTGGAATTACTGTTGATTTGAATGGCGAAACATCCATCAATCGACTTTATGCCGTGGGCGAATGTTCTCGTACCGGACTTCACGGGGCTAATCGGTTGGCATCTAATTCGTTGATAGAGGCTGTGGTATATGCGGAAAAAGCTGCACAACACGCCATTTCTGTAATTGACAATTTGACTTACAACGAACTTATTCCGCCTTGGGATGATGAAGGAACTTCACTGCCGGAAGAGATGATTTTGATAACGCAAAGTTTCCGTGAGGTAGAGCAGATAATGAGTTCTTACGTGGGTATTGTCCGTTCCAATCTGCGTCTGCAACGAGCTATGAGTCGTTTGGAAATACTTTTCCGTGAAACAGAAAGTCTTTTCCAGCGTTCGGTGGTTTCTCGTGAGATTTGCGAACTACGTAACGTGATAAGTGTTGCGTATCTGATTATCAAACAGGCACTTGCTCGCAAAGAGAGTAGGGGACTGCATTTTACGGTTGATTATCCAAAAAAAATTGAATAAAAACACTAATCAACTATTCAATTATTCAACAACAATGATTAAACATATCGTATTTTTTAAGTTAGCCGAACAGGCAGAAGGAAAAACCAAAGCAGAGAATGCTGCAATTATCAAACAAGATTTAGAAGGTCTTTACGGAGTAATCCCGGAATTAAAGAAAATAGAAGTGGGTATCAATCATCCCGAAACACCGTCAAACAACTACGATATTTGTCTTTACTGCGAATTTGAAAGCGTGGCTGATTTGGATATTTACCAAAATCATCCCGAACATCTAAAAGTAGTTGCCTATATCGCGAAAGTTCGCACAGACAGAGCTTGTGTGGATTATGAGGTGTAAAGGGTTGCACATTTAATAGTCGCACCCCGACTAAACTGTTCAGATTAAATAGTTTGTTGAAACATTCTCGCTGATAATGAAAAAGTCGGGGCGCGACTACCAGATACTCTAATCTACATCCTTTCCGGCACCTCAATTCCCAATAATCCCATTCCGGTTTTGATTACTGAGGCGATTGTTTCAGAGATAACGAGACGAAGGTTTCTCAAATCGTCATTTTCTTCACGTAAGATTGTGAACTCGTGATAGAATTGATTGTATTCTTTCACTAAATCGTAAATATAGTTGGCAATCAGTGCCGGACTAAACTCAATTCCTGCCTGTTTTACCACATTGGGGAATTCGGCAATCAACTGAATTAGGTAATTTTCTTTTTCAGAAATTTCAAGTTGAGTATTTCTCAATGCCGAATGGTCAATTCCTTGCTCTTCTGCTTTGCGAAGTACCGATTTGATGCGAGCGTGCGTATATTGGATAAATGGTCCGGTATTTCCGTTGAAGTCGATAGATTCTTTTGGGTTGAAAGTCATGTTTTTGCGTGGGTCCACTTTTAGGATAAAGTATTTCAAAGCACCCAAACCAACCATGCGAGCGATGTTTTCAATCTCTTCGTCAGAAAGTCCGTCAAGTTTTCCTAATTCTTGCGAAGTTTCATGTGCCGTTTCCACCATTTCAGCTATCAAGTCGTCTGCATCTACTACTGTTCCTTCGCGACTTTTCATTTTTCCTTCGGGGAGTTCCACCATCCCGTAAGAGAAATGTACCAAATCTTTTCCCCACTCAAAGCCTAATTTATCCAACAAAATAGAAAGCACTTGAAAATGGTAATTCTGTTCATTCCCAACTACATAGACCATTTTTTTGATAGGATATTCTTCGTAACGAATTGTGGCAGTGCCGATATCTTGTGTCATGTAAACCGAAGTTCCGTCGGCGCGAAGCAGCAGTTTTTCATCCAATCCATCATTCGTTAAATCAGCCCATACGGAACCGTCTTCACGTTGGTAGAAAATATTTTTTGCTAAACCTTCTTCCACCTTCGATTTTCCTTCAGTGTAGGTGTCTGATTCGTAGTAGATTTTATCAAAATCAACACCCAACTTCTTGTAAGTCTCGTCAAATCCGGCATACACCCATCCGTTCATTGTTTCCCAAAGTGTGCGAATTTCCTTATTGCCTTGTTCCCATTTTAGCAACATTTCCTGTGCTTGCTTGATTAGCGGCGCTTCTTTTTTTGCATCCTCTTCGCTCAAGCCTTGCAACATCAACTCTTGAATTTCGGCTTTATAGTGCTTGTCAAATTCCACGTAATATTTTCCCACAAGATGGTCGCCTTTCATACCTGAACTTTCGGGAGTTTCGCCGTTTCCAAACATTTGCCATGCCAACATCGACTTGCAGATATGAATTCCGCGGTCGTTTACAATGTTGGTTTTCACAATATCCCAACCGTTGGCTTTTTGAATTTCAGAAATACTGTATCCCAACAGATTATTTCGGATATGTCCTAAATGGAGCGGTTTATTGGTGTTAGGCGATGAGTACTCAATCATCATCAAATCAGCGTTTTTACTTGGCTTTGTTGTTCCGAAATTTTCGGAAGAGTGAATGGCTTTTAGTTGTTCCAGCCAATAGTTTGCTTTGATTTTTAGGTTCAAAAAACCTTTTACCACATTGTAAGATTCAATAAAATCTACATCGTTAAGCAGTTTTGCACCAATCATTTCGGCAGTTTGTTCCGGTGATTTTTTTGCCGATTTCACAAACGGGAAAACCACAAGGGTAATATCGCCTTCAAATTCTTTTCTGGTTTTTTGAAATTGAATGGTTTCGGGTACAGGTTGCACGCCGTAAAGCGTATTGATAATTTCTGCAACTACCGGAGTTAACTGTGTGTCCAAGTTCATTGTATCGTGTTTTTTCGAGATTGTTTTTAATCTGCAAAGATAATACAAAGTAAAAACAAATGAAAATCTTAATAAGGAGTTATGAGAGGTTAGATTTAATCGTTTGAGATTTTTCTTTAAGAGCTTATTTTTTGTTATTTCATTACCCATTCAAATAATAGTAGAAACAACTATCAATTCTTTTGGCTCGCTTTAATGTTAAAAATACTGTATTTAAAATTTATTTCACTTTTCGAATGTAACGTTTTGCCCTTTTCAATCATCATATAAGTATAAGAACAATCATAGAAATGATAAAAAAACGCTCAGATGTCGTAATTTTGGTTTTCAACACAAGGTTATGTTTATTGCGTATGGACTATATAATTTTTCTATCTCGATAAAATAACGTTATAGCAATCTAATTTACTCAACTTTCGCAAGTAAAATAACTTGCTGATTATTAATAAAAAAGCAGCATATTTGTTTGGTAAAGTCACTTTAAGTCACAATTCAAAACCCAACCAATATGCTGTGACACAAAGATACAACATTAGTTTCAGAAATAAAAGGCTTTTTTACTTCATCAGAAAAAGCTGTTTTGGCCATTTTAGACATTTTGAGTTCTTTGAAATTTTCAGATAAAAACTTTAGCTTTTCAACTGCTTGCAATTTACCGTATAGCAGTAAATTTAAGCTGACACTATTGCTTTTTTTCCCGTTTTTTAACGTACAAGACCCGTGGTCGTACGCTTCATCAGGACTTTACAAAATCCTTTCGTGTGGAAAAGATGTTTTTTATCGTTTGTTGTCTAATAGTGCCATAAATTGGCGCAAGTCGGCTATTCAATAACAAAGCAATTGATAAAAAAGACCGCAAAAAACGACAATGAACCCACCGACAATTCGCGTTGTCTGATTATAGATGACCCGATGCCATATCGCAAGGCATTCGTTTTGATTACCTACTTTGCGACAGTTGGTTTACCTGTTTTGAGCTAATCAAATTCATTGCTCGAAGACGCATCAAATGTTATCTGCTCGGAATGGTAAAAAACGGAACTGCCAAATACCTGTTTAACGGCAAAGAGCTTACTGCCAAAGAGATAGCAAAACTGCTTGTCAAAAAAGGAAAACTGAAACGTTCCAAGCTGCTGGGGTGTTATCATTCATCGGCAATCGTTACCTACAAAGGCATTGAAGTAAAACTCATTTTTTCCAAAGCCTCAAAACGAGGAATATACGGGGTTCTGCTTACTACTAACACGACATTGAACTTTGAACAGGCGTTTAAGATTTATACAAATCGCTGGTCGATTGAAGTTTATTTTAGAGAGTACAAACAGTATTTGCAATTAGGCAAGTGCCAAGCGCAGAATTTTGACACTCAAATTGCAACTACAACACTTTGTATGCTGCAATATAATTTGCTTGCCGTTGCTCGTCGCTTCTCTGCTTATCAAACCAACGGCGAATTGTTTCGAGCGTTAGAAAAAGACACGTTACAACTAACCGTAAGTGAGCAAATATGGCAGATTATCATCGGAATGATGGTCGAAATAGCTGAAATTTTGAGCGTTGACCCCGAAAAGTGAATTCTCGAATTGTATCTGAAAATCAAAGACTTACAAAATATATTAATTTAAAACCCCTACCGCAAGCAGGGTAAATGAGCTTGCGAAAGTTAAGTAATTTATATAAACAATTAGTAGTGTTGCACTGATTTTTTCTTTTTTCTTGTATATTGTTGATATATAGCTAAATATAAGCGTTCTTTAATTTGACGACTTGAATTTTAAACAAGTAATTTTGCATTTTTTTATAAAATAATGCTAAGTACATGACAAAAATTTATATATATTGATATTATTTATAAAACAGGAGTTTAACAAAGTGTTTTCTATGTAATTCAGTCCATATTTAAAGAAACTTTTTGCTTTTCTACCATTGTTAAGTA
>DUQG01000035.1 GCA_012837935.1 Bacteroidales bacterium
CCAGCTAAAGCTGTGGTCAAGTTACTCGATGGTACCCTAAGCTCTTTCGGGTTAATCGTCTCTATTGAAGAGACTACGCTTTCCTTCTTTTGAGTAGCAAAAGCAGTAACAGTAACTTCCTCCAGCATTTCCACATCCTCCTGCATCTGAATATTATGCGTAGTCACATCTCCCACAGGAATAATGACTGTCTTCATCCCCACAAACTGAAAGCGCAACTCTTCATTGGGTGCAGCTTCAATTGTGTAACGACCATCTGCATCGGTGATAACCCCACCCTGTCTACCTACCACCTGTACCGTTACCCCTGGCAGCGGTTTGTTTTGATGATCGGTCACAATACCTGTGATATTTCTTCTGATCTGCTGGGTGTTTTTGCTGTCATTTACCGACATTTCAAATTCCCCTGCTTGTACTTGAACAGAAAAAATAGACAAAAGAAAAAAAATTACGGTCTTGTTCGTAATTTCCCACAATTTGTGAAAGAATTTTCTTTTTAGACTTTCATTTGGCAAATTTGTGTTATTCATACTGAATATCATTTATTAATTTAAATTTAATTATAGTGTTACACCATATTGATTAAAAAGTACTTTTATTTCGCGCAAAAGTATAATTTAAGTTTTAAATTCACAAATTTTTTTAGTTAAAAATTTATAATTCTATTTTATACTACTTTTAAAGTGTTGCTTTTGTCAAGAGATTCTTTACTCCTGGCTGAATGTTCGATAATTTTCATATGAAAAAACTTTCACATTATAGGTAATTATAGGTATACAAGGACATGGTTTTTATGTAATATACAATGCAAAAATCCTGGGAAAATAAGTTAATTACTCAACTATAATAAATCATCCGATTATCTATTGTAATAAAAATAGTTGTCAAGTTTCAAAAGTTATTTATAAAACCTTAGATCTTTAATGTATAATTTTATTTATTTAATTCACAAGAATTTTGTTTAAATTTTATATGTTATTCCAAATTATTTTTTCAATAGCTAGATAAAAGATTTATACACCCCGTTCTTTTCTTGATAAAAAAGAAGTTTTAATCACCTCTTTACTAATTTCAAAAATTTTTATCTTTCCTTGCTAAATATGAGATACTTGTTATACCTAATATAACACTGAGAATAACGCCATAATGCAATAGATTAAATAAATATCCTATAACAAGAAAGAAAAGACGAGATATATTTTCTATTGGTTTTTATTTTTAATTCAAATATCGATCCTATCAGAGCCGGAGCTGTAAAGGCAAATAACAAAATTCCGCTGAAGATAATTAAAAGAATTTGTCCGAATGTTTATTTAACACATAACCCATGAGATGGTTCAAAAATAACCTCATTTTTGGGGCTAATTGGCCGATTTCATAGTCTACGGCTTTTTGATGGAGGCTGATCAGGTGGTTTGTTGGTTTGTCGGTTTCTAGTTTCCGGAAACCATGAAATTTTTTGAATTGTCCCGTCGCATTTTCAGAAAGGAAGAAATAAATTGAATTGGTGGTTTCCGGTTTTCTGAAACGTTGAAATAAATTGAATTTGCGGTTCCCTGATTTCAGAAAAGAAGAAATAGAATAAATTTACCTCTTCTGGTTTTCCGAAATGAAGAAATGAATTGAATTTTCGTCTTCGGGTTTCCCGGCAGTCGAAAAAATGTCGATCTGCTGCTGCCGGAAATCCCTAAATCAGGAAAAATAGTACTTCACCCGCATTGGAAATTTCGTTAGTAGAAAAAAAGGAAAATCCATTTCTGCAAAAAATTCCGAAGGAAAAAATGAATCACTCTTATCGGAAAAAGTGAAGAAAACATGATACCTACTTATTGGGGAAAACGACGAGAGACTGAAGAAAGTTAAACAACTCACGATAAAAATCAAAATAATTCATATTTTTGCGTCATAAGGTAACGGTGCGGATAATTAAAAAATGTATGTGGAAAAAATTTTTCCTTTTATTAAGCGGAATACTCCTTGTATCGGGTCTTTCCGTTGCCGG
>DUQG01000023.1 GCA_012837935.1 Bacteroidales bacterium
AGTCCATTGAACCGTCATTATTAACATCACCTGCGGCGATACGTGCCTGTCCACCTGCTAAATTAGAGTATGAACTTGGAACTTTCGTACATGTATTATCTTTGTTATTTATAAATATGTTTGCAAAGTTTGCCCAACCATTATTTGCATCACGTCCGATTTCAACAATATCATTCCATCCGTCGCTATTAATATCAACAAACACAGTTTCACCTTGTAGATGTCCTGTAAATTTAGCATCTTCAGTCGGCGTGAAAAGCATAAATGTTCCATCTTGTTTGTTAATGTAAAGATTTGTAACCGCTCCGGAAGAATAGCCTGTTACAAGGATATCGTCAAAGCCGTCGTTGTTAACATCACCTACATGGATTGAACCACCGTTCATAGGGGTAAAATGACCTCCGTCATAAGGAGTGCTTTGTAGTTCAAAGGTTCCCTTGTTGTTTTTGTATAGCGCTACTACTCGCTGGCTACCATTTGCATCCCAGGTTGCACCATGGTTTCCATTGATAAGAATATCTGTCCATCCATCATTATCAAAATCAAATGCCTCTAATATCCGTGGACTGTTATCGTTACCTTCCGGAAATACATTGACCAAGATTTCTGTGTTTTCATTATCCACTTCAAATGTATAATTCGGTGCACCGGTATTTTTATACAGTATGGTTTGAGGAGCATCCGTTTTACCTGCAATTAATAAATCTAGATTTCCATCGTTGTTGTAATCCAAGAACACAGCAGCTCCTTGATTAAGTGCAGTTATATTTGTAGCAATAGGAGTAAATGTTTCATCTCCATTGTTCTTATATAACCCTACTACCGGCGTACCTTGTCCTGCAATGATAAAAGCATCCAGGTGTCCATCATTATTGTAGTCGCCCCAAATAAGCGTGCCGGAAGCTGTCATTGGCAACTGTCCTTCTGTCAGAGGCGCATCTAAAACACTCCACGTATTTGTCGGTGGAGCAGCATTTATCAAATTCGAAAATAAGAAGATGATAAATGTGAAAATAAATAATTTTGTTTTCATGATTTTTGAGATTTTTTATTACTAAGAAAAGTATTTGCTTTTCTTAGTAATAATGATTAATTTTTATAAAATTGAAACCTTAACAGTTCGTGTGTTAATGCCTTGAGATAGTTTTACCAAATAGATTCCTGATGGAAGTTTTGAGTTCGCTGCAACGTTAGCAGAAACAGGGCAAATCCCGTTTTCAATTATCTGTCCGGCAATATTTACAATAGTCCAATTAACATCTGCTGATGTGTTGTTTAAGATGTTAACTGTTTTGTTTGAAACATAAGCATGAGCCTGATTAAGAGCAGAAACTTGATTTACATGTGTATCATCGGAACTTTTAGTGATAAATGGACTGGTTACATTCGCTTGATCTACAGCCTGCACACCAAAAGTGTAATCTCCTTCCGGTAAATTTAACTCAATAAAATTAGTTGCAATAAAAGATATAACACCACCACCTATTTTCAATTTTCCGGTGTTGATATCAGCCGGAACGAAAGAGAATATCTTGCCATCGGAATATTTTATATAAACATTATAGCGTATTGCATCTTGTGGAGTAATATCATCGGTAGACTTATCCCAAGTTAATGTGTATTTGTTGTCTGCGTAAGATAAATGTAAGTTTGTCGGAGCGCTTGGTGCTTTATTGCTTGCTATCCCTTCACCCAACATATTCTTTACAAAATAATGGGGCCACGTAGGATCATCTTCAGTTCCTGTTCCGCCATCGCGATAGCCGAAAATAGAATAATCTAAATTACCGTCGCCATTGAAGTCAACCAAGTTGGTTGTACCGGCTCTAGCTCTTGTTTTATCAGGTACGCGCACTCTGGTAAATACATTTTCACCATTGTTGTAATAAAAAGAGGCATCACTAGCCCATCCTGCTATGAAAAGGTCGGTCAAACCGTCATTATTAATATCACCTGCGGAGATACTTGCCTGTCCACCTACAAGATTGCTTATTTCACTTCCTACTTTTGTAAATGTGTTATCTTTATTGTTAATAAATAAATTAGCAAAAGTTGCCCAATCATTATTTACATCTCTGCCCACTTCTACTATATCCAACCATCCGTCAGCATTTGTATCCACGAAAACGGTTTCACCTTGTTGATGTCCGGTAAATACATCTTTTGAATTTGCCCAGTGAGTAAATGTTCCGTTTTTATTGTTGATGTATAAATCTGTTACCGACTTATCTGCATCATGGTATCCGGTAACTATGATATCTGCGTATCCGTCATTATTAACATCTCCTGTATGGATTGAACCGCCGTTAACAGCACGAAAGTGTCCGATTTCAGTAACCGGATTGGTTTGGAGTTCTAGAGTACCCTTGTTGTTTTTGAGTAGTGCAACTACGCGAGAGGTACCGTTTCCGCCGGCTTCAACTTCCCAAGTACCACCTGCGTTGCCGTTTACAAGTAAATCCATCCAGCCGTCGTTGTTATAGTCAAAAGCTTCCAATATATGGGTGCCATTGTCGGCACCTTCAGGGGAAACGCCTGCAAGAGTAAAAGAATCATCTTCAGTAAACTCATAATTAGGTGCACCTGAGTTTTTATAAACGAAAGTAAGTGCACCCGAAGTTGTTGCGTCTAAAGATCCGCATACAATTAAGTCTAAGTTTCCGTCGTTGTTGTAATCAATAAAAGTAGCGGCACCCCAAGCTACCCCGTAAATGTCAGGTGTGTCAATGAATGTAAATGTGCCGTTGCCATTGTTCTTATACAGTCGAGCTACAAGTCCATCTGCACTTTGTCCTGCAACTATAAATGCATCCAGGTGTCCATCGTTGTTGTAGTCGCCCCAAATTAGTCGTCCCGATGCGGTCATCGGAAGTATTCCTTCTGTCAAGGGATTTTCAATAATAGACCACTCCACTTCTTTGGGAGTAGTTGCCCAAGACATCATAGTGGTAAAAAGTACCACAAAAGTTAGTAAAGTTTTTGTTCTCATAAGTAATACGTTTTAATGTTAATTGATATTTGTTTTAGTTTAAATCTCTATGTGATAATATTTAATAAAATGATGTTAAATAGTTTTTGTTAGTAGCCGGGGTTTTGATCTTTCTCAGAGAGATTCGTGTTTTGCTTAATCTCTACGTGTGGAATAGGAAATCTTTCGTGAAATTTTTGAATGGTTCCTGATTCTTTTGCCCAACGGTTATGAGTTTTGATTTTTTCCACAAAATTTCCCGTGCGTATTAAATCCATACGTCGCCAACCTTCAAAACAAAGCTCACGCATACGTTCATCCATCATGCAGTTTCTGAAATCTTCTTTAGACATGCCTGTGTTCCATTTTTGCTCAGTTGGTAAATTTCCGCCCCAAGCACGTGAGCGAATGGTGCTGTTTACAAGATTAACAGCTTCTGCAGTATTTCCTTCCTCATTTAAGCATTCGGCATATAGCAACAAAATATCTGCATATCTTACTAAATATATATTTTTACCTGAGTAATAAAATGATTTTTCGCCATCAATTCTTTTGTCTTCATACTTTTTGATGTGAGGTAAAACTTGGTCTTGACCAAAACCTGCTACCGGAGCCGGAGCTTTACCATTGTAATAAAAATTATATCGTATGCTTTCATCTTTGCGCAAATCGCCTGTTTCCCAAATTCCTCCGTTAGCTTTTATTTCATAGCAGTATTTTGTAGGCAATCCTAAGTCATAGCCTCCCATATAGCAATTCGGGTCGCCGGAAACAGAGCGAGAGCCTGCATACCATTGAAGTTCATTTGTGTCGGGCCACACATTGTTAAAGTAGAATGCATATATTGTTTCACTAGACGCATCTTTAGTCCCATCCCAAAGGTCAGCGAAATTTTGAACCAAACTGAAACCGCCTTTTGTTATAATATCTTCCAGCAATACTTTTGCTTTTCCTAAATCCCTGAAGCCGGATTCGGGTAATGCCGACATATACATCTTTACAAGCATTGCTTTTGCAGCCCAAGTTCTAGGTATTCGGATATCGCCACTCGGCTTTTCTGATAAATATTCTGCAGCTTTTTGGAAGTCGGCTTCAATCATTTCATAAACCGTTTGAAGTGATTTTCTACCCGATAGTGTTATTTTATTATCTACAAAATCAGGAATTGGTAACTCGCCCCAGTATTGAACCAACTCAAATAAGGCACATGCTCTATAAAAGGATGCTTGTCCAATAAAAGATTTGATTTTGGGAAGGTCTTCTTCCGAAGCATTTTTCTCCATTTCATTTAAATACATAAGAGCTTCTGCGGAAAGTGTAACGATAGGCCAACGCACATTCCACAACTGAGCAATGGAATTATTTTCAGGGAAATAAAAACCGTCATACTTGTCTAAACCACTTTGTTGAGCCTCGGTGCTTACTTGATATTCGCCTTGTTGTACTTCGTCGGTTCCCAAAAGCAAGAAGAACCCTTTTCGATTAACTCTGGTATCTCTGTATTTGAAATAAATACCATTAAGATACGGTTGAATGTTGTCTATGTCTGCAAAAATCTGTTCAGTGGACATAGACGTTTGAGGATCTTCTATCAAAAAATCGCTGCATGATGATATAGAGCAACAAAATAGAAATCCTATCAAAAT
Organism: Bacteroidales bacterium; assembly: GCA_012837935.1. Lineage (GTDB taxonomy): Bacteria > Bacteroidota > Bacteroidia > Bacteroidales > Paludibacteraceae > UPXZ01. The sequence goes on from DUQG01000023.1 coordinate 4,615, forward strand.
CGATATTATATATGTTTTTTTCATTTTCATGTGGTATTTAGATGATTATACTTTAGTGTTAAATCTTAAAAGGCTATGTTTAGTCCTAAAACAACCGTTTTGGAGGAAGGATACCAGTCGCCGGCTTCCGGGTCAAAACCTTTGTATTTAGTAAATACATACGGGTTATTTAAAGTTGCATAAAGTCTTAAGTTGTTCATATAGACTTTATTAATCCATTTTTTGGGTAAACTGTAAGACAAGGTTACATTTGAAATTCTGAAGAATGAAGCATCTTGAATAGCCCAGTCCATTTCTCCCAATCCATATCTTCCACCACCGAAATAAGCTCGTGGAATATTAGTATTTGTGTTATCGGGTGTCCATCTATTTAACATGTCAACGTGAGCTGCAGAAGTACCGTAACCTCCCATCAAGGTTTCGTAGAGATAACTGGCACGTTTTGCACCTACGGAATAAGTAGTGATTACATTGAGTGTAATGCCCTTATAGGATAAGTTTGTGGTAATTCCTCCATAAAAGTCGGGGTCTTTTTTTCCCATAATGTATCTGTCTTTGTCATTTATTATACCATCCGCAAATTTATCTTTGGGTAGCGGATCGCCGGGTTTTACAATATGAGAACCTACATTTAAGGAGTTCACATAATCCATATCGGATTCTTGAACTATTCGGTCAAACTCATAAACATAAATATTATTGATAGAGTATCCCACAAACAGGTTTCCTTCACGTTGAATTTCATTGTTTGAATAACCGCCTAAATTATATATCTCTTGTGCATTGTCGAATAGTTTGGTAATCTTATTTCTGTCCGCAGAAAATGTCATTCCCAAATTCCATTGAAAATCAGCTGTTTTTATTGCAGTAACATCTAATGAGAACTCAACCCCTTTATTTTCCATTGCTCCGACATTATCTACTTCGCCTGCAAAACCGTAGGATGGTGCCAAAGTTCTTCCCATCAGCAATCCGTCATTATTTATGTGGAAATAATCAAGAACTAAGTTTATTCTGTTTTGCCACATACCTAAGTCAATTCCCACATTAAACTGTTTTTGAGTTTCCCATTTTAAAGTTGGGTTACCAAGAACACCATCATTGAACAAGATACTTGAGCCTAAAGAACTTCTTGGATTAAACAGTGTCAAGTAGCGATAGGAAGGGATGTTTTGGTTTCCGGCATGTCCATATCCTGTTCTCAGACGAAGATTGTTAATAAATCTTTGGTTTCTCATAAAAGACTCTCCCGTTACGTTCCACGAAAAAGCGATGGAAGGGAAAAGTCCCCACTTATTGGATGGACCAAACTTTGAAGCACCATCTCTACGCAAGGTAGCTGTAACATAATAGCGAGAATCATAGACATAATTAAGACGACCAAAGTAGGACATCTGTGATACAGCAGAAAAGTCCGAACCGATATTAAAATCTTCTTTTTTGGTGGCACCGTCTATTTTCTTATAATCAAACCAGTCATTTCCGAACCCGGTAGCATTAATCGTGTTCCAAGTATTGTTATATCGTGACATGTTAAACCCAAGCAGAGCCGAAAATCTATGTGTGTCGGCGAAAATAGTGTTATATGATGCGGTATTATCCCACTGCCAATTCATGTTTCTGCTTTTTGTCTGAATGGCTTGACCATCAGCAGAAGCTTTGTAAGACTGAGTGGTTTCCGTTGAGTTGTACGTGTAATCTTCTTCCATTAACGCGTCAATGGAGAAAGTGGAACGCAAATCCAAGCCTTTTATAGGATTGATATTCACAAAACTGGAATTGAAAAAACGGATTTTGTATCTGTCTTTTATTACATTTAAATCTCTTAATGGGTTGTTGGCACTTTGATTGTCAATTTTTCCCTCACGCATGTACCAATACTCATCAGAAATCGGCAAAAGCGGACTTGCACGCAATGCAACAATAAATGTGTTGTCCGTGGCTACGGGGTTTTCTTTTGAATAGATAAAAGAGTTGTTGGTACCTACTTTTAGCCAAGAATTAATATCTTGTTCCAAGTTTACTTTTCCTGTATATCTTTCGTAGCCGGAGTTTTTTAGTTGTCCTACTTGGTTGTTAAATCCGAAACTGACATAATAACTGCTGTTTTGACCTCCGCCGGAAAAGCCGAGCGAGTGATTTTGCTCTAATCCGGTTCTAACTATCTCATCTAACCAATTATAAGAAAGACCTGCTGCGTAGCTATCCAACTCCTCTTTTGAGAAAGCAATGTTTCGTACCGGGTTCGTGTGTGTAAGAAAGTCTTTGATATATTTCTCTCTATTGCGAGTAGGATTTTTATCCATGTATGCATTGGCATAAGCATCCACACGAAAATCGTACAAATCATTTGCAGGCATCAAAGGCATTTCATTGGAAAAACTGCTACTGCCGTACCAAAAATCATAAAAAACAGTTCCTCCCGCTTTTTGTCCTTTTACTCTTTGTCCTTTTTTGGTTGTAACTACAATTACCCCATTTGCACCTTTCGCACCGTACAGAGCTGTAGCTGAAGCATCTTTCAAAACGTCGATAGAAGCAATGTCATCCGGGTTTAACATGTCAATTCCATTGTCCATCATCACGTTATCTACCACATAGATTGGACTTTGACCATAGTGAATAGAGTTAGAGCCTCTTACTTTAATTCCTGCATTAGCACCCGGCTTCGGATTTTTTTCTATATATACACCCGGAATTTTACCTTGTAAAGCTTGGTTGATGTTTGCTGTCGGGAGTTCTTTGAGTTTGTCGCTTGTTACTCGTGCAGCAGCACCGGTTAAATCCGATTTCTTGATAATAGCTCCAACAACAACAATCTCTTCCATCTCTTGACTGGTTTCTGTCAGCAATACTCTTAAAGGCGTACTGTTTTTTACCGTTACTGTTTCGTCGCTATAACCTAAATAAGAAAACTTTAACGTTGCGCCAACATTAACATCTAAATCAAAGTTTCCATTTGCATCTGTAATAACTCCTTTTGTTGTGCCTACAATGACCACACTTACCCCAATCATCGCTTCGCCGGTATTCTTATCATGAACAGATCCGGTAATTCGTATGTTTTGACCATATAACTGGAATGGAATAAAAACAATGGTTAGCAGAAAAATAAATAGAGTTTTTTTCATGGTTATGTGTTTTTTGATGTTGTTTTTAGATTTATAGTTATTTGTTATATGTGTTTTTAATTCCTTTTTGGAATAAATAACTGTCAATTAATAAGTCTTGAAGTGATAAATGATTTGCTCTTTCCATATTTCTTTTTTATCAATAAAAGACCCAATAAAGTTTTTACGATTAACAAAATCAGTAAAATATTGAGCTTCCAAGCAAACACCTTCAAAAGGCAAAAATTCATCGTCCAAATAATCTCCGGTGTAAAGCTGTACACCGGGCATCGTGGTTTTAACTTCCAATAAAATTCTCGACGATTCTTCTTTCAATTCTGCAATACGTTTCAAGTTGGAATTTGAATTGTCCTTAGCAATAAAATAAGTATTGTATCCTTTTATGTTTGGTTCGTTTTTCAAAAGCATTTTATTGCTTATTTGCTGAAACTCTCTGAAATCGAACGCCACCGAATCTTCTAAAAGTAAAATTTTCCCTGTAGGAATAAAGCTTTCATCAGCCTCCAAGCATTCGTTGGCGAAAACTTTTAAGAAATGGCTGGTTGCAGCTGATTGCTTGCCCGATAAATTGAAATAGGCGTGATTGGTTAAACTAACAGGTGTTAATTTGTCCGAATTCACTTCATAATCAATATTCACTTCATTATCATCTGTAAAAGAATAAGATACGTTTATCTCTAAATTTCCGGGATATCCACCGTCGCCATCCGGACTTACAGTTGAGAAAATTACTTTGTCTTCCAACACTTCATAGCTGAATATCTTCTTATTTAGCCCTGCACATCCTCCGTGGTTGGAGTTTTTGCCATCATTTTTATCTAAGTGATAAATATTATCATCGATTGTAAATTTGGCATTTGAAATTCTATTGGCAACTCTACCAATACTTGCCCCGATGTAATATTTATCCGTAAAATAAGCATCAAGATTTTTATACCCTAAAATTCTATTTTGTAATTCCCCTCGATAGTCGGGAATTACTGCCGAAACTAAAGTTGCTCCATAGTTTGTTATTTCGATATAAGCTCCACAGCTATTCATAAGTCGAAACAAGAGAACTTCTTTGTCGCCTAAAAGGGTGCTATTTTGGATGCTTATTTTAATCATATTCAAGGTTTAGAAAATAATTAAGGTTTAGGTAACAATTAAGGTTTAGTTCATAAAAAGTTTAGACTGCTTCTATTAATAGCACAGTACTTGCGTTCCAAAGGCTAATTTGTGAATTAATTCCTATAGTCATTAAGAAATCTCCGGAGTAAATTTGCCCTTCTTTATCGTCTTCCTTGTACTTGTTGATTTCTCTTATCCGATAGTTTTTAGTAGAGTCTAATCCCTCAAGCTTAATTGGTCTCAAATTAGTGTCGGCATTAAAACGCCAGTTTGTCAAGTAGTTAAACATCACCGAACGTGTTTTATCATCATTGACAAACATCATAGAAGCCATGTCTTTTTCATACGGATTTACAAGTCTGTAAAGATCGCCGTGCCACACAATGTCTTTGAAGTTGTTGTAATTGCTTACAGCTTTTTTGCAAAACTTCTTATCGTCCTCGCTCATTTCATCCACTCTGATGTCAAATCCCAATTTTCCCATAGAAGCCACGTCAATTTTGTATTTCAGCGATTTGTCGCTTGTGCTTGTTACGTGATTACACATAGTCATAGCCGGATAGTGGTAAGAATAATCCCATTGCATAAAAATTCTTTCCACCGGGTCGGTGTTATCACTTAACCAGAATTCAGTAAAATATTTGAATAAGCTATAATCTGTTCTACCGCCTCCGCCGGAACACAACATCATAGGCACGGTTGGATATTTTTCTCTAATTCTTTGCAGCACATTGTCCAATCCTTTGGTGTATTCTACATAAAGATGAGATTGTGGAATATTGTTTTTTTCTAAATATTTTGAATGTCCGTTGTGAATAGGCGCATTGCAATCCCATTTGATATACGCCAATGACGGATTTTCAATAAAGAGATTGTCAATTACACCGAACACAAAATCTTGCACTTCCGGATTTGTAAGATCTAAAACCAGTTGACTTCGGAAATAAATTTCAGGACGTTTCTCTTGTCTCAACACCCAGTCTGGCTTTTGTTCGTAAAGTCGGCTTTTAGGATTTACCATTTCAGGTTCTACCCATATACCAAACAACACTCCTTTTTCTTCAGCTCTTTTTACTAAAAATGGAATTCCGTCGGGAAGTTTTTTCTTGTTTACCTGCCAGTCGCCCAGTCCGGCTCTGTCATCGTTTCGCGGGTATTTATTGGCAAACCATCCGTCGTCGAGCAAAAACATATCAACGCCGATTTCTTTTGCTCCACCAAATAAACTGACAAGTTTATCCTGATCGAAATCAAAATAGGTAGCTTCCCAGTTGTTCAGCAAAGTCAATCTGTTGCCTTTTCCATCAACTAGTTGATAGTTACGCATCCAATCTTGCAAGTTTCTGCTTGCTTTTCCTTTCCCTTCAAAAGATAAGGTGTAAATAAATCGGGGCGTTTCAAAAGCTGTATTCGGTTTGAGTTCAATGGCTGATTGATAAGGATTTATGCCTGCCACGATATGCATATTTTGATACACATCAGTCTCGAACTGGACAGAGAAATTCCCATTCCAAGCCAACTGTCCAATCATAACCGTACCCGTGTTTTCTGTACTTATGCCATCAAGTGAAAGCATAAAGTTCGGCGAAGCATGTAAGTTTTCCCTTGTTCCCATGCGAGATTGGATGGTGTGCATACCTTGTTGCAAATGGGTAAGAGCAGGCATCATCTCTTTTGCCCAAGCACCGTTGTAGCTTGTCAAGTAGTAATCTTTATTGTAAAAATAGAGATTAGCAGATGCAAACTTATTGAGGGTAACATTTCCTTTTTCGGTGTGTCTGATTTCACTCCATTGCTCTATTACGTCTTCATTTTTCCACGCTTTGTAATAAAGATTTACATAGAATGGATAAACAGGGTCTTTTAGCTCAATTTTTGTTAATGTAGCACCATCCAAAGTAAAAGTAGAGTGTTTTACATACTTTAAGTCCACCGAGTTGTTATTGTCTGTATGTACAACAGCAATAGCGGGTTCCATAAAATTGATAATTCCGGCACCGACGAATGCTGAATTGTTTAACGATGCACCTTCGCTGTTATAATTATAAGTTGCATAAATCTTTTTGTACTCAGCAGTTGATTTCAATGCTTTGCCGGTGTGAATAATTCTTAGATTATTCGAATTATCTGTTTGTAAAACTATCGCTACATTGGCTGTTTCAACGGGAATTGTAACGTTCTGCCCGAAAGCAATAGTAGATGAAAAAAATAAAAAAGCAAATAAGTAAATAACAATTCGTTTCATGATAATAGTTTTTTTGAAATTCATTGCAAGATAATAAATCTTGTACTGTTACTGCTGAAGTTTTTTTGAAAATTTAGTAGTTTTTTTAATCTAAACTTTGACAAACACTGAGACACAGAGAGAAATCACTCTCAATCTATTTAATCTAATCTACAAAATATAATTTCTCCCGTGTCTAAGTGCCTACTTAAAATTTCAACAAATCAAGAAAAAACTACCATTAATCAATTAACTCAATCTATTTGTGATATAAACCAGTTAGCCCCAATATGACTAGCATCCATTTTAAGAACCTCTTCAAACGACTTTTTAGCTTCTGCTGCTTTTCCTAATCCTAATTTACCTAAACCTATTACGTAGTGGCAATGGATTTGATTTAGCTTGTTGAGATCTTCGTCCCATATAGCCAAGTCAGGCAGTGAAACAGCGAAATAATCAATTTCACAATGGTCGTTCATGTGTTTTTTTCCATGTTCAATAAGTGCATTAAATCTTTCATTTGAATTATTCAAATCTCCGAGTAACTTCCACGCCATTCCTTGATAATAAATTTTATCAGGACCTTGATCGTTGTAGAAGAAAGCTTGCTGTGGCTCTTTGTTGCCTTTAGCAGCTTTTTGAAGCCATTTTACAGAGTTTTCTTTATCACCAAGTTTTGAATAAATCAATCCTTTGTAGTATTCCACATCATTTTCTGCAATGGTAGAAAGTTTTCCTTCGCCTAAATTATGTGGATAGCTGTCCGTTTCGTTCAAAAGTTTCAGAGCTTCTTCGTAGTTCCCGTCACTCATTGCTTGTTCAGCCAAGCCGAATCTGCTCAACACATACTGTCCGACAATTTTACCTTCACCGCCTTCCCAAGGATGGAAATGACGAGAATTAATTAAATCATAAGCTTTTTTGTTTTGACCTGTAAGATTATAAAGTGTAATCCTTTCTACACAAAGGTCATCTCTATCTTCAACAAGATTTTTATACTTGTCATAATTCGATAGTCTTTGAGAAAGTGGAACATTCATTTTTTTGTACAGCTGATCCAATTCCATAAAGATTCTCGAATCTGTTTTGTCCAGTTCAAATGCTCTCTCAAGAAGTGTTTTAGCTTCTTCTTTTTTATTCAGCTTGTTGTAATAAGCCAAAGCAAGGTTTCTTAAAGCAGTTGGGTAGGCGTTGTCCAGTTTAACTGATTTTTCCCAGCATGCTATAGCATTTGGATACTGGCGATGTCCGTACCAGAAGTTTCCTAAGTAGTAGTTCGCTTTAGCCGAATTAGGATTGATTGAAATGGCATTTTCAAGTACTAAAACTTCTTCTAACTTGTTAGGGAAACAGTAGTTTGGACACATTTTTTCTGCTTTTTCATAGAATGATTTTGCAGTTTCTGCATCATTTTTCAAGAAGTGCAGATATCCTATAAAATAATGTACTATCGGATTGGTGCTCTCTTCAATTATACTTAGCAAAGTCAATGCTTCTTCATAAAGTCCCGCACTCATAAAGTCAATAGCATACTCAATATAAGTGTGAACTTTAGATTCGAGCAATGATTTTATTTCTTCTAATACTGTTGAATCCTTGGTTATCAAATATTTCTCGAAAATAACACCGATGTTAAATAAATCTATATCTAAAGAATCATTGATAAGTTTTAGAGCAGAACTTTCCTTGCCGAGCTTACGAAGGATTGAAGCTTTTAGCTGACGAGCTTTGTGGTTGTGCCAGTTTCTGACTAACGCTCTGTCAATATGTTCTAAGGCAAGTTCAAAATCTCCTCTTTTACAATCAATTTGAGCTATGGCAAAATAAGCTGCATCTTGCCACTCACTGTTCCAAGTCGATTTGTAAAACGCATCATAAGCTTCATCAAATTTACCTTGATATTTCAAAGAAAAACCTAAATTATAATAAGGTTCTCCGTTGTATGGATTAGGATTATGCCTTGTAATGCTTTTTACAGCTTTTTCAAAGTAGGGTTGCGACATTTCGAACTGACCTCTGCGCAAGTAATACAATCCCAACGCATTGTTGCATCTCACATCATTTTCATCTCTTCTCAGTGCTTCTTTGTAGTAATCAACCGGATTATAAGTTGCGTGTCTGTATTGCTCTAAATGTAGTCCTGACAAATAAAGCTCTTCAATCGTATCAATTTCATGAACTTTCAAAACAGCTTTTGCAGGTTCGGGTGTTTCTTTCTTCGGTAATTCCTTTGTGCTGTACTCAAGAAGAAGTTTACCCTCATTATCAAAAATGCTTAATACCAAGTACTCATCTCCTGTATATTCAAACTGGTGTTTAGCCGTATTCTCAGGTGAAATATCTACAGTTTTGTCAAAAACAGTGTTATTGGATTTATCTTGAATCAAAATACGCACACCTTCAAATTTGGATGTGGTGTAAACAATGATATTACCTACACCATCTTTTACATTAATATTTGCCAACACGTCTTTCGTGGCATTTTTTACATATTCCACGTCAGAGTAAGGCATAAAGTATTGCGACCAAGATTTCTCTTCAAATGGATGTAACCAGCTAAAGTCCGGCTGATTATCGGTGTAAACTCCGGTCATCAGTTCTATATACGGTCCGTCTTCATCTGTAAGGTTTCTATCCCAAGCTTGTCCAAAATCTCCGCAGCCCCAAGTCCATTGTTTTTTCCCGGGTGATACATGATGATTTGCCACGTGCAATAATCCGGCTTCTACATCATCCTCATAACCACCTACAAAATCAAATTCGGATAAAACCGCCATATAGGAAGTTGGAACAGGAACGTTTTTGTATTTTGAAATATCAACTCCTGCCGAATAATCATGTTTGTAATAGGTTCCTGTAGCAATTGGGAATGTAGATACTTCACGCTTACCGTGGTCGAAAACCGCATGAATGTCAGGCGGGAAAACGGATTTATAATAATCATTTACAACCACAGCCGGATTTGCCCACCAAAGGAAAGTTTGCGGAAAGTTGGTTCTGTTATAAACTTTGACTTTTATTTCCACATAAGCCTTGTCCGGGTATAGCGTAAATCCTTGCATACCTTTGGTTCTGAACATTCTTTCAACCTCGCTACACCAAATAGTTACGCTACCATCTTCATTCTCTTCAATCAAACTTTCTGTTGGCAGAAACGTACTCGGACGGTGGTGTTGCGGCCAGTTAAATTCAATTCCTCCGGAAATCCACGGTCCTGTAAGTCCCACCAATGCCGGTTTAATTACCTGATTGTAATAGACAAAATGACGTTTTTTTATCTTATCATATCCCATTTGCAATCTTCCGCCGAGTTCAGGTAAAATCATTATTTTTATATAATAATTTTCAAGAAATACAGCTCTGTAAGGTTTTTCAACTTTCTCGTCTTTTATTTTTTCAATAACCGGATATGGATATACAACTCCGGAACTACCTTGATAAACTCTTTTTTCAAGAAACATCGGATTTTTTTCATTTTCTCCTGTTTCATAAGTAGGTAGCATGATTGTCTCTTCCCAAGCCTTCACTTCACCTAATTTATCTACTGTAGGCTTAATCAAATACTTTGTTATTGCTAGCATAGTATTATAATATTATATAGTTAATAATTTTAATTCTTAATGGAAATGTTGTTTTCTATCCAATAATTTCTTTCTCAATTTCTTCTAAGCTTTTTCCTTTTGTTTCAGGTAAGTTTTTTCTTAAGAAGAAGAAACCTGAAAGACAAATTAGTCCATACAACCAGAATGTTCCGTAAGCTCCAAGTCCTTTGTTAAGCAATGGGAACGAGAAAGTAAGGATAAAACAGGCAGTCCAAAGTCCAAAGGTTGATACTGCCATAGCTTTTGCTCTAACTCTATTCGGGAACAATTCGGAAATTACTACCCAAGTAATAGGTGCCAAAGTCATAGCGTAACAGGCTATCGCCAAAACAACCAAAATCAGCATAGGGATTCCGGTAACTTGGAAGTAATATCCAAGTCCTAAAATGGCATAAATACTTGTCAATCCGATGGTTCCTAATAGCATCAAAGACTTTCTGCCTAACTTATCAACCGTGTACATTCCCACAAAAGTAAAGATGACATTTACAACGCCTGTTATTACAATATTAAATAGCATATCAGATACATGGTATCCCGCGGATGAGAATATCTCTTGTGCATAGTTGAAAATTACATTGATACCGCACCACTGTTGGAGTACTGCTATCACTATTCCTATAATGATGATTTTTTTCATCTTGCCTTGGAAAAGAGATTTAAGTTTAGTATTATTCTTGTTGTTTTCACCTTTTGTGGATAAAACTTCGTTCACTTGAGTTTCGGCATATTCATTACCACCAAGTTTGCTGAAGACCTTAAAAGCCTTTTCCGACCTATTATTTATCGTCATCCATCTGGGGCTTTCCGGTATAAAAAACACCATTATAAAGTATAGCAATGCAGGAGCTGCACATACCCAAAACATCCATCTCCAACCTGTTTGCACATTCCAAGACAAAAGAAAATCTTCCGTTGGAATAATAGGTTTTGCAATTAACCAGTTAACTATCTGTGCGGATAAAATTCCTAAAACGGTTGTTAGTTGGTTTATGGAAACGAATTTTCCTCTAATGGCTGCCGGAGAAATTTCAGAAATATACATGGGAGAAACGGTTGATGCAATTCCGATTGCAATACCGCCAAAAATTCTGTAGGCAATAAGAACAGAAATATTATGAGAAAAACCGGTGCCTATGGATGCAGCTATAAAAATCAATGCAGCAATCATCATCAGGGGTCTTCTACCATACTTATCAGCAAGAGAGCCGGCAATTGTAACACCAATTAAACAGCCTAAAATGGCGCTTCCCATTACCCAGCCTTGCAATGAGGGTAAATGACCGATATTGAAATAAGCTTCATAGAAAGGTTTTGCACCACCTATGACAACCCAATCATACCCGAATAGAAAGCCACCCAGTGCGGCTGTAAGGGACATTAAAAGTAAATAAGCAGTATTAATGCTTCTTGAAGTAGTTGTGTTCTTCATAATAATTTGTTGTGGTTTTTCTAAGATTAATTTTGATATTACAAAGTAACGGCATTATAATTGATAAAAAAATGTACACTACTGCGTAAAAAATGTAAAAAACAACTATATTGTTGCCTGTTTTGAATAAAATAAACTATATTTGTAAAGAAAAATGTAAAAAAGTTGTTTTGTGGCGTTTCTTGTTGGATGTATGTAGTCGCACCCCGAGTATTGTACTTTTTAGCAGCAGGCAATAGAATGAAATTCACAAACATCCGAAACCCACCAACTTGGGGCGCGACTAATGCACACGATAGTTATTTCTATAAAATTAAATACAAAATGGACAAAAGAATAGGAGAAGGTTTTAAAGGCGAACGTGCTATTATATTACCTTATAATATTAGAGAGATGTTGGCTGCAAATCCAATTACCGAACAATTATATGTAACTCACATTGGATATTATCCTTTTGCAAAACACCATTTTAGAAAGCGCGAAAAGGGTACTAATCAATATATTCTTATTTATTGCGAAAAGGGTAGTGGTTGGATTGAATTTAACAATGAAATTCACAAGCTTACACGTAATATGAGTTTTATTTTACCGGCAAATCAACCTCACGCTTATGGAGCAGATGATAAAAATCCTTGGAGTATTTATTGGATGCACTTTATGGGGTCGAAAGTTTCTATGTTTTCACAGATAGTTAATAAAATAATTGATACTTCAGATTCCTATGACAGTAGAAACTTGGATAGGATACAATTATTTGAAGAAATTTTTCAAAATTTGGAGATGGGGTATAGTGTTGAAAATTTGGAATATACTACGTTTTGCTTGATGTATTATTTAGCTTCGCTGAAATATGTAGTTCAATATAGAGAAGTAAAAAAACAAAAGAGCTTGATGTAATTCAAAAAAGTATCTTATTTATGAAGGATAACCTTGAAAACAAGATTACATTAGACGATATTGCCGATTCGGTTGGTTATTCAAGTTCGCATTTTAGCAGTTACTTTACTCAAAAAACAAACTTTCCTCCCTACGACTATTATAACCAACTGAAAATACAGAAAGCATGTTCTTACCTCCAATTTTCAGACTTAAAAGTTAAAGAAATAGCCTATAAGCTTGGATATTATGACCAGTTCCACTTTTCAAAAGCATTCAAAAAAGAAACGGAAATGACTCCAAAAGAATATAGGAAAAAGTATAATCCCTAATTAAAGGTGAAGCAAAATCAGAAAGGATACAACAGCGGTAACGCGAAAATCATAATAATTACATAAAGAATTTGTAGCGGTAGTCCTACTTGGATAAAATCACTATATGTATAACGTCCCGGTGATAGCACTAGACCGTTGGGTGGTGTGGCGTAAGGACTTGCCAAGCACATTACACCTGCTGTTGCCACAGCCAATACAAATGGATAGGGACTTGCATTCATTGCAATGGCTGACTGAATGGCAATGGGTGCAAAAACAATTACAGTGGCTGTATTGCTCACAAACATAGTAAAAAGCGCAGTGGTTATATACAATGCGGCTAAAACTGCGTGTGGTCCCAAACTTCCCATAAGGTCAACCAATCCTTGAGAAATTGTTGCTGATGCTCCGGTTTTATTCATTGCAGTTGCCATTGGAAGCATAGCTGCGAAAAAGACGACGTTTTGCCAACGAATAAAATTATACGCTGTTTCCACATTTCTAAAACAACCCGTTATAATCATTAGCAGAGCAGCCACCAAAATAGAAGTAACATTCGGCAAAATGTTAAAAGCCATCGAGATTATCATACCAAAAAGAATAAGTGCTGCAATCCCCGCTTTGTGTTCCAGCACTACTTTATTGGCTTCTTGAGCAGGTTGACCCACAATCACCAAGTCAGTCTCTTCGGCAGCCATTTCGTCCATGTTCGCCCATGCGCCTTGGATAAGCAGGGAATCGCCGGCATGAATTTTTTCGTGCTGAACTTGATTTAAAATATACTCACCTTCCCGTTTTATTCCTAAAATATTGATTTGATAGCGTCTTCGGAATCCGGTCTCTTTTACTTGTCTGTTGATAAGTTTTGAGCTTGACAACACTACCGCTTCGGCAACACCAATTTCACCAAACTTTATATCTGTGTCAAATGACATGATTTTGTTTTCGGATTGCTTCGTATCCACAAAACTCAAGTTGTTTTCTTCGGCAAAAGTTTTCACATTATCAAAAGCGCCTTCCACATAAATCCAATCGTCCGGTTTCAAAACCGTGTCGGCATTTGCGAAGTATTGACTTACAGATTTTAATATTTTGTCGGTCGGGTTTTGATAATTCCTGACTTCAACAATGGTTACACTGTAGCGGTTAGTAATATTTAATTCTTTAAGTGGTATGTAAAGTATTGGACTCTCTTTGGGAATTTTTAATCTAAAAAGATTATCCGAAAGCTGATATTCTTTTATCAACTCTTCGGGAGACTTTGTTTGTCGTTCAGCACTTTTTTTGCTGCGGTCGTTTTCTACAAGATAGCTTGAGCGGAACCACAAAAATACAATCCCGATTACCAATAAAATAACACCCACCGGCAATACTGTGAAAAAATCCAATCCTTTGAGATTGGCATCAATCAACGCCTCGTTTACAATCAAGTTAGGCGGTGCACCAATTAAGGTCATCATCCCACCCATACTGGCAGCAAACGCCATCGGCATCAGAAATCGGCGAGAATTTAAGTTCGCTTCACGAGTCATACTCACAATAATCGGCAGCAAGAGCGCAACCGTTCCGTAATTACTCATAAACGAACTTAAAAAAGCCGTCAAAATCATTACGACTATAAAAAGCCACAACTCACTTTTTCTTCCCAAACGCAGGATATGAATACTCAGTTTTTTAGCCAATCCCGTCTGATTAACTCCACCAGCCACTATAAACATTCCCGCAAGCATTAGTACAACAGGGTTGGAAAATCCGGCGATAGCTTCATAAGGCGTTAAAATATTGAGAATGGTCAACGTCATCAGTGCCATCATAGTTACGATGTCGGCACGAAACCTTCCCCACGCCAAAAACGCACCCGTGATAATTAATATTATAATTGTGATAATCATAATAAGGATGGAAGATGGTTTATATATTCACAAAAATAAGAAAAAATCTTGAAGTTGCTTAAGACTAAGGTAAAAAGATAGCAGATATAGTTACAGCAACTAATGATAATTGAAATTATCGTTTTTATTTGATATAAATTTGTGTTTATTAAATGAATGAGTAAATTTGTAGCTAAAGAATATAGGGACAGACAGGTTCCTAACTGCCAGAAATTATAGCTAACACTAAATTCATATAACTATGGGAACAGTCAAAAAAGGTAAAATACCCAGCTTGCAACTACCAATGGAATCATCATTCTGGTTTAAGCTTTAGTTTTTTGTTCTTCTAACTCGGATTATATTTAAACAATAAAAATAATACTTATCTTTGGGCATAAATAGTTTGTCTTATACAACTTTAAATAAAAAATCATATGAAAAAGCTTAGTTATTTACTGTTAGTGATTGTTGCCACTTTTTTGTGTGTCAATTGTTCTTCGAGTAAAAGAGCCTTGCAACATGGCGATTATTATAACGCTTCAATGAGTGCAATAAAGACTTTACGCTCAAATCCGAAAAGTAAAAAATCAATAGAGGTATTGCAGCAAGCATATCCGTTGGCGAAGGAAAATAGTTTGCGAAAAATTCAAAATGCCTTGGATGCCAATGTTTCCGGTAAGTATTCGATTGTGGCAGAAGAGTATTTGGCTCTCAATGCTATAGCAGATGCAATCTATACTTGTCCGAAAGCAATGGAACTTTTCCCGCAACCCGAGCAATTTAGCAAAGAATTGAGAGAAATTCTGCCTTTGGCAGCAGAAGAATCCTATAATTTGGGCGAACGTTTATTACAGCTAAATACCATCAAAGATGCTCGAGAGGCTTATTATCACTTTGTAAAAGCCGAAAACTATATGCCGAATTATAAAGATGTGAAAGAAAAAATTCAAGATGCTCTATTTGCAGCGACACTCAAAGTGGTGGTGCAAAAACCAATCACACCCAAGCGTTATCAGCTTTCTGCCGATTTTTTCTACGATAATCTAATGGCACAAATTTTTAAAATAACTGCAAATCAATTTGTCCGTTTTTATACTTACGAGGAAGCACGAAAAGAAGGATTAAACAATCCCGACCAATATTTAGTGCTTAATTTTGAAGACTTCACGGTGGGGAATTTACGTGAAACAAAAAACACATCGGAAATTACTCGTGATAGTGTATTAGTGGGAACAACTACAGTGAATGGAGAAAAACAAAATGTGTATGGAACGGTAAAGGCTAAATTGACAGTTAATAGGCGAGAAGTTATCTCCGAAGGTATTCTTTCTGCAAGAATAATAAATGCTTTCAATAACAGAGTGGAAGAAAATCGTAACTTCCCCGGTAAATTCGTGTGGGTAAATGAATGGGCTAGTTATAAAGGCGATGAGCGTGCATTGTCAAAAGCACAGCTAAAAATGACTGACACGGAACCCATTATGCCGCCTCCTGAACAAGATTTGTTTGTTGAATTTACTAAACCGATATTTGATCAGGTTGTAAGTTTTACACGAAACTATTATTCGCGTTACAAATAGAGAAAAACGATACAATTCTTTGTCCTGAATATCAAACCTTGGCAGAAGAAATTAACAATGTAGATATTTTTTGGTGTTGAGAGGGTTTGATGAATTTAAAACAAAAAAGCGACTTCTCAAAGTCGCTTTTTGCGGTATGGACGGGACTCGAACCCGCGACCCCCTGCGTGACAGGCAGGTATTCTAACCAGCTGAACTACCACACCATTTTGTCGCTTTAAGAGAACCGTTGTTCTCAATTGCGAATGCAAAGATACAACATATTTTTAAATCTACAATCATTTTTGAGAAAAAATTTATTTCTCAGCAAATTTTTATAAATGTAGTTGTTATTCGGGAAGTTAAAATAGAATTTTATGATTAAAATAGTCAGTTTTATTGATATGTTTTTATAAAATAATCAAATTTTAAGCAATTTAAATAAAATTCGTAATGAAAAACAAAATAAAAGCTATAAATTTGTGCTTGTTGTTTTAATAAAAATGCATATAATGTGTAAAAATTAATAAAAACGGTATGTTATGGAAGTTACAAGATTGTATGATATTTTAGACCGTTATTTGGAAGAATATCCAAATCAAGAAGTTGCCTTAGCTTCGAAAAAGAACGGCAAATGGAATAAAATTAGCATTCAGGATTATGTTGAGAAAACTAATCTTATCAGTTACGGCTTGCTGGCAATAGGCGTAGGTAAAGGCGATAAGGTAGGGATAGTAAGTGGCAATCGTCCGGAGTGGAACATGATAGACTTTGCCATTATGCAGATTGGTGCAGTGTCAGTTCCTATCTATCCGACTATAAGTCGCGAAGATTATCAGCACATCCTCAATCATGCTGAAATGAAGGTTATTTTCATTGACGGAAAAGACCTTCGGACAAAGATAGAACCGATACTGGACAACTTAAAAAGTCTGCAGGAAATATATACCTTTGTAGATGAAGGAAGTAACTACAAAGTGCTTGATGATTTGGTTGAGTTGGGAAGGCAAAATATGCAGCCCGAAAAACTGAAAGAGCTAAAAGCGGCTATCAAGCCCGAGGAGTTGGCAACAATTATTTACACGTCCGGCACTACCGGAGTGCAGAAAGGGGTTATGCTTTCGCACAGCAATATAGTAAATCAAATCCACAATCTAAAAATGACTCCGGCTAAGTGGAGTAAAACAGCTTTCAGTTTTTTGCCACTCTGTCATGCTTACGAGCGGGTTTTGGTTTATTTGTATCAATATCTTGGGATGTCGGTTTACTATGCAGAAAATCTTGGTATGATTAGCGAAAACCTCAAAGAGGTAAATCCTACGATGATGACTTGCGTACCTCGCGTGTTGGAAAAAATATACGACAAATTATACCAAGCAGGTAGGAAACTGCCTTTTATCCAGAAAAATCTCTATTACTGGGCTTTTTTTCTGGCTGAAAAGTATCAGCTTAATGGCATGAGTGTTTTTATGAAAGCTCAATTGAAATTAGCCGACAAGTTGATTTACTCAAAATGGCGAGAAGCTATAGGTGGAAATTTCGACATCGTGGTATCGGGGGGATCAGCTCTTCAGCCACATATGGCATCGTTCTTTTCGGCTATTGGGCTTCCGGTGTTTGAAGGTTATGGCTTAAGCGAAACCTCGCCTGTAATTGCCGTAAGCCAGCGCGGAAAGCATGGACGTAAATTTGGTACTGTAGGACCACCGCTACCCGGCGTGGAAGTGAAGCTCGGTGAGCGTGACGAAATCATATGTCGTGGACACAACGTGATGATGGGATACTACAAAGATCCAGAGTTGACGGCAGAAGTAATAGATAAAGACGGATGGTTCCATACCGGCGATACCGGAAAATTTACGCCGGAAGGGCAGTTGGTGATTACCGGAAGATTGAAAAGCATATTCAAAACTTCTTTTGGAAAGTATGTGAATCCGCAGGCAATTGAGTCAAAGTTTAGCGAATCGCCATTTATAGAAAACATCATGGTAGTAGGTGAGAACAAAAAATTTGCAGCAGCACTTATCACGCTCAATTTTATTTATCTAAAAGGCTGGTGCGGACATAACAAAGTGCCCTATACAACTGATGAAGAGATGATTTCGCATCCCGAAGTAGTGAAAAGAATCCAGACTGAAGTCAAAAAATACAATAGCAATTTTGGAGATTACGAACAGGTTAAAAAATATAAACTCCTAGCAGATGCGTGGACTATGGACAACGGTTTTCTCTCGCCGACATTAAAAATTAAAAGAAAAGTAATAGGAAAATTCTACGCCGAACAAATTGAAAAGTTGTTTGAATAACAATAAATCAATTAATAAAAGCTAAAATTGTTTCGTTATTGCGGTGGAAAATATAATTTTGCACCCTGAAAAAACAGAAGAATCAATTCCCGGATTTTTGGGGAGTTGATTTTTTGCTCAATAATGACCAATAAATACTGTGACAGGCAATCTCAGGATAGAAAAACAAGCGTGTTTTTAATTTAATATCAACGTTAAACATTGTGATTTTAAGCTTTTTGCTTGCATAATTCCGATTTTTTTTTTATATCTTTGCATAATGTTTAAAATTTAACGATGACAGTTTAAGATTATGAAAGCGAAAAAAAAGAAAAAAGTACTGTTTATTTCACAAGAGATTTTTCCATATTTGCCTGAGTCTGAGTTAGCGGTGCAGAGTAGGTATTTATCCCAAGCGGTGCAGGAGCGAGGAAAAGACACTAGAACCTTTATGCCGAAATTTGGTTTGGTAAATGAGCGAAGAAATCAGCTGCATGAGGTAATACGTCTGTCGGGTATGAATCTGATTATCAATGATACAGACCATCAATTGATAATTAAAGTGGCTTCTATTCAGTCAGCCCGTTTACAGGTCTATTTTATTGACAACGAGGATTATTTCCAAAGAAAAAACACCATTGCAGATGATAGTGGTGTAGAGTATGATGACAATGATGAACGCACTATTTTCTTTGTGCGTGGTGTGTTGGAAACGGTAAAAAAACTGCGTTGGACACCGGATGTAATTCACTGTCAAGGATGGATGACGGCATTGGCGCCGCTTTATATCAAAAAAGCATATAACGAAGATCCGTTTTTCAAAAATTCAAAAGTGGTTTATTCGCTATTTAATGATGAGTTCAAAAAGCCGTTTCCTAAGGAGTTCGCAAATAATTTGTTGATGGAAGGTGTTGAGCCAAGTCACTTGACCAGTTTGCAAGGCGATAAAATAGACTACGAGGCACTTTCAAAGTTGGCTATCGACTACTCAGACGGTGTAATTCAAGCTAGTGAAACAGCAAAACAGAGTCTAATCGACTACGCGAAAGAGAAAAAAGTAGAGTTTTTGCCTTTTGTGGGTGGAGAAGATTATGCGGATGATTACTTGGAATTTTACGAAAAACTTTAAGACTAAATAAAACAAATTATTTTACATCTAATCAATTGATGAATGAAATTTAAATTCATTATTCCTTTAATCGCTATCGTTGCAAGCCTGTTTGTGGCTTGTGAAGATGCATCAACTAACCTAGGTATAGAAATTCAGCCTGTTTCAGATGGAATTTTGCTTGATGCTGCCACATTTACTTTAAATACAGAAACGTTTCCTGTGGCGAGAATCGTTTCAAAACCCGATTCTTTACTACTCGGAAAATATATCGATGATTTTCTGGGAACGAGCTATGCCGATATTATCACTCAACTAAGATTGCCGACTACCGAGTTTCGCTATATGGATCCTTCGGTAGCTACTACGGTGGCAGATTCGGTGGTTTTGCATTTAGGCTTTTCGTCTTATTTTGGAGTAAATACGGCGCCTATTGAAGTTAGTGTCTATGAACTAAAAAAAGCACTGAGCGATAGTGAAACCTATTACTCGGATATAGACCCTGCTGAATATGTGGATTTTAGCAAAAAGCTAAATGCTATGCCCGAACTTCTAACCATTAAAGATGGAGTAAGCGGCAAAATTCAGAAAAGTTTAGATATCAAACTTTCCGACGAATTTCTAAGTCGCTTTTTCACCACAGATCCAACTATTTTTAGCGGTCAGGAGGCTTTTCAAAATTTCTTTAAAGGACTTTATGTTACTACGGATTTTGGAAGTTCGGCGATGATTAATGTGAATAGTTTGTCGCTGACACTCTATTATCATTATACATTAAATGACGACCCGACAAAAGCAAAGATTAAAGGTTATCATGATTTTCACGCTAATACTGAAATAGTAAAAGTCAATCGTATTCAATATTATCCATCCGGAACACTGAAAATAAATCCAGAGGATGAGTTTAATTATATAGTTTCGCCTTCCACATATCAAACGAAAGTGAGAATACCGATGGATAGCATTAGGCGATGTATAGATGCAAGCTTAGGTGATAAAGTATTGGATGTAAACAGCACTATTTTGAAACTAAATGTACAAGATAGAAAAGTTTGGGGTGCAAATTCCATTATCCCGTATGTAGAAAGCATGCTTTTGATTAAAGAAGATGCGGTGGATGAATTCTTTAAGGAACGTCAGTTGCCGTCAGATACAGTAGCTTTTTTGGCTGATTTGGATAAAGAAAACATTACGTCAACAACTTTTACTTATCATTACACATTCTATGATTTGGCAAGCTTAATTGAGCACGAATTGAAAAAAGATAGTAAGCAAGAGTTTCTGGATATGGTGCTTATTCCTGTGAGAGTAACGAGGGTGGCGTCAGGTTCATCTTCGCAAATGATTATAAGTGAAATCAATCCGGCTACTCAGATGCAAGCGGTGTCTATTTTTAGCGGTAAAAATAAAGAAAATCCGATGCGACTAGAAATAGTATTTAGTGGATATTAGTCCATAAAAAATAATATAAAAATAGCGTTCAGCTTCTGCTGAACGCTATTTTTTGTTTGCAGTAATTCTATTTGCTTCTCATAAACACATTGATAGGTGTACCGTGAAAATCCCAATGCTCGCGGATTTTATTTTCCAAGAAACGGCGATACGGCTCTTTTACGTATTGCGGTAAATTTGCAAAAAACACAAAGCTCGGTATCATCGTGTTAGGAAGCTGTGTGATATACTTTATCTTAATATATTTTCCTTTGATTGCGGGAGGTGGATAATTTTCTATTATTGGTAGAAGTACTTCGTTAAGTTTGGCTGTAGGAACTTTCTTTTGTTTGTTGTTATACACTTCCATCGCCAAATCAAGCACTTTCAGAATGCGCTGTCTGTTGGGTACAGAGGTGAATACAATTGGAAAGTCCACGAATGGAGCAAATCTTTCTCGGATTCTCTTCTCGATTTTTTTTATGTCATTCGCTTCTTTATTCTCAATTAAGTCCCATTTGTTTACTACCACAACTAGTCCTTTCTTGTTTTTCTGTATCAAAGAAAAAATATTCATATCCTGGCTTTCCAGTCCGCGTGTAGCATCCAACATCAGAATACAGACATCTGAGTTCTCGATGGAACGGATAGAACGAACTACGGAATAATATTCCAAATCTTCGTTGACTTTAGCTTTTTTACGAATTCCGGCGGTGTCCACCAAGTAGAAATCATGTTCAAACTTATTGAAGCGAAGGTAAATAGAGTCGCGGGTAGTTCCGGCAATATCCGTTACAATCGTTCGCTCTTCACCCATAAGAGCATTGATAAGTGACGATTTTCCGGCATTTGGACGACCTACTACTGCAAATCGCGGAATATTAGCTTCGGTTTCGTCGTTTTTATCCGATTTGAAATGAGTGATAAGCTCATCAAGAAGTTCGCCACTGCCCAATCCGTTGATGGAAGAAAGGATAATCGGGTCGCCAAGACCAAGCTTGTAAAACTCAGTTGCTTGATATTGTAAATCAAAAGTATCTACTTTATTGGCAACGAGCATTACCGGTTTTTCGCTCATTCGGAGTATTCTGGCTACTTCCGTATCAAGGTCTGTAACACCACTGATTACATCCACCACAAAAAGTATCACATCGGCTTCTTCAATGGCGATTTTTACATGTCGGTTGATTGCTTCTTCAAATATATCGTCGGAATTTTCCACCCAGCCACCGGTGTCGATCACTGAAAATTCGCGTCCTTCCCATTCACATTTTCCGTATTGGCGGTCGCGTGTGGTGCCGGCTACATCATTTACTATGGCACGGCGAGTTTTGGTAAGTCTGTTAAATAGGGTGGACTTGCCCACATTGGGTCGTCCTACAATTGCTACGATATTTCCCATTGGTTTTTTGTTTTTGTTCCTAAGCAGGAACGGTTAAACTTCATTTTGTCTTATTCTCTGTCCGTTTCATCACGAAAAAGTACAGTGGGTAAAAATATTTTCGGTGCAAAGGTACGGAAAATTTTGGAATAATTTATTGTGCCTGAGTGGGTAAGTGAAGTGTTAATTGCCACGCCATTTATGGTGTGGGTGATTGGGAAGCATAAAAAGGGTTTTAACCAAATTGTATAAATTTTGGCTAAAGCCTTATAGATATTAGATTAATTGATCCACGGCTTGAAAGCCGTGGCAATTAATTTTTACAAACAAACGGTTAGATTATCTCGCACTGACTGTATCGGTACTAACTAATAAACAGCAATTCGCGATATTTGGCTAATGGCCATATTTGATTATCCACAATTAGTTCCAGTTTGTCAATATGGTAACGAATCGTATCAAAAAAAGGATAAACCGTGTCGTGGTAAGCAATGGCTTTCTCACGTACATTTTCAATTCGATTTGCCACTTTGCGAGCTTCCACCATTGCATCTACATTTGTCTTGATGCCGGAAATATGTAGCGCAATATCTTCAATAAGCACAATATCATGCTCGTTCAGTTGCTTCGCTTTTTCAACATCAAACACACAGCCAAGCTTATATACATTATCCAACAAAGCCGTTTGATAACGTGTCGCTACAGGAATAATATGATTAATGGATATATCACCTAAAACACGTGCTTCAATCTGAATTTTCTTGGTATAGGTTTCCCATTTTACTTCATTTCTGGCTTCCAATTCACGCTCATTCATCACCCCGACACTTTCAAACATCTCTATGCTTTGCTTGGTGGTATATTGGTCGTAAATCAGCGGAACGCTGGTTTCACAGTTCAATCCACGTGCTTCAGCTTCTTGTTTCCACTCATCGCTGTATCCATTTCCGTCAAAGCGGATAGGTTTACACTCTTTTATATAAAGTCGGAGTGTGTCATAAATGGCTTGATCTTTTTTCATTCCGCTTTTCATTTTGCGGTCAATTTCTTTTTTGAAATCAATCAACTGTTTTGCCATTATCGAGTTAATTACAATTAAAGCAGCAGCGCAGTTAGCTGATGAACCTACAGCGCGGAACTCAAATCGATTACCAGTAAAAGCAAACGGCGATGTGCGGTTGCGGTCGGTATTGTCCATCAATACTTCCGGAATATGCGCCACACCCAACTTCATTTTGTGTAGTTCTTCTACCGTAATATCGTCATCTTCCGAACTCATCTCTATTTTATCTAAAACGGAAGAAATTTGGCTGCCTAAAAACACGGAAATAATAGCAGGCGGCGCCTCATTTGCACCCAATCGATGAGCGTTGTTGGCAGTCATGATAGAAGCTTTGAGCAAGCCGTTATGTTTGTAAACAGCCATCATTGCATTAACCACAAAGCTGATAAATAGCAAATTCTCATTCGGAGTTTTTCCGGGTGTGAAAAGTCCAATGCCAGTATCTGTTCCCAGCGACCAGTTATTGTGTTTCCCCGAACCGTTTATACCACCAAATGGCTTTTCGTGCAGTAAAAGCTTAAATTTATGTTTAGTGGCAATTTTGTCCATAATTGACATCACGAGCAGATTCTGGTCGTTTGCCAAATTTGTTTCGCCATAAATTGGTGCTATTTCAAATTGGTTGGGTGCTACCTCGTTATGTCTGGTTTTCAGAGGAATTCCGTATTGGTGAGCTTCGTATTCCACTTCGCGCATAAAGGCAGCTACTCGCTGCGGTACAGCACCGAAGTAGTGGTCTTCAAGCTGTTGATTTTTAGCACTTTCGTGTCCCATTAATGTACGTCCCGTTAATTTTAAATCCGGTCTGGCATGATACAAAGCTTGATCTACCAAGAAAAATTCTTGTTCCCAACCAAGATATGAAAATACTTTCTTTACTTTTGGGTCAAAAAGTTTACAAACTTCCACGCTCGCCTTATCCACAGCCGAGAGAGATTTTAGCAATGGTGTTTTATAATCCAAAGCTTCGCCGGTGTAAGAAATAAAAACTGTTGGGATACAAAGCGTATCACCCACTATAAAAGCAGGAGATGATGGATCCCAAGCGGTATAACCCCGTGCTTCAAAGGTGTTTCTAATGCCACCGCTGGGAAAGCTGGATGCGTCCGGTTCTTGCTGAGCAAGTAGTTTTCCTGTAAACTTCTCAATCACATCACCGCCCGGCACGTCCACGTAGTCAATAAAGCTGTCGTGTTTTTCGGCAGTACCGTCAGTAAGTGGCTGAAACCAGTGTGTATAATGCGTTACACCCATTTCCACAGCCCAAAGTTTCATTCCGGCTGCTACGTGTTCGGCGATTTCGCGCGGTAAGGTTTTTCCCTCGTCAATAGCGTCGGTAACAATTTTCATCGTCTCTTTGGAGAGGTATTTGGACATTTTTTTTCGGTCAAATACATTTTTTCCATAATACTCGGATGGTTGTTTGCCTGGTGCTGTAACCTCTAATGGAACTCTTTTGCTGGCTTCTTCTACTGCTTTGAATCTGTTTATTGGCATAGCTTTAGTTTGTAAAAATTTTGTGTGCAAAGATACAAAACTTCAAAAGAATAATCTAAATAATGATAAATTGATTTTAAAAAATGTGTGTTGATGTTAATTTGTTAAGATTTTCGCCGTAGGCGATACATATCAACAGAATGTAAATGAAGAGAAAATATTTCCCCGTAGGGGATTAATAATAATTGCTAGGTTTATCCCCTACGGGGAATAGAGCTTAAACTTAGAAGATTTCTATTGATATTATTCCCTACGGGAAAATAGAGTTACAAAAAACAAAAGCAATATTCTGATATCAATTAAGAATGAGTGCAGATAGTCATATTAATAAAAAAAGCTTTGTAAAATGAAAACTGGCTTAAACTTTGTAAGAATACTAATAAGTCTTTGAATTTATATACATTCATTGATGAATATTTTCGTAAATTTTTATATATTTGTCATCGAATAAAAAATATTATTATGAAACAGCCATTTAAGAGAAACCTTAAATACAAGGGAATGATTGATGGCGTGTTTCATGTGACCTTAATTTAAAAATTAAAAATAAACACATGAAATCGAAATTCTTAAAATTATCTTTTGTTTCACTATTACTGCTGCACGTTTTTTCTGTTGGTGCTCAGCATGTTAACGATGTGAATAGAGGTGTAGTACATCAAGATTCTGCGCCACCACCACCGATGGAAATTGCTTATCCTGAGGAATTGCCCGGTCAAAATGTACCAGCATATAATTCTCATTACTACAAATGGGAAGTTCCGGTATTTGAAGCAGTAGATTTGAATCGATTGCGGCAGTATGAGGCTGATAATCAGGCGTATTTAAGAGAGATTGAGGCGCTGGAAGATATTCAGAAACGAAATAAACAGCAACTCAAATCCTATCAAGACCAAGTAAAAGATTTGACTAAAGCCTTGAAGATTGAGCAGAAGAACCTGAATGAGAAACGGAGGTTTTATCGTGAGGATGAAAAATTGCTCAAACGTGAGAGAAAACTTCGTGACCAAGAGGAGAAAATGATAAAAAAAGAAAGAAAAGAGTTGCGAAAACAAACACAAGAGATGGCCACTTGGCAGATAGAGGATAGACTGGCAAAACTTAACGAACGCGAACAACGAATCCATTATGCAACAGAAAGATGGGAATATAAACGTGAAACATTGCATCAAAATATAGCTAAAGTTTCAGAAACTCAAACCATTTTAAACGATAAATCCTTTGAACTTAAGACGCGAGAACGTGAATTAGCAGCATATGGAAGAGAGCAAAAAATGGTTCAAAAACAATTGTCTTTGGAAAAAAAACAAGTGAAACAAGAGATTAAAAAAGCTAAAGCTGTTATTCGTGCACAGCAAGGGAAAAAATGGTGGTGGCCGTTTTAGCAGGTAGCCTAATAAATTATAAGAAAAGGTAGATTGAAATTTCAATCTACCTTTTCTTTATGGATGTTTGATAGTAAAGTGAAAAAATGAAAATTCCTGAACTTCAGGATTCTAATCTTTGTTCTAGTGCCTAAATAAGAAGTAGATAAGTAGCTATAAGCGTAATTCCTGCTATAAAAAGCAGTAAGAACTTGTAAGTTTGTAGGTTAGTTTGTTAGCTTACTGTAGTTTATGATAACCTACACAGACTGTTTTTCTAAGCTTGAAATCGTGTTTCGTTCTTAATTTTAAAAGTCGGATTACAATTTTTTTATTTCATTTTGTTAAGATGTATTTTTTGGGTAATTTTGTGAGTTATTACAAAAGGATTACTTTTCTGTTAAAACTATATTACTATGTTTAAAAATAAAACCATTGTTTTCACGTCGGGAACATTTGATATGTTTCATTACAATCATCTCAGAATGATAAATTACGCACGTGCATTGGCTGATATTTTGATAGTTGGCGTAAGCACCGACGAACTTGTGATGAGCTACAAAGATAAGCCTGTTATCCCGTTCCAAGAGCGTTTGCAGATTATCGAAGCACTAAAAACTCCTGATATTGTGATTCCACAGCATACGTTGGATCATACTGAAATTGTGCAAAAGCTGAATATTGATGCGTTTGTGGTGGGCGATGACTGGTGGGGCAAATACGATTATCTTAAAGACCTTGGCGTGGATGTGTTTTACTTTCCTTATGGTGTAGGCGTTTCGTCAACGAATATTAAAAAGTCCATTCATGACAGCTACGAGGAAAAACTCAAATCGCAACAAGAAACCAAACCGAAATCGGTAAAAGATCCTTTATTGATTGGCAAATGAGTAAATTCGCACTTATAACCGGCGGAACAAAAGGAATTGGGAAAGCAGTGGCAGAAGCACTAGCCAAAGCTGGCTATAGACTTATCCTAACTTACGGAAATGACGAGGTGACTGCTCAATCAGTTCAAAATGAGTTCGCCGAAAAATTCCAAACAGAAACCTATATTTTACAGGCTGATATTACTTCTGAGAAATCCATTGACACGATTGATGCGTTTTTAACGGAGAAAAACATTCGGCTTTTTTCATTGATTTTTAATGCAGGCATTACATCCCGCACGCCGTTTGAGCAGATAAAACCGAGCGAATGGCAGCAGGTCTTCTATGCCAATGTTCATTTTCCTGTTTTTCTTTTGCAACGAATTTTGTCTAAAATGGAAACAGGCGGAAATGTGCTGTTTACAGGTTCGCTGATGGGTGTATATCCACATTCGGTATCGCTCTCTTATGGTGTAACTAAGTCGGCAGTGCATGCTTTGGTGCAAAACCTAGTAAAATTTATGGCACCTTATAAAATCCGTGTCAATGCCATTGCCCCCGGATTTGTAGATACGGATTGGCAAAAAACAAAACCGATAGAAATTCGTCGGAATATTGAGAATAAAATAGCCTTGGAGCGCTTCTGCGAGCCTGACGATTTAGCGGAAGTTTATAAATTAATAGTAGAAAACAACTACCTAAACGGCGAAATAATTACCGTGAGCGGTGGATATTCATATAAATAATGACAGCAAATAAAGATAAAAAAAGCGAATATCTTAGTTCGCTTAAATCCATAGAAACCGAAAATTTTCTGGATAGAGTCTTTTATCGTCCTATCGGTTTTAAGATTGCGAAAGCAATAAGAAACACTGGAATTACACCGAATATGATTACTATCCTTTCTATTTTTGTTGGTGTAAGTGCAGGTGTTTTCTGGTGGTTCCCTTACGACTTGGGACTTGCTGTTTCAGGAATCGTAGCTTTGGTTTTGGCAAATATATTGGACTGCGTGGATGGTCAGTTGGCACGTCTTACAGGGATAAAGTCGGAAGTCGGTCGAATATTGGATGGGTTTGCAGGCGATTTGTGGTTTGCTGCGGTTTACCTTGCTTTCGCACATCGTTTGGATATGCAATTTGACACACAGTTTGACCCTTGGATTTATTTTGTAATAATTTTGTTGTCAGCTATTTCACACTGGAATCAAGCATCTCTTACTGACTATTATAAAACGCTACATCTTCTGTTTATCAGCAAAGACAAAGGGAAAGAATTTGAACACTCGGATAGCATTGTAGCTCGCTACAAGCAGATGCCACGAGGCGTTAGTAAACTAATCACTTGGGGATATATTGGTTACACGAAAAATCAAGAACGTCAGACACCCGAGTTACAAAAGATGCTTGTTAGACTCAGAGAAAAATACGGAAACAATCTTCCGGATGATGTGCGTGATGATTTTAGAAAGAAAAGTCTGAGCTTGATGCCTATGCTAAATATCAACACGTTTAATGGTCGTTCGATTATTCTGTTTATTTCTGTGTTGTTCAATATTCTATGGCTCTATTTCGTTTGGGAAATTATCGTACTCAATATTACCAAAGAAATAATCAAAGCTCAGCACGAAAATTATTGTAAAAATTTTGAAAAGGAAGGGTAAAGCCTTATTTTTGCACATTCAAAAAATTAAAAGATAATCGGCGTGCTGAAAAAGTTCAAAAATTATTTTTTTCTGATTGGAGTTCTTGTATTGCTGTTTATGGCGTACAAACTCGGATTTGACACAATCTACGATAATCTAAAAAAAACAGGTTGGTGGTTTGTGCCGATTTTTGGGGTTTGGATTTTCGTTTATCTTTTTAATGCTTGGTCGATTAATATCATCATTACCGATGGCACACCCGAAGCCAAAAAAGTTAACACTTGGAAGTTATTGCGGCTAACCATTAGTGCCTATGCCATTAACTATATGACGCCACTGAGTATTGGTGGCGAACCATACAAGGCACTGAAACTCAAAACTGATTTGGGAGGACATAAAGCAACATCATCGGTTTTGCTCTACGTGATGATGCATTATGTGTCGCACTTTTTCTTTTGGCTTATTTCCATACCGTTTTTTATTTTTTTAATGCCTGAAATTTCAGGTGTACTTCAAATGATACTTTGGGCTGTGTTTATAGCCTGTGTATTGCTGATTCTTTGGGGATATTCTGTTTTTCGTAAGGGTGTTATCTATTCGGCTCTTACCGTAGCAACAAAATTTCCTTTTTTTGGGAAACGTATAAAAGCTTACCGAGACAAAAATCGTCACCATTTGGATGAAATGGATAAGCTGATTTCAGATTTGTACATCAATCGAAAAAAAGATTTTTATGCATCGCTTATTGTCGAGCTGATTTCTCGTTACATTTCTTGTTTTGAAGTCTATTTTATGGCGATTCCACTTGGTTTTGAAATGGGCTTTATCGAAGCTTATCTTATTGTGTCCATTACCACGTTGATTGCCAATATCTTCTTCTTTGCGCCGATGCAGATGGGAACACGTGAAGGTGGTTTTGTGTTAGCAACCACTACGTTGGCACTTCCTGCCGGACTTGGAGCTTACGTAGGTTTGTGTACTCGAATTAGAGAGCTTTTCTGGATTTTTGTAGGAGTTGTTTTTACAAAGATTCCTTTCAAAAATAAATCATAGCTCTCTCTCTTCTATAAATAAAGCCTTGCGCATGTTGTTTAAACCTTTCTGTTTATTCTCTGTCAATGTATTACAACTTTTTACTTAAAATTGATTTTATCACCATTTAAACCATTTTTTTGTTGAATTTGCTTTCTAAATCCGGTAGTTCCGAACAAGAAAAATCTCAATTTTTCTCGGAAATAGTTCGTACCTATCAGGAACGAATTTATTGGCATATTCGGCAAATGGTGCTGGTGCACGATGATGCTAATGATGTGCTTCAAAATACGTTTCTGAAAGCATGGAAAGGTTTAGATACTTTTAGAGGCGATGCACAGATTTCTACTTGGCTCTACCGAATTGCCACGAATGAGACTCTTACATTTCTGGCTCAAAAACGGATGAGAAATACGCTTTCCATTGATGAAACGGAAGATGTGCTATTCAATGCAATGAAGGCAGACAGTTATTTTGATGGCGATGAGGCTCAGAAAAAATTGCAAGAAGCCATCCTCACTCTTCCCGAAAAACAGCGTTTGGTTTTTAATATGCGATTTTATCAAGAAATGCCCTATGAGCAGATGAGTGAGATACTTGAAACATCGGTCGGTGCACTGAAAGCTTCCTATCACCATGCGAGAAAGAAAGTGGAAGATTTTTTGAAAAAAGAATAAAACGAGAAAGAGATTTAAACCTTTGAGTATTAGACGAGTCAAAGATAAAGAATATGGAAAAAAATAAATTCATAGAGCTGGAAAACTTAGGTAACAAAAGACCTTTTGCGTTGCCAGAGAACTATTTTGATGACTTTGCTGCACAAATGGAAAAAACGGTAGCAGAGATGTCTGTGTCGGAACAGCCACAACAGCGGATAAAACCTTGGATGTATGGTGTTGCGGCATCAATTATTGGTGCTATTTTTATGGTTCAAATCTTTATCTCTGAAAACAAGAAAAAAGAGACTTTGATTTCAGAAACTTACGAAACCTATGTGCTTTCGCAGGTAAGTGAAAATTCAATTATTGACTATTATTTAACTTCAGAAAACGAATAATTTTAGCATGAAAAATATCCGATTTTATACGCTTCTTGTGCTTATACTGGCAACTATGTTTTCTGTTTTCGGACAGCAGGGTAGACGTGGAAAGTTTAATGTAGATGAATTTCATGAGAAAAAATGGAGTTTTATCACGACTAATGCATCCTTATCGCCGGCAGAAATGCAGACTGTGAAGCCGATTTTCATGGAATACGAGAAAAAAAACTGGGAATTGCATCAGGAAATTCGTAAAATGTTCCATCAGTCGCGCAACCGAACTTTGACGGAAAAAGAGTATCGTCAGTTAAATGACAAAATGGTAAACAATGAGATTAAGCGTTCGCAATATCTGCGAGAATATCACTTGAAATTGCGAAAATTGCTGAAACCACAAACTTTGTATAAATATTATCGAGCAGAGAAAGCTTTTGAAAGGCAGTTGCTTGACAAACGTCCGCGAGGACAAGTGCAATAGCCTAAATGATAATAGAATTGATTTAAAAGTGAAAAAGTGCAAGGTCTTTGCACTTTTTTTATTTCTTGCCGTTAAAATGTTTTCGATTAAATTTTGATAAAAAGCAAAATAGTGCTATCTTTGCATTCCCTAAACAAGAATGGTACCTTGGCCGAGTGGTTAGGCACCGGTCTGCAAAACCGTCTACAGCAGTTCGAATCTGCTAGGTACCTCATAGAAGCCTTCCATTTTTTATGGAAGGTTTTTTCTTTCCGCAAACGTTTTAAATTTCTTTTCGTTCACTTAGCTAGTTTTATATTTAACATTTGCAATAAATTGCTATTTTTGCATATATTAAATCAATATCAAGTATCATGCAAACTACCTTCCATCTTAAGCACAAAGCGCTTTGGGGACAAACTCTTTATTTGTTCATTTATGAAAATAGTGGTCAATTTGTTGAATATGAGATGAATTGCGTCAAGGATGACGAATGGGTTGTAACTGTCCCTTTGGCAGACAAGATAAAAGAAATTTCCTATCGCTACGCTACAAAAGAGAAAAACGGCAGTGTTGAATTTGAACTTGACGGAATTCGAAAGCTTATAATTCCTGAAAATGCTAAAAAAGTAGAGTTCAGAGATTTTTGGTGTAAACCTAATGGTGATAGTCCTTTTAATACCATCGCTTTTACCGATATTTTTTTCAAAAGAAAAAGAAGGAAAGTGGTTAAGCCAAATGCAGATGACAATTTTATTCTGCAACTTCGCTGTCCGCAGATAGAGCCGAATCGACATTTTGCCATCATCGGAAATCAGAAAGTGCTTGGCAATTGGGACGTTTCGAAAAAAGTTTGTTTGGATGAAAGCAATTTCCCGATTTGGTCTATTCCTTTGAATACGAAGGATATAAAGTTTCCGCTGGAATATAAATACTTGATTGTTGACAGCAAAACGGACGAAGTGCTGGCGTGGGACGGAAGTCCGAATAGGCGAGTGGAAAAAGTTGATGCCGGAAAGCTGACGATGGTAACCGATGCAAGTTTTGTACGTACCATTCCGTCTTGGAAAACTGCCGGTGTGGCTATTCCTGTGTTCTCATTGCGAAGCGAAGAGAGTTTCGGAACGGGCGACTTTATGGATTTGAAAAAAATGGTGGATTGGGCAAAATTAACCGGACAAAGTTTTATTCAAATTCTGCCGATTAATGATACTATTCTTTATCATTCCAACTACGATTCCTATCCGTACAATGCAGTTTCGGTTTATGCTCTGCATCCGAATTATTTGCGTTTGGAAAAAATGGGTATTCCTACCAAAAAGAGTGATATAGCCTATTTCGAGAAAAAGAAAAAAGAACTGAATAAGAATGATTTCTCTGATTATCAGAATGTTTTGAGTGAAAAATGGAAATACTTTAAAATTATTTTTGAGCAAGAGAGTGAGCAGGTTTTTCAGTCAAATGATTATAAGATTTTCTTTGAAAATAATAAAGAGTGGCTCGTGCCGTATGTTGTTTTTTCTTATTTGAGAGATAAAAATGGTACACCGGAATTTGGCAAATGGTCTGAGCATAGCGTATATAACAAAAAAGAGATAGACGCTTTGGCAAGCCCGAAATCAGTTATTTATCGGGAAGTTTCTTTTTTCTACTTTTTACAGTATCATCTTCATACACAGTTGATTGAAGTACGAGATTATGCGCATAGCAAGGGCGTGGCTTTGAAAAGCGATGTTCCTATCGGGGTAAGTCCGCGAAGCGTAGATGCTTGGGTAGAGCCGGAACTTTTCAATACGGCGATGCAAGCGGGTGCTCCACCTGATGATTTTTCAGTTACGGGACAAAATTGGGGCTTTCCGACCTATAATTGGGATGAAATGGCGAAAGACGGCTATCAGTGGTGGAAAAAGCGTTTCCGTAAGTTTGTGGAGTATTTTGATGCTTACCGAATTGATCATATACTTGGATTTTTCCGTATTTGGGAAATTCCCGGCGATGCTGTATGGGCGCTAACAGGAAGTTTTAATCCTGCTTTGCCCTATTCGGTGCAAGATTTGCAATCGTACGGACTTTGGTGGGACGAACATCGCTTTTTGAAACCTTACCTGAAAGAACATGTGGTGCGTGCTATTTTCGGGAAATATGCCGATGATGTGATGCGTGAGTATTTGGTTATGGACGGTTGGCAGAACTTTAAGTTTAAACCGGAATTTGACACGCAGAAAAAAGTGGAAGCATATTTTGCCTCTTTGGATTATAATTATACTGAAAAAGAGCTAAAAATCCGTGACGGGCTTTATGCACTGCATTGTGAAGTGCTTTTTGTACGTGACAAACGAAACCCGCAAATGGTTCATCCACGAATTTCCATGCACTCATCGCATACTTTCCGTGATTTGGATGAGAATACTCGTCGCATTTTGGATAAAATTTACGTCGAATATTTCTATCATCGTCATAATGAGTTCTGGAAAGAGCAAGCGTTGAAAAAGTTGCCGGCTATTATTTCAGCGACCAATATGCTGGTATGTGGCGAAGATTTGGGAATGGTGCCTGACAGCGTGCCGGAAGTGATGGATAAATTGGAATTGCTCAGCCTTGAAATTCAGAGAATGCCGAAGAAACCGGGCGCTGAATTTGCTATGCCGGAAGATGCACCGTATTTGTCGGTTTGCACTACATCTACACACGATATGAACCCGATATGTGCCTGGTGGGAAGAGGATTATGCTCTTACGCAACGCTTTTATAATCGGGCATTGGGTTTGCAAGGACCTGCACCGGAAGTGTGTTCGCCGTTGATCGCAGAAAAAATTGTAGAACAGCACTTGCAATCGGATGCGATGCTGGTGATTTTGCCGTGGCAAGACTGGATGGCGATGGATAAAAAACTGGCTCTCAAAAATCCACATGCCGAACGAATTAATGTTCCGGCAGATCCGAGAAATTTCTGGTGCTACCGAATGCATTTGACATTGGAACAACTGCTTAGCGAAAAGAAATTTAATGCAAAAGTGAAGAAGATGATAAAAGAGAGTGGGCGTTGAAGTTTCGAGTTTCATGTTTCAAGTTCCATGTTCCGAGTTCTTGAGTTCCTTTGTTTTAGATTTGATGTCGTTTGTTATTAATTTAACACGAATAATCCCTAAATTCGATGGAATTTAAGGATTATAATCCGCAAACTTGACCAAATTTGCGGATTTTTACATTTTTATTAAAGTTGGTTTTGGTAATTAAAATTTGGACTTTTTTATTAAATTTGTAGGGTAGTAATTTTAAGTTCAAAGCATTATGTTCAAAAAACTTTTTTCACTTGTAATTTTACTTTCACTCTGTTTTTCAACTTTTTCAACAGAAATAGAGAAAACGACCTATACGTTTGCAGAAAGAGCGGATAGTACTTTACAACTTGATATTTATAAAGCTAAGGATGATGTGCGTCAGCCTGTGCTGATGTTTGTTTTTGGTGGCGGATTCGCGATGGGCAAGAGAGACGATAACTCTTACCTGGATTATTACCGATATTTTGCGGAAAATGGCTTTACGGTAGTTGCTATTGACTATCGCTTAGGCTTAAAGGGCGAAAAAGTACCGAGTGTTATTAACTATAAACCATTACGTAAGGCTATCGGAATAGCAGTGGAGGATTTATACACTGCCACCGATTTTCTGATAAAACGAGCGAATGAATTACAGATTGATACATCAAAAATTATTATTAGCGGTTCAAGTGCCGGTGCCATTACGGTGCTTCAAGCCGATTACGAGCATCGAAATAAAATGGCTTCAGATACCATTTTGTCTGCCGAATTTCAATATGCAGGTATTATCTCTTTTGCCGGTGCTATTTTCAGTTCGGAAGGAAAACCCGATTATGTCATCAATCCCGCACCAACGCTCTTTTTTCACGGAAGTGCCGATAGATTAGTGCCATACAAGCAAATTCGATTTCTCAATTTGGGTATGTTCGGGTCATACGCGTTAGCCAAGCGTTTTAAGGCTAAAAACTTTCCTTACCTTTTTTACAGTATGGAAAATATCGGACACGATGTCGCGCTATATCCGATGGATAAGTTTCAGCCGGAAATTCTTCAATTTATTCGAGAGTATGTTTTTGAGAAAAAGCCGCTGATGGTGGATATTAACTATTTCGACCCTAATCAGGAATCGAAATATACGCTATCGGCAAAGCATTATTATAGACATTATAAATAATGGTTCCTACTTTTTCCCTTTCAAACAAGCCTTGTTTTTTGTACCTTTGCAAAGTATTATTATTCAAAAACCCTTTCTATATTATGTCATTAAATTCTAACCCACAAAGCGGACAACGCTACGATCTGCGCGGTGTTTCAGCTTCTAAAGAGGATGTTCACAACGCTATTAAAAACATCGATAAAGGACTTTATCCGAAAGCTTTCTGTAAAATAATTCCCGATTATTTAGGAAATGACCCGGAATATTGCAACATTATGCACGCTGACGGTGCCGGAACAAAATCGTCGTTGGCTTATGTTTACTGGCGTGAGACAGGCGATTTGTCGGTGTGGAAAGGAATTGCGCAAGATGCATTGATAATGAATGTGGATGATTTAATTTGCGTGGGTGCTACGGATAATATTTTGCTTTCGTCCACCATCGGGCGAAATAAAAACCGCATTCCGGGCGAAGTGATTTCTGCCATTATCAACGGAACAAGCGAACTGGTTGCAGAACTGCGTGAAATGGGTGTAAATATCTATGAAACAGGCGGTGAAACGGCTGATGTGGGTGATTTGGTGCGAACGATTATTGTGGATAGTACCGTTACTTGCCGGATGAAACGTTCGGATGTGATTGATAATGCCAATATACAAGCGGGCGATGTGATTGTGGGGCTTTCATCAAGCGGGCAGGCAACTTACGAAAAAGAATACAATGGCGGAATGGGCAGCAACGGACTGACTTCGGCTCGCCACGATGTGTTTTCCAACTATTTGGCTGAAAAATATCCGGAAAGTTACAATCCTGAAATTCCGAAAGAGCTGGCTTATTCGGGTAAGATGAAATTGACCGACGAAATTGAAGGTTTGGGAATTGATGCCGGAAAATTGGTGCTTTCGCCGACTAGAACTTATGCACCCGTGGTGAAAAAAATGCTCGAAACCCTGCGTCCGCATATCCATGGTATGGTGCATTGTAGTGGCGGTGCTCAAACTAAAATCCTTCATTTTACTGACAATCTGAAAGTGGTAAAAAATAATCTTTTCCCCATTCCACCGCTTTTCAAGCTTATTCACGAGCAGTCCGGCACCGATTGGAAAGAGATGTATAAAGTGTTTAATATGGGACACCGATTGGAAGTGTATCTGCCGAAAGAATATGCACAAGAAGTGATTGATATTTCTAAATCATTCGGCATTGATGCTCAAGTTGTGGGCTATTGCGAGGCGTCGGATAAGAAAGAACTGGTGATAGAAAGTGAGTTTGGAAGATTTGAATATTAATTTTAGATGTACGATTTTAGATTTACGATTGAGCTGGAAATGAAGTTGTATTCCAATTAAAACTTGCTTAATAACGTTAGATTTTCTATTCAATTGTTTAGTCTCAAACTCTTATTAAAAATGAAAAACAAGTTATCATGCTATTTGCTATTTCTATTTGTTCTGATAATGAGTAGTTGTTCGTCTCAAAAATCAACAATATATTCACAAATACCAAAACCAATCAGAAAAGCAATAGAAAGGAATTATGAATACAGTAATTTTTTCTTTTTTAATGTATTTCCAAGTGATAATACTTTTCTATGTTGGTATTATAATCAATCGACAGTAAGTTGGTTTTCTTATATTAACGGAAAACTTGTTGACTCAGGAAATTTCGAAAGTGATAATAAGGCAAAAGGTTTAACAATAGCAAAGACAAATAGAGTATTAAAGAAGGAACTTGATGATTTTCATAAGACTTGTGATTTTGTTCTTGATGGTGCAAACTTTGGATATGTTTTAGGTGCATATTCTTCTCTTGATAATATCGTATCTGGCGAAGTTGTTGTAATGACTTCGGTATGGACAAGGTGTTTGTCGGAATTTGAAGATGCAAATTTTATTGCAAATGATTTTAAGAAAATATTAGACTTAAATTATAAGACTGAAATAACTAAATAAAACATCTATCTTGAACTAGTCAAACTTTGCATTACAGTGGGCTGTGAGCAACTTTTTCGTATATTTCGTCACTTCCGGTAATCCGTTTTTCCCTGAATAGCCGTTGATAAGTATCAGTAGGTTGGTGGTTTCGAGTGAGATTTTTGTGCGTTCTTCGTCGCTTGTGGGTGTGCCGATGCCGCCGAGATTATCTCGATAAACGGGCAATCCTTCGATATTGAGTTGCCCGCGACCGATAGCTTCAAAGTTTTCATCCGCTTTTCCAACGCCTAAAATTAAATCCCCTTTGATTTTATCCGCATCGAATCCACCAATTGAGTAGCCATATTTTAGCGAAACAAGATTGATTAAGTCAACCGCTGTACTAATCTGATAGAGCGGAATTCCTCGCACAATTCGCCTGCAAAGTGCTTCTGCCGATGGACGGTAGCGGTTGGGATCTTTGCCTAATTTCTTATACGTCTCACGAGTTTCAAGGATATTCGGTAGTTTGTTGATTTTATTTAGTGAGGTTTCAGCCACAAATTTCTCAGCAAAATCATTGATTTCTTGCCAAAGTTCAGCATTGTAAAGTGAGTTTTTTATCTTGCACTGAATAGCTGAAACGGCAAATTCAGGACAGACGGTTAGAATTTCGTTGGAGATGGATATATTGATCATTTATATTTGTTTTTAAGTAGATTTACAAAAACCGCTTTAATTTTTTTAATCCTTTGAACGGTGCATATTTGGGTTTTAAGTCAAAACTGTTTTTTGATGAAACGATAGAACGTTGATGGCTGAAAGCAAGGAAACTGTGATAGCCGTGATAGCGTCCCATACCACTGTTGCCTACGCCACTGAACGGCATTTTGTGATTGCCGATATGCAGCAGTGTGTCATTGATGCAGCCACCGCCGGAACTTGTTTTGTATAGAACGTTTTTAGCAGACTTTTTACTTCCAAAGTAATATAACGCCAACGGCTTTTCATTGGAATTGATGTAGTTAATCGGCTCGTCGATATTTTCAAAAGTGAATATCGGCAAAATCGGACCAAAAATCTCTTCCTGCATTATCGGATCGTTCAAATTCAAACTATCAATCAATGTCGGTTCGATAAATTTATCTTCCAAATCCACTTTTCCACCGTGCAAAATCTGTCCTTTTTCCATCAAACCCACAAGACGTTTCATTGCTTTGTCGTTGATTATACGAGGGTAAAATTCGCTTTCTTTCGAGTTTTCCCCAAACATTTCAAGTAGTGCCGATTTCATTTTTTTCACCAATTTATCTTTGACCGCAGTATGCACAAAAAGATAATCGGGTGCCACGCAAGTTTGTCCGGCATTGATGGTTTTTCCCCACATTATTCGCCGTGCAGCAACGGTTAAGTCAGCGTCTTTGTCAACAATGCAGGGACTTTTTCCGCCCAACTCAAGCACCACAGGCGTAAGATGTATCGATGCAGTTTTTATCACTACTTTCCCCAAAGCCGGACTTCCGGTAAAGAAAATTAAATCGAAACGTTCTTTTAGTACGATTTCATTTGCTTCTCGACCGCCTTGAATAACGCTGATATACTCTTCCGGAAATGTTTCCGTGATTAGTTTTTCAAGAACTTTAGCGGTGTTGGTTGAGTAGGGTGCAGGTTTTAGCATCGCACAACAGCCTGCGGAAATAGCACCCACAAGCGGATTGAGCAGAAGGTGCATTGGGTAATTCCACGGAGCGATAATTAGTACAACGCCTAAGGGTTCGTAATGAATTTTCCCCGCGGACGGAAACAGCTTCAAAGGCATTGAAACTCGTTTCGGCTTTGCCCAACGACGCAAATTTTTCAGATGATAATCAATTTCGCCTAACACGATACTGATTTCGGTTAAGTAAGCTTCTTCCGGCGATTTGCGTAAATCTTTCCAAAGAGCGTTGCTGATTTCCGCTTCGTATTTCAGAACAGCCGACTTCAACTTCCGCAAATTTTCAATCCGAAAGTCAAGCTCTTTCGTTTTGTGCGTAGCGAAAAATCGGCGATGCCCTTTTAGCTTTGTTTGAACATCTTGTTGTGTGGAATTTGTCATTTTAAGAACATTTAGAAATACAGATTGATAATTGGCAAGGTAATAGACACATAGTTTTTTTAGGACTATCACAACTTGTCCGACGTAGGCGGATAGTTGCATATCTTGTCCGCCTTGGCGGATAGCTTTTTAAGTCATTTTTTAGCTTACTTAGTTTGTTCTCAAAATACTAATGAATTTTGAGAACCATCCGCAAAATGTCGGACAACTTGTGATCTATGTCATCTTTTATTTTCAAGTCATCTGTTGAATTTACGTAAACTTAATTTACAACTATGTGTAAAAACTATATGTTCTATGTGTCGATATTTGATGAAACTAATTAACCAATTAACTATTTAACTATTTAACCAATTATCCGACAGGTCTTGTCGTCTTTCTGTCAAAAAACGGATTTTTTGATGAACAGCTAATTGGAATGGCGTAAATATTGGAACATCCCGGCATCCAACCTAAATCTTGTGCGGCACGTCCGGCAGAGAACATCACACGGCTATCTACACGCATATCTGCTGCGGTGGCACACGCCGAACCGATGGCAATTCCCACGTCCACGCTATTGAGAGAGCAGGGGATTTCCGGATGTTTGTCTTTTTCCACGCAAGTGGGGAAACCGCAATAACCGCAGTTGAGACCATGATTTTTAATTTTAGTGCCGATAAGGACAACGGCTTGCGCGTGTTGCAGGTTTTCCGCATCGCGGATAAAGAATTTCAATCCTGATTTTTCGCTGTAACGAAGCATTTCTGCTGAAAGTGCAGCGATATGTTCGTCCGTA
Source organism: Bacteroidales bacterium (assembly GCA_012837935.1). Taxonomy (GTDB): domain Bacteria; phylum Bacteroidota; class Bacteroidia; order Bacteroidales; family Paludibacteraceae; genus UPXZ01. The sequence continues at coordinate 44,894 of DUQG01000023.1, forward strand.
ACAGTCAGAATTTCAATAATATCAATTCCTTTTCCTTTCGGTGCCGTGCGAGCAGTTGTTGCCATCGCTTCTGCTACTTTTAGCAGGCGTTCACGGCGAGTTTCTCGTTCGTTGAGTAACATATACTTTTTTTTATTTATTTTTAAAAACATAGAAAACAATAGTTTCTACTTGTGTCAGTTTTCATCTTTTTTTATTTGTTTTCGAGATCATAGCTTAAAAATATCTTCGATATTTTTTCTATGTTTCCGAAATCACGAGAATAAGAACAAATTATTCTATGTTTGCTATTGTTTTATTAAAAATACAAGATGATTTTGATAAACAATGATTGATAAAGTGAATTTCAAAATTACAAAATTTTCCGCTAAAACCGAAAAGAGAATCAGAAACTCTTTTTACAAAAATAGAACAGGCACGATAACTCTTTACCGTGCCTGTCAGCTTGACATATATAAATAACCAAAAGGGATGGTTCGGGATTACTTCGCTTCAATTGTTTGTTCAAATTCGATGTTATCTACACAAACATAAGCCGGTGTGTTCATTCCCCATTCGCCTGTATCTGATGATGCAAATTCGAAAGTCAATTTATCCACTTCACCCAAAGCACTCACATCTACTTTAGTCCATTTGTCCAAAATAAATGTTTTCTCGTCTCTAAAATCGGCAAGGTAATAATCCAGTTTTCCGGTTTCGGCATTATTTAGTGAGCCTGTTATAGTCACTTTGAACCAATCGCCTGCTTTAAATTTTCTAGCATCACCACCACCGTATTCGCCATTTTTTATACCTAAATAAGCGTAGGTAGAATTATTGAGCATCAGGCTATTGATTTTGAAATTTCCGTGCTCGTTTTTGTCGATAATTACCGTAGCATTGGTAAATGCAACTGCAAATTGCTTAGACCCTAACGCACCGCCTGAGCCGTAAACGCTGTATTGATTTAGATAACCAACTGTTTCTTTGTCGGTTTTGCATGAAATGGAAAAGCCTTTCCAAGAGTACCACTCTTTCGAATAGACATTTTGAAATTTAGCTACACCCGAAACAATGTCTTTGTAATAATTGGTAATTTCTTCACCCCAAGCTGTCTCTTTTTTCGGTGTTCCGCTCAAATCCGAACCGTTGTAAATGCCATCGGTTAGCGTTACATCTTCAAAATCTACAATGTAAGTTTTAACTTCGCTTTCCGGTTTACAAGATGCGAAAAGCACCGCCAAAGCGGCAATTACGTAAAATAAATTTAGTTTTTTCATTTTGTTTTAATAATTAAAAGTTTATAAAATTGAATTATTTTATCTTATTTCCACATTTTGTATGTGATGTTTTGGTATTTGCCTTGACTGATTTTAAATAGTTTCTGATTGGTCGTTTTTTTATTAAGCGGTCCTAAATGCTCAATATACGGACCTAATTTGATATAATTAAAAGAATGTAATGCTGTGTCGGTGTTCAGAACTTTGCAGCCTGAGTACCACGCTGTTTTGATTTTGTCATTTGTAAAAAGGCGAATAAACTCAGCCAATCGGCACACTTCATCAGGCGCACTGTCGCCACCCATAAAGCAGACACAAGTAATTCCATCGCCGTATTTTTCCAATAATTCCGTAATCACATTTTCATTAAGCGGTTCGCCGATGTCACTTTGCAATTGCGGACTGTGGCAACCTTCGCAGCGATGCGGACAATTAGAAAGATTAATTGCCAAGCTCACTTCGTCGGGAATTTCCTGAAAAACTATATCGTAATCTACATATTTTAGCATAATACTCTCTCTTTTTCTACTTTTTGATTTTCTTTCAAATTTCCATAAAAACGTTTTCCTGCTTCAACTTGTCGTGCTGCGGAAAAATTACTTATCCGTTTCATATAACCAATAATTCGTGTCAGATAATCCAAATCTTGTGATGCACATTCGGGACAATTTTTCAAATAACGCTTGTCGATATGCCCACAATCGTTGCAGACGGTATTTGGAATGTTAAAAGTGAAATAGTTGCAGCCTTCACGAGTTGCCACACGCAGAAGTTGGCGATATTGAGCTTTGGAAAGATGTTCTTCCAAATTCAAATGCAACGCTGAACCGCCTGTCAAATGTTCGATGTAATCCTTTCCGTGCAATCGGAACTTGTCCATAACGTTCAGCGAAGTGTCTTCCACGCGATAAAAATAGCTGTTGTAGCAATCTCGTGGCACAAAATATCCGTCTTCTCTGTCCCATTTTGCATGCTTTACGCCCACGTTTTCGGCAGGTATCATTTCGCAATTAAACATCAATTCCTTAGAACGGTATTTTTTATTATATTTTTCAATCAATCCCAATATCTCTTGCACAAAAGAAACGTATTTAGGATTATCATTAATTTCAATTCCCATAAATTCGGCTGCTTCCACCAATCCATTTACCCCAATGGTCAAGTATTGACGGCTAAGGTTGATGTAGCCTGCATCGAATAGCGGCAACATCCCTTTTTCCTGAAACATTTTCAGGTTTTCATTGTAGGCGATTTGTACTTTATGTACTAAATCCACCACATCTTCCAAGAAACTTAAATAGGGTTTGTTGTTTCTTACGGCAAACTGTACACAGCGATTTAGATTGACGGTCAATACGCTTTTTGAACCTGTGGAAACACCGCCTGCACCTAACGTGTAGCTGAAACCATTGTCTTGAATTTCATTTCGCAGGCGACAGCAAGAACTCAAACTGTCCGCATTATCACTCATATAGGTAAAAAACGAGTGTCCTTCGGCGTACATTTCGGCGGTAAAGTCGGCATATTCCGTGTCAATCATATCGCCGTCTTTGGACAGCAGTGCCATCGTTTCCACGGGGAATGTCAGTACCGTTTTGGTGCGTTCCGCATTGAACCACTTCATAAAACGCTTTTGTAACCAACTGAGCGATTGCCAAATAGGACGAGTGCCGTCAGGAAACACAAACTCGCCGAACAGACTTTCAAAATAAGGACGGTCGTAGTAGGCGATATTCCAGAAAACAGCTTGAAAATTCCTTGCACCTGTGGGTTGATTGATGGAATAGACAATTTGCTCGAAATGGTCGCAAATTACTTTGTCGAGTGAGCGTTCTCTCAACGATAAATCAACTTTTCTTTCGGGATTTAGGTAGTAATCATCGCCGTATTCTTTGCGGATAAAATAGTCCATGTACATCAGGAACTCAGGCGTAGCACACGCACCACTCAACATGCTCGACACGATGAAAACCATATTGATAAAGCCGCCGCTGAATGATTTTAGGTTGGTTGGTGGCGTAGAGTTTCCGCCAACGCAAGTCGTTCCGTTAAGCAACCAAGGATACATTGTGATGCTTGCACAGTAGTTTGCAAGGCTTGTTTCGTCATTTTTATAGATAAAATGCTCGTTCAGCAGTGCGATGTATTTATCGGAAAGCTCTTTGCCATACAGCTCTTTAATTCTGTCGGTCAGCATTTTACGGTTAAGATTGATGAAATTCTTTTTAGGCAATTCGCCAATCAGCGTAGCGATGTTTTTCTTTTCTACGTTGGCGTTGGCATCAAATTTACTTCCTGTGGCGGCGTTTTGAGCATCGCAATAATCCATCAGAAAGTTCATCTTATCCCGAACTTCACGCGTTTCGGTGTGTTTTTGACGGTAGAGCATATAGGATTTGGCTACGGCAAAATATTTCTCTGCCATCAGAGCCACTTCTACCTGATTTTGAATTTCTTCCACTGTCATTCCGCCGTGGATTTGCAGGCGTGCAAGGATATTGACCATATCTTCATCGGTAGCAAAACTACCCACGGAAATAAACGCTTTGCGAATGGCATTTTTAATCTTGTCAATAGAGAAAGGCACGTGCTTCCCGTCACGCTTTACGATATAAAAATCATGGTTACTCATTTTTTTAGACTTTTTAGGTGATTATACAATTGATTATCCCCTTTTGAAGTGCATCGGTGCAAAGAAAGTCTAAAAAATAACAGCTTAATGATTGATAGTTAAGTGTTTTTGGACAGTCCTTTTACCCGAAAGACATCAAAAGTTGTGTTTGCAAATTGGCAGGTCTTCTGACTTACTCTCGAAATTGAACGCCTTCCCGATTGCCCCCTAAATCTCCGTCAGCCGACGGAGACTTTGCGTACTGCAACGCAAGAGAGCCATATCAGTGGCAAAGGTGTTTGTCCAACTCGTTTTTGATTTTAGTTGCTTGTCAACTAAAACAAGAGCTTACAGCAGCGGGAACTGTTGCCGACTTTCACGGCATTCCCTTTTACATCTTTATCCGAAAGAAAATTCGGACAAGAACCAAATGCTTTACAAAGGTAATTCAATTATTTGTTAAAACAATAAAGTTTTCAAAAATAGTTATCAACAGTAAAAGTTGATTTTTTAAGTGTCTGATAATTAGGTTTGTGTATTTTAAAATGGAGAACTTTTTAGAGATAAGTATTTGAAAAATAAAAAGAAAGAGAAACTTTTGATGGAAAAGTGTCTCTTTTTGGCTGAAAAATTATTTGTGGAAATACAAAAAAGTTATTGCGAAAATTTCTTTTTCAATGTTCAATTCCTTTTCGAGCTTCTACGCCTTTGGTGTAATAATGTTTAATTTCTTTCATTTCCGTTACCAAGTCGGCTACTTCAATCAGTTCGGGTGCAGCGTATCTGCCTGTGATAATGATTTCAGTTTCGGTTGGTTTTTGTGTAATTACGTCAATCAACTCTTGCGCAGAAAATAGTCCGTAATAAACAGCGATATTGGCTTCGTCAAGTACCACAACGTTGTACTCGCCCGAAACAATAACTTCCTTGACTTCTTGCAATCCTTCTCGTGCTGCATCAATATCGGCTTGTGTGGGATTTTTCTGAATAAAACAATCCAATCCATACTGTTTTATCTGCACATTCGGCAGGTATTGCTCTATAGCTTTGACTTCCGAGTAGCGTTGTCCTTTGACAAATTGTGCAAAAAACACTTTTTTCCCTGCCCCAACGGCTCGCAATGTCAATCCGAGTGCCGCTGTGGTTTTGCCCTTTCCGTTTCCGGTGTATATTTGAATATAGCCTTGCATAAGTTATTCTAAATAAATGGTGCCACAAAATTTGCTATCGACAACAAAATGCTGAAAATCATTACAAGTTTTGCTGTTTGTGCATCAAGAAACTGTATTTTTGCCAAATTCTGAATAGTGGCGGATTTCATTAGTTTAATGTTCTTAACGGCAAAAGGAAAACTTACAAAAGTTAAGAGCGCCAACGGATGCAAGAAACGCAACAATACGGCAACAATAATTAAAACATATGTTACAAGCAGAATGGTTTTGTACAATCTTTGTGAGCCTTTTACTCCAAAAATCATAGCTTGTGTACGAATTTCGGCTTTTTTGTCTTGCTGCATATCGCGTGTGTTATTTGCGTGCAAAATAGCCATAATCAACAAACCTGTCGGCGCTATAACAAGCAGTATTGCCCAAATCAGCAATTCGGTCATTACATAAGCAGTTCCTAATGCAATTCCCAATCCGAAACTGATAAAAATAACCACATCGCCCAAAGCAACGTATTTAAATTTATAATACAGTGCGGCACTCACAACACCAACCAATCCGATGAAAAGTAGCGGTAATCCTGTGTTTATCAACAAATACATACCGAGCACAATTCCCAAAAACAGCATAGCATATCCGTAGTAGAGAATGGTTTTGGGCTTGAAAATACCTGCAACAAGAACGGGAGTAAAACCTGTTTTATCACTTCTGTCCACACCGTTTTTGTAATCCCAATAATCGCCAATCAGGTTTCCTGCCGCATGCAAAATTATGGCACCGAAAAATGCAAGCACACCGTATGTCCAATTAACATCTGCAACCGTAGCTGTTTTCTTCAGGTAAAATACATATGAAAAGGCAACAAGTACCGGCGCAGCAGATGCCGGAAACGACCAAGGTCGTGTTGCTAAGAACCAATCTTTGAATGTAGGCATTTTAGTTTTGTTATAAATTTATTGCTAAGATAAATAAAATCCCGTGAGATTTAAATAAAAATTTTAGGAATTTATGGCAACTACTTTTTTATAAATTTCCGTACAAATGTTTTATTATCTTTGTTAGCCACTTTTAACAGATAAATACCGTTTGGAAGTGCTGAAATATCTATGTTGTTTTGATTTTTGGTAATAATTAGTGAACTACCTTGAACGTTGTAAATTGTTACTGATTGGATATTTTCAATGTTTTTTATGCTTAAATTTCCATCAGCAATCGAGATTTCTAAGTTGAAAGTTTTTGTTGAAGGAACGGATGTGTTTGGTAGTTTTGCATCAGGATGCAAGTCCACAATACCCGTAACTTCCGTGGAAGTTTCGCCGAGCCATCCGGCTTGTTGCAGTTGTGCCGTATGAATTTTTATAAAATCGATATAATCCAAATCCACCGAATTACCGTCAGCATCCACTGCCCAATCAATTTTAAAACCGTTTTTTTCAATAGGGTCCGAATTGCTGTGATTATCCACATAGCCCCAATCAAAAGCAGGCAGAGTAAAATATCCATTGTTTTCGACCACGGTATTTCTCAACTTTGTTCCTTTGAAAGTAAGCGTATTTTCCGCAATCCAAAGTGGATACATCGTACCCTGACCGCCCAAATGCTTTATCTCGCCTTCATTTCCTTGATTGTCAGTCCATCGGATAACTGATTTCTGTCCGTCGGGTTCAGGTCTGTAATAGGTAATTTCGTAATTTTTAATGGTTTCGGGGTGATTGTAGTCACTTCCGGCAAGTTCGTACCAAGGTTCGTTGTCATCGGGAATTCCGTTTTTGTTCAAATCCTGACAAACCATCACAATGCCCGGCTCAGCACCATTAGCAAATGCATTTCCCAAGGCTTTGAAATCGTATTCGCCTTTTACGTTGACAATTGAGTGGTCAAATCCTACAATCACGTAACCGCCAAAACTACCAAGTCCAAGCATTCCGGCGTTGTTTACCAATTTTTCATTGGCAAATTTCAATGCATTTTCAGGTGTGTCAGACATCTCTGCTGTCGGGAAAACTCGATTAATGTGCTGTCCGGGTGCAGGACGGTATTCTATTACTCGTGAAATATTGGGTGAGTTTTGCGCAAATAATGCTGCGATAAGCACCCATAAACATAAAAGGGTAATTTTTTTTTTCATATATTTTATTTTAGAAATATTATCTTGTTCGAGTTTAGTCCGATATTGTTAATTGTAAATTGTAGTTTCCCGTCGGGATTGAAACAGAGCACATCGCCTGTCATAGTAAAGTCGGATGTGTTTGTGATGTAAATGTTTCCATCGTAGGGATTTACCTGAATGGAATAGGGTTTTTCTACTTTTGTGTCGTCTGTAATAAAGTTTTCGCTAATAACTTTTTCCGTCAGGCAGTCAAAGGTTTTTATCCAATTGTCGTCCGAATTAAAATCAAAACTGTACATATAAATAATGTCGTTGTGAACAGTGAAATTCAGCACATTCAACCCTTCAAAATCCTGAATAACTTCATCGATATAGCTGTCAATTCGCTGAAAACGATAGGGTTGTGAAGTGCTGTAATTTCCCCTTGACGAAACATACACATCGCCTTGACTATCGGCAAAAACTTTATACGGATTATCTGCCACCTTGATTTTTTTCAGTTCTTTGAATGTTTTTATATCCACCACCGAAACCGTGTTGTCGTAGTTTGGATTGTCCAATCCGCCCGAATTTGCCACGTAGATTTTTTCGTTGGCAATGCAAAGTCCTTCGGGATTTCGACCACATTTTACCATTCCGTCAATTTCTAAACTTAGCGTGTCAATACGCAATAAATTTCCATCGAAACAGCTCAGATAGACTTTCCCGTCTTTCTGCGTCAGGTAACGCGGTTGGCGTGCTCTTTTGTTTTCGTCAAAAACAGGAATTCGTTTCACGGACAAACCTGTATTTGCATCAATCACTTCAATTTGGCTCGACACGTTCACGGCGATATAAATTTTGGAACCGTACAGTATCATATCATTTGCCGTGTCGCCCAATCCGCGACTGTTTTTCTGCAAAAAATAATCGGTAATCAATTCCTTTTTAGAAAAATCATAGTAGGCTAACGTGCTGTTGTTCATGTTAAAAAGCCCTTCGGAAAGCACAAGTATTTTTCCCGTGGCTTGATGCTCAGGCAGCTTAATTTCTCTTTCCACATCCGCCATATCGTTGCACGAAAAGCAGAGCAGAGCAAGAAAAACCAAAAGTATATATCGAATTTGTTTCATTGCCTTAAAATTTTAGTGAAATAGTTGCACGAAAAGCCCTTCCCGGCATTGGGAAATAGCGGACTACTTCATAGTTTTTGTTGGTCAAATTCAGCACTTCCACGTTCGCTGAAAGTGTGCTTGTTTTTAGCGAAAAATCCTTTGCCAACGAAAGGCTGTGATCCGCAAATCCTTCCACACGGTTTTCTCTGAAATTTTGATTGACTGCATACCGATGTCCCGACCATATCAAGGTGTAATTCACACTAAACCACGCAGTTTGCAGACCCGCTTTCGCCGAACCGGAAACGCGCGGCGTGTATGGAATTTGATGTCCGTAACTACGACTTTCGGCATCGGTTTTATTCAAAGCCCGTTGGTACGTGTGCGTTCCGCCAATGTTGAATTTGGTCTTTTGGGATAAATTAAAAACAGCATCGGCACTCAAATCAATGCCGTTTATTTCCACTATTCCGTAGTTCAGCATGGTCCACTCAAAGATGTTTTTGGTGGGATACGCCACGATTTTATTTTTTACTTTATTGTGATAAATATCAGCTGTAATCAGCAGAAAGTCAATAAATTGCTTGTTTGAAAGTGTGTAAGTTGCACCCAAATTAAATTGGTTGGCATCTTCCGGTTTCAGCTTTCTGTTCCCGATTTGTGTGTAATATAAATCGTTGAATGTAGGCAGTCTGAAAATGTTTTTATAAAATGCCCGCAAGCGAAAATCTGCCGTTTCAAAGGGTTTAATGGAAATGCTGACGTAAGGCGAAAACTTGCTTTGATTTTTAGATGCATCGCCAAATTTTACGGTTTCAAAAGTTTGTGTGTAAAGCAAACTCGCCGTTGCCAAAACTCTTTCCGAAGTGAATTTCCCCGCTATTGCCGATAGGCTTGTTGTCCGTTTCGGGTAGGCAAAATCGTTCAAATCGGCATTAAGCGTATTGAAAATAAGGTCAGACGATGCCGAAAATGAAAGTTTATCAAAAAGCCTGTACAACGCTGATGCGGACGCATAAAACTCTTGTTGTGCGTAGTTGTTTTCAAGCTTTCCTTCGGAATTGGGAATGGCGGGGTCAAGATACCGCAAAGCAGCACGGTTGTATTTGGCGTTTGCCTGAAAATCCAATTTTGGCAAAAACTGAGTTTCAAAATGCGCCTGTGCAAACAGATTATTATCCCAAATTCGTTGCGACGAGAAGTTTTCGGTATTATAATATATGGTAGCGCCCGGCAATCCGCGTTCCGAATTGTAAAAATAGCCTTTCAGATAACCTTTGCTTTTCGTTGAGAAATCGGTAAAAAGCGTTCCTTCCAAACGCAGGTTTTTTACATCGGTGTTTTTGCGAGTTTCGAGCGATGAACTGTCTTTGCCAATCACGCCGTAATTCAGCATGTATGGGTATTTGCCGTGAGCAGAAAGCCATTCGCCTGAAAGTGATGCGGAAACAGATTGGCTGACTTTGCTATTTAGTAAAAAAGCAGGATTAAACATTCCGAACGAACCTGTTTTTACACCTATTTTTCCCGAAACGGATTGATTATTCGGTAAAATCGGTTTTTGTGATTGGATGTTAAGCACCGATGCCGATGCAAACATCCGTGCAGGTTGGAAAATATTGTCGGTCTGCCCGATGCTAAGCGAGATATTATCCACATTTTCAAGAGAAAATCGTCCGATGTCAATCTGTCCCGTTTGCACATCGGAAACAGGAATTCCGTCGTAAGAAACCGCCGTGTGATTGGCACCTAAACTGCGTACAGAAACGGTTTTCAGTCCGCCAATGCCACCGTAATCTTTCACGGTTACACCCGAAAAATGTTTCACGGCATCGGATATTTGTAAGGCATTGAGCGTGGCTAATTTTTCGCTATCAATTATTTGAATGGGGGAAGTAGAACGGTTTTGGGTACGTTTAGCATCACGAGTTACCGTCACTTCACGAAGCTGCCTTACACTGTCCGTTTCGGACTGTGCAAACAAAGCCAAAGTGCTGCCAAAAAACAAGAATGCAAATGTCAGTAACCTGCCGATAGTTGATAAATTCATTATTCCCCGAATGAATTACCGGGAATGAAGTATAACAACGGAAAGCACAAAAAAAGGAAAATGTAAACTGATTGTACGTTCTGTTTTAAGCCCCAATTCCCGAAAGCGTTAAACAATAATGAAACTTTGGCAGGTCTTCTGACTTACTCTCGAAATTGAACGCCTTCCCGAACCTTAGTTTATAGTTTATAGCCTGCCTGCCGTAGACAGGTTTACAGTTTATAGTACTATGAACTTTTTACTATGAACTACCGACTAATCGTCAGTGGCAAAGGTATTTTCAATTCGTTTTTGAATTTAGTAGTACTACTAAATTCAAGAGCTTACAGCTACGGGTATAGTTTAGGATTTGCACCTAATTCCCTTTTCATCGTACATTCCGAAGTAAATGGAACGAACGACACCAAATTTTCAATGCTGCAAAGGTAGGTGTTTTTTCTATGTTAATGAAATTTTGGGTGGAAATTTAGTGTTAAAAAACATTTGTGAGTTCAGGTAACTATTTTAGCAATTATCCCTGATGAAAAGGAAAATTTCGTATCTTTGTAAGTTAAATAAATAGTGATTGAAACAGACAAAGTACAGATTTTCATTGACTTGTATAGGAAAAGTCTTAAAGTGTTGTGTCTAATAGTCTTATAATCTGAAAAATATGGCAGGTTTTACAAAATGGATAACGGGTGGATTGGGGTTCGTGTTGGGCGGTCCAATTGGTGCTTTGATTGGCTTTGCTATTGGTTCGTTGTTTGATAAATCGAATGAAATTAGCAACTATCAAGAGCAGTGGCAACGTGGAAAAAGCCCGTATGGCAATACAGCAGAAGGCGATTTTAAAATGTCACTTTTGGTGCTGATTGCTTGTGTGATGAAAGCAGACGGAAGACCGCAAAAGCAAGAGCTGAACGTGGTAAAGCGGTTTTTACTTGCCAATTTCGGGGAAGAAGGTGCACTCGAGGCTTTGCAAATTCTTAAAAATCTGCTGAAACAAGACATCAACGATGTGCAGGTGGCACGGCAAATCAACCAATATATGAACTATTCGGGTAAGATGGAGTTAATCCACCTGCTTTTTGAGATTGCCTTTGCCGACGGTGCCGAAAATCCTTACGAAGTTCAAGTTATTCAGCGAATTGCGTGGAATTTAGGTGTGAGCACTGTGGATTTTAATGCCATAAAAGCGCCTTACACCCGCACAAAAGATGTAAATTGGGCTTATACTACATTGGGTGTTGAACCGACTGCTACCGATGCCGACATTAAAAAGGCTTATCGCCAAATGGCAAAAAAATATCATCCGGATACTGTGGCAAATTTGGGCGATGATGTAAAGAAAAAAGCTACTGAAAAGTTCCGTGCCGTAAATGAGGCGTATGAGGAGTTGAAGAAGGCACGAGGCTTTAACTGATTTACGATATACGATTGTAGATTTACGATTGTAAAAAGATATATTTGCGTTGAGAATTTCATTTATTGCAAAAAACATAAATTGATTAATTTCAAAATATTGATATCGCTAATTTATAATCAATCGTCAATCGTACATCTAAAATCTAAAATTAAATTGTTGTGAAGGAAGAAATTAAACGAAGGACAAAACGAATTGGCTTAGATATTATAAAGTTAGTTGATGAATTGCCTTATAAACAATCAACCAAAGTTGTGATAAATCAGATTGTTCGTTCGGGAACTTCGATTGGGTGCAATTATCGCTCTGCTTGTAGAGCTAAATCGGATGCAGACTTTATCAACAAACTTAAAATAGTAGAAGAAGAAACTGATGAGACGATTTACTGGATTGAAATTATGGAAGAAAGTGGAATTGTCAGCAGAGAAAAAGTAGCCGATTTGAAAAAAGAATGCAACGAAATTCTTTCAATTATAGTTGCATCCATAAATACTGTTAGAAAAAGAATTAATAAAAAATAAATAAGAAAATATTAATATACGATACAATGAAACAATCGTAAATCGTATATCTAAAATTACTAGTGATGCATTAATTTTTTAAATTTCTTTATATAGTGCTGATTTTCACTCAGCTACAGGCGTTCTTTGATTTTACGACTTGATTTGAAAATAGATAATTTTGCAGTTATTTAATAAAA
>DUQG01000082.1 GCA_012837935.1 Bacteroidales bacterium
AAATTAATATTTTCGACAACTAGTTAATTATTGATATTTATTTAAAGTAACAATCTGAATATCAGATAGGATTATAAAATAGATATAGATTACTTAAAGTCTTAAAAGTTTAATGGGACACTAATGTTTTCCTTTATTGAAATATCGAGAACATAGTTTAAAAACATCCCTGCCTACGGCAGGTTTGATGTTTTTCTATGTTTCCGAAACCAAGAGAATATGCATGAGTTTTTCTATGCTTACTATTGTTTTAATCCAAAAGAAACTCAACTCGCAAATTAAAAGACAATTTTTATAAATGTATATTTACAAAAATAACGACGCTGTACCTTGGGAAAAATGCGTGGCAACTGTGGGCTTTTTTGACGGCGTGCACGGCGGACACCGCTTTTTGCTCAATGAGCTAGTAACTGAAGCTCGTCGCACTCAGTCTATTTCTGTGGTTGTTACATTTAATGAGCACCCGCGAAAAGTGCTTAAAAGCGACTTTCAACCCCGGCTACTCACTACATTGGATGAAAAGCTGGAATTACTAAAATCAACTGACGTGGATGCCTGCGTAATATTGGATTTTACTAAAGGATTAGCTGCTTTGACCGCCAAAGAATTTATGGAAGAGGTACTTTGGAAGAAACTCAAAGTAAAAACGCTTTTTGTGGGTCACGACCATCGTTTTGGACATAACAGAGAAGACGGATTTGAAGAATATAAAATCTATGGCAACGAGATAGGCATGAAAGTGGTGCGGGCGGAAAAGTACGAACTGGAAAGCAAGGAGCATTTTAGCAGCACGCAAATCCGTAATGCCTTGCAAATCGGTGATATAGCACTTGCCAACACGCTTCTCACCTACCCCTACACATTTATCGGAAAAGTAGTGGGCGGATATAAAAAAGGTCGTTCAATCGGCTTCCCTACGGCTAACTTATGGTTTGAAAGCAAAGAAAAAATCATCCCTGCTACGGGCGTTTATGCTGTACGTGTATATGTAAAACAAAAACCCTATATCGGAATGATGAATATAGGCTACCGACCCACTTTTACGGTGAACGACGAGCTAAGCATGGAGGTACATATTATTGATTTTGATGATAATATTTACGACCAAACCATCAAAATAGAGTGCATCCATCGTATTCGCGACGAGAAAAAATTCAATGGCGTAGATGCGTTGATTGAGCAACTTAACAAAGACAGAAATACAGTTGCAAACTTATTAGGAGAATAATTCTTATACAAGCCTTCACTTTTTTTAATTATGTTAATTGGAACAACTTTGGCGGCTTGTACCGGAAAGAGTAATTCCGACAACCCGTTTTTCCAAGAGTACACGAATGAGTATGGTGCACCACCATTTGAACAAATCAAAAACGAACATTACCTTCCGGCTTTTGAAGAAGGAATGAAGCAGCATCAGGCTGAGATTGACAGTATTGTTAATAATCCTGAGGCACCAACATTTGCCAATACGATTGAAGCAATGGAATACAGCGGCGAACTGCTGAATAAAGTTTCTACTGTTTTCTTTAACTTACAGTCGGCTGAAACAAACGATGAAATTAATAAAATTGCCCAGGAAGTTACGCCGAAATTGACCGGACACTCGGACAATATTTATCTGAATGACAAGCTGTTTCAACGTGTAAAAACAATTTATGAAGCGAAAGCAACGTTGGGACTAAATCCCGAACAAGAGCGTGTGTTGGATAAAATTTACAAACGCTTTGTTCGTGGCGGTGCTGATTTGAACGACGAGCAAAAAGCAGAATTGCGTGAAATCAACAAAGAACTTAGCTCGTTGGAATTAACTTTCGGACAAAATATCTTGGCAGAAACTAATGCTTACAAAAAGTTTGTAACAAACAAAGACGAACTGAAAGGTATTCCTGAAAATGTACTTGCGGCAGCAGCCGAAGCAGCTAAAAAAGCAGGTAAAGAAGGACAATGGTTGTTTACCGTTTCAAAAACAAGCTTTATCCCCGTGCTTCAATACGGTGAAAACCGTGAGCTTCGCAAAGAATTGTTGCTGGCTTATGCCAATCGTTGCGACAACAACAACGAGTACGACAACAAAGAAATCATCAATAAAATAATGAAGCTACGCGTGAAAAAAGCCAACTTACTTGGTTTTGAATCACCGGCAGCATTTATTTTGGATAATACTATGGCTAAAACGCCGGAAGCGGTTTACAGTTTCTTGGATAAAGTTTGGCAGCCTGCTTTGGCAAAAGCTAAAGAAGAGAGAGCTGAACTTCAAAAATTAATGGACGCTGAAGGTAAAGGCGAAAAACTGGAACCTTGGGATTGGTGGTTTTATACAGAAAAACTTCGCAAAGCAAAATTCGACCTTGACGAAGAGCAGTTGAGACCTTACTTTAAGCTTGAAAATGTTCGTAAAGGTATTTTTGACTTGACTACCAAGCTTTGGGGCTTGCAATATGAAAAATTGGAAGGAATGCCGGTTTACAATCCAGAAGTGGAAGTATTTAAAGTAACAAATGCCGATGGTTCCTATGTTGGATTGCTTTATACAGACTACTTCCCGCGTCCGGGTAAAACCGTAGGTGCTTGGATGAGCAATTACAAAGAGCAATTTATCAAAGACGGAGTAAATCATCGTCCGATTATTGTAAACGTAGGTAGCTTCACTCGTCCGATTGGCGACAAACCATCATTATTGACCATGGACGAAGTAGAAACTTTGTTCCACGAGTTTGGACATGCGCTGCACGGACTTTTGGCTAACTCAACTTATCCTTCTTTGTCAGGCACCAACGTATCTCGTGACTTTGTGGAGTTGCCATCGCAAGTAATGGAAAACTGGTGCTGGGAACCGGAAGTGATGAAAACTTATGCACTACATTACGAAACAGGCGAAGTGATGCCAAAAGAATTGATGGATAAAATTCAACTTGCAGGTACATTTAACCAAGGCTTTGTAAACACGGAGTTGCTTTCAGCTGCTATCTTGGATATGGATTATCACAGTATGAAAGAAGTTAAAGATATTGATGTTACGGCATTCGAAAAAGCAAGTCTTGATAAAATCGGTATGATTCCGGAGATTATCGTTCGTTATCGCAGTCCTATTTTCAAACATATCTTTGAAGGTGGATATTCAGCAGGATATTACAGCTACACTTGGGCAGCAGTGCTTGATGCTGATGCGTTCCAAGCTTTCAAAGAGACAGGCGATATTTACAATCCTACGGTAGCGAAAGCTTTCCGTGAAAATATCCTTGAAAAAGGTGACAGTGATGAGCCGATGAAACTTTACCACACATTCCGCGGTGCAGACCCAAATCCGGATGCATTGTTGAAAAAACGCGGTTTGAAATAAGTGTTTTGAAAATTTAGATAAGAAAGAGACGTCGTAATTGACGTCTCTTTTTTTGTAAAATGACGAGCAGTGAGAATTTTACAAGAAATTTGTGTAATTTTGTCAATCTAAAAAATCATTCGACTAAGCGATGAAATTAAACCTGCAAAAGTTAATCGTTCCACCCATATATCTTACCGTTCTTACCTATCTGGTAAGTTTTGGTATGTGGGTTTCGACTTACTATATCTATCAGTATCCCTATCCCATGTCGGGCAGAATAGGTACCTTTGCTGAGGGCATTTTGCCATCATCTTCGCTGGCGGCTCATTTACTAAGTTTTGGTGTCATGATGCTCAACTCTTTTTTGTTGGCTCAGATGAATAATAAGTATTCATTTATCCGCACACGTACCTTTATGCCTACTTTTGTTTATTTGCTGTTATCTACTTGTTGGCTTCCCGTTCATGGTAATTATGTAGCTAATTTAGCTGCATTGTTGCTTTTACTGGTAGTGTTTTTGACCTTGGGAATGTATAAAAACAGCCAAGCTATGGAGCAGGCATTTCTCTCTTCATTTGTACTGGGGCTAAGCACTTTTTTAGTGCCGGAGTTTGTCTATTTGATAGTTTTGATTTGGGTGGGTTATTTTTTCTTAAAATGTTCTTCGTTTCGAGTTTTTGTTGCATCCTTTTTGGGACTTATCACACCTTGGATTTTGTTGCTGAGCACATTCTATTTTTTACACGATAACCTTGATTATATTTACCGCATACCGACTTTTCTTTACAAATACAGCTTTTTTAGCCACAAAAATATATCCACGAATATTTATTTTGGCATTCTTGCTTTGATAGTGGTATTTTCCTTATTCCAGATGACCGCCAATGCTCGTAGAGACAGCATTCAAATTCGTAATGAGCTGACATTTATTAAGTTAGTTGGGTTTGGTGTGCTGATGTTATCTGTCCTTCGTTTTTCCAATAACATCTCTTATCTGCCCACGATTGCTATTTTTTATGCGATTATTGTGGCGTACGCCTTTACGCTTATTCGAAACCTATTCAATTCCATTGTTTTTATTATGCTTTGTGTGATAAGTTTTATCTTTATGTTTTATAGAATAATATTATACAACTGGATTGTATGATTGAATTTGCTGATTGGGGGTATTACGGACTATTTTTAGCATCTTTTTTGGCGGCTACAGTCGTACCCTTTAGCTCGGAAGTGGTCTTTTCTGCTATGGTTTTTAGCGGACTGAATGCCTGGAAATGTGTACTTGTAGCTACAGCAGGAAACTGGCTGGGCGGAATGACAAGCTATTACATCGGTCGCTTGGGAAAGTTGGAGTGGATTGAAAGATTTTTCCGTATAAAAAAAGAAAAAATAGATCGTTTTTTAGTGAAATTCCAACGTTTTGGTGACTGGTTTGTCTTTTTTTCTTTCGTTCCTTTTATTGGCGATGTGATTGCCGTTGCAGCAGGTTTTTTCCGCGGAAGATGGTGGGTGGTTGCTATCGCTATGTTGTTGGGAAAATTCGTCAGATACGTTGTTTGGATGTATGTCAATGATTTTATTTTGTAATAAACCCATCTGCTTTTTCATTTAATTGTATAGGTTTTGTCATTGGTTTGTAATATGGGTGTCGTACTTTTGTTGCGTAAAAATAAAACCAAAAACAACTGTCAGAAAAATGAAAAAGTTTTTACTATTAGCCATTTTTGCTTTGGCAACAATAAATCTAAGCGCAGCAAATGAAGCAAAACCTGTAACAACCACAAAAACAGAGACAAAAGCACAAGTTCAAGAGTTGGTTGTAAAAGGTCATGTGGTTGATGCGTCAACAAATGAAATGCTTGCTGGTGCCACAATTACCATTGACGGACAAAAAATTTACACGGACTTAGATGGCAATTTTGTTATTAAAAATTTCAAACAGGGAAAAGTAAGTCTTAAAATCAGTATGATTTCTTACGCTGACCAGACGCTTGAAATAGATTTAAGCAATGCCTCTGAGTTGAACGTAAAAATGAAGCAGATATAACCCGTCTCTTATTAAAATTTCGAGTTTTGATTTTCCCGTTTTTCGTTTATGACGAAGAATGATTGATTAGTTATAGCCTTAAAAAACATCCAAAAAATCAATTTTGGATGTTTTTTTGTTTTTTCAACATTTATTAGTTCGGTCTAAATTTTTCTAGTCAAATGAAATGGTTATATTTGTATTTTTAAAACTAAAAAACAACCATCTATGACCAAAAAGAATTTTGTTTTATGGACGCTTTTGCTTGTATTCATGCTGAATGTATCGGCACAAAACCGCACGGAATACTTGCTAGAAAAGAATTGGAAATTCATCCGTACCGATGAAGCAACCCAAAAAGATGCCAACTACGATGATAGTGCATGGCAGAAAGTAACAGTGCCACATGACTGGGCTATTTATGGACCGTTTAGTCCGCAAAACGACAAGCAACACGTGGCTATTTTGCAGGATGGACAAACCGAAGCAACTGAACACGCCGGACGTACCGGAGGACTTCCATTTGTGGGTGTGGGCTGGTACAGGAACACTGGAAACTTGCCTGCTTACGAAATCGGAAAACGTGTTACCATCCTTTTTGATGGGGCGATGGCAAATTCGCAAGTTTGGGTAAACGGCAGAAAAGTTGGTGAGTGGCCTTACGGTTACAACTCTTTCCATTTTGACATTACCGATTATTTGAACAAAGACAATACACCAAACGTATTGGCTGTTCGTCTGGAAAACCGTCCCGAGCAATCTCGCTGGTATCCGGGTGCCGGAATTTATAGAAATGTACACGTAATCACTACTAACGAGGTGCATATTCCTGTGTGGGGAACGTATGTAACTACGCCTGTGGTAAATGATGATTTTGCAAAAATAAATATCCGTACAAAAGTAACAAATACCAAACAAAACAGCGATTACAAACTTGTAACTCAAATTCTTAATCCGGAAGGAAAGGTAGTTGGAAGTGCAGAGGCAAAATTGAATAAATATAGCCAAGCTGTATTTAATCAAGATGTTTATTTGGATGAATATAAACTTTGGGATGTTGACAGTCCAAACCTTTATAAAGCTATTTCTAAGCTCTATTCCAATGGAAAACAAGTAGATGAGTATTCAACTACTTTCGGCATTCGTACCATTGAAATTCGTCCAAACGATGGTTTTTACCTGAACGGAAAGAGAACCGTGTTTAAGGGCGTATGTATGCACCACGACCTTGGTCCATTGGGTGCGGCTGTAAATGATGCGGCTATTCGTCGTCAAATTCGCATTATGAAAGATATGGGTGTAAATGCCATTCGCACATCGCACAATATGCCTGCACCGGAGCTAGTGCGCGCTTGCGACGAAATGGGAATGATGTTGATGATTGAAACATTTGACGAGTGGAAACAGCCAAAAGTACAAAACGGTTACAACCTATTTTGGGATAATTGGGCAGAAAAAGATATGGTCAATGTGCTTCACAACTATCGCAACAGTCCTGCAAACGTGATGTGGTGTATCGGAAACGAGGTGCCGGAACAAGGCGATGGCAATATGGGACCCAAACGCAACAAATTCTTACAAGATATTTGCCACCGTGAAGACCCAACTCGTCCGGTAACCAATGGAATGGACAATCCGGGCGCAGTAACAAGCAATAATTTTGCATCTATTTTGGACGTGGCAGGATTTAATTATCGTCCGCATCTCTATCACGAGAATTACAAAAAAATTCCGCAACAACTTATTCTTGGCAGTGAAACCGCTTCTACCGTAAGTTCGCGCGGTGTATATAAATTCCCCGTAGAGCGTAAAGCAATGGCGAAATATGATGACCACCAAGCATCTTCTTACGACGTAGAACATTGCGGTTGGTCAAACTTGCCGGAAGATGACTTTATCCAGCACGAAGATTTGCCTTACTGTATCGGTGAATTTGTTTGGACAGGCTTTGACTATATCGGTGAACCGACACCGTATTATACCGATTGGCCTTCACATAGCTCGTTGTTTGGAATTGTGGACTTGGCTGGTATTCCAAAAGACCGTTTCTACCTTTACAGAAGTCATTGGAATAAAGAAATAGAAACACTTCATATCCTTCCTCACTGGAACTGGGAAGGTCGTGAAGGTGAAGTTACACCTGTTTTCGTGTACACCAACTATCCTTCGGCAGAGCTTTTCATTAACGGAAAAAGTCAAGGAAAACGTACCAAGGACCTTTCTATCAAGCGCGATGGAACTGATACTCAAGAAGCTTACAAGAACTTTGAGCGTCAAAAACGTTACCGTTTGATGTGGATGGATACCAAATACGAACCGGGAACAGTGAAAGTAGTTGCTTATGACGAAACAGGAAATGCTGTGGCTGAGAAAGAACTGAAAACCGCCGGAAAACCTGCACGTATAGTATTGGAAGCTGATAGAAACACGATAAAAGCTGACGGACGCGATATTTCATTTGTAAATGTAAAATTAGTGGACAAAAACGGAAATTTCTGTCCGACTGATGAACGAGAAATCAGCTTCAAAGTAACAGGAGCAGGTGTATTCAAAGCCGTTGCCAATGGTAATCCTGCAAGTCTTGAAAGTTTCCAAGAGCCGAAAATGAAACTATTCAGCGGACAGTTGACTGCACTCGTTCAAAGTCTTGAAAAAGGTGGAAAAATTACATTGGAAGCTTCGGCAAAAGGTGTGAAAAGTGCTAAAATCACGATTGTAGCAGAATAAATTTATCGGAATAAAAGTAATCAAAACGTAGTTGAGAAAATCTATCAGCTACGTTTTTTTTATTCTTAATAGTTTTGTAATTTTGTGTAAACTATTATAAAATCAATCACTGTGAACAAAATTAAATATGCATATAAATTTTTGCGCCATATCCTTGACGCCAAAAACACCAAAGGACACGGTATTCACTCGCCTTATCTTTACCGTTTTACCCACAATGCTATTTATGAGAAAAATCCTTTTTATGTTTTTTCGCAGATAGAAACACTGCGTGAAAATCTCTATTACGATGACCGTAAGATTTTTATAAAAGATTACGGCACAGGAAACGACCGAGAGTCAAGGGTAATGGATGTAGCCAAAACATCTCTTAAAAAACCGAAATGGGCGCAGTTACTCTTTCGAGCGGTTAACTTTACGAAAGCGGAGAATGTGTTGGAGCTGGGAACGTCGTTGGGTTTAACCACGTCCTATATGGCTTCTGTAAGTAAAGACATTAAAGTAACAAGCTTAGAGGGAAGTGAAGCGTTAGCTAAGATTGCAAGAGAAAATTTTGAGAAGCTGGAAATTGAAAACATTGAGCTTGTGGTTGGGAATATTGATGAAACATTAGCACCCACATTGAGCAAACTTGACAAGCTGGATTTGGTCTTTTTTGACGCTAATCATCAAAAAGAGCCCGTTTTGAAATATTTTCAGCAATGTCTTGAACTTTCTCATGCCGAAACGGTTTTTATATTGGATGATATTCACTGGTCAAGTTCCATGGAGCAAGCTTGGTGCGAAATTAGAAAACACGAAGCAGTAACAGCTACTTTTGATTTATTTGAAATGGGAATTGTCTTTTTTAATAAAAATTTCCCAAAGAAAAATTATAAGATGTTTTTGTGATGTTGCTGGATGTTGGGTGTATGATGTTGGGTGAATTTTGTTGTGTGTTTTAATGTAACATAAAAAGATAAAAGCTATGAGTTTTAAGTTTGAAACACTAAGGATTTGGCAAATGTCAATGGATTTCGCCGAAGAAATTTATAATTTATCCAAAGGGTTTCCAAAGGACGAAGTTTATAACTTAACAAGTCAGATAAGGCGTGCAGTTGACAGCATAGCGCTAAATATTTCAGAAGGAGCTATATTGCAGTCTAACCCCGAATTTAAGAAATTTATAGGATATGCAATTCGTTCATTAGCAGAAGTTGTAACTTGCTTGCATAAAGCAAAAAGAAGAAAATATATAAGCGAGGAAATATTCGAAAAGCATTATAAAGATGCCTATTTATTAATGAATATGATGATTGCTTTTAGAAATACTTTAAAACCATAAAATACATCATACACCATGCACCATACACCATACACCATACACCATACATACATACATCATCATACATCATACATCATACATCACACATCATACATCACACATCATACATCACACATCATACATCATACATTTGCAAACATGAAAATTTATACCAAAACAGGCGATAATGGTTCTACGGGACTAATTGGCGGGACATGCGTAAGCAAATCGGATGTTCGTTTGGAGGCTTATGGCACGCTAGATGAATTAAATTCGCATATCGGGCTGTTGGCAGCGTATTGTAAGAATGAAGAACAGAAAGCATTTTTGCAAAATATCCAAAACTTGTTGTTTACCGTAGGTTCGAGCTTAGCTACAGACACTACAAAGACCGATTACAAAACAGCATCGGTAATGAAACCTGAGTATGTGGAAGCGATAGAGAAGGAAATTGACCGAATGAATGAACAGTTAGAGCCTTTATGTCAGTTTACCATTCCGGGAGGTTCGTTGGTGGCTGCACAGTCCCATATTTGTCGCACGGTAGCTCGCCGTGCAGAGCGACGGATTGTCGAAATGGCGAAAACTTATCCGGTGGAAGATTTAATAGTTAAATATGTGAACAGACTATCCGATTACTTCTTTGTTTTGGCAAGAAAATTGTTAATGGATGATAAAACAGAAGAAATAGTTTGGAAACAGCCTCAATAATCAAAATATTTATTATTTTTGCACACATTTTAAGAAAAGTAGTTTACTAATCTAAATAATTTTAAGAAAAATGTATTGGACATTAGAACTGGCTTCAAAGATTGAAGATGCGCCATGGCCGGCAACAAAAGATGAATTGATTGACTATGCAATTCGCTCAGGCGCGCCGATGGAAGTAATTGAAAACCTTCAAGAAATAGAAGACGAGGGCGAAATCTATGAATCCATCGAAGATATTTGGCCTGATTACCCCACCAAAGAAGACTTCTTTTTTGACGAAGAGGAATATTAGCCGTTTAGTAATTAACTTGAAAGCAGCACGAAAAGTATCTCGTGCTGCTTTTTTTGTTTAAATAGCTAGATAATCTACCCAATATCATTTCAATTGCCATGCCATTTATGGCGTGGATGGTTTGAAAGTATTAAAACGGGCTTTAGCCCAAACTTAAATAAATTTTGGCTGAAGCCAAATACTTTGTAAATCACTAATCCACAGCTTTTAAGCTGTGGATTAGTGATTTTAAGAAAAAAATAGGATAGTCATTTAAACAAATAGGATGAATAAGATTTCTACGAAATAAGCCGTATTTTGAGGGAATTTAGTAACTAAATACAATTTTTTCATCAATTTTAAGTTTATTTCATTACAGTTCAAAAACTCAAAATCTGCGAACAACTAAAGAAATGAACAAATCTGCTAAAATGCTGATAAGGAAATACAATAACACAAAAACAGGACGCCAACAATGCTTGCTAATCGCGTTTTTGCTGTTTGTGTTGCCTGTTTCTGCACAGTTTGAGTCGCAGATTAGCCAATATATGCTCAATATGCCTTCGTTCAATCCGGCTGCTGTTGGTGAAAATGGGATGATAAACGTGTCAGGTCAGCACCGCATACAGTGGGTTGGCGTGCCGGGAGCACCACAATCCACATTTTTCTCAATAAACACCCCATTCAAAATGGGCGAAAAGGTCGATCACGGATTAGGAATAAAGTTTTTGAATGATAAAATCGGTGCTTTTAATAGTCAAGCAGCACATTTCCAATATGCTTTCAAAAGAAAAATAGGAAAAGGCAAGCTAAGTGCCGGAGTTGACGTAGGTTTTGTAAACGTAGGTTTTGTACATGACAGTATTAAAAATGCCAATATAAATGCGGATTACTACGACTTTTTGGGTGATGCAGCCATTCCCAAAGCGGATGACACAGGAATAAGCTTTGACCTAACGGCAGGACTGTTTTATTCAGCGCCAAAATACTATCTTGGTGTTTCTTACGTTCATTTAAATACACCTAAAATCACTCTGAACGAAGAGCGAACGAAATTTGATGTAAGAGGAGTTCTCTACTTTACGGGCGGCTATGATTTTGTATTTAAAGATCCGAAATGGAAAATACGCTCATCCTCTTTGGTAAAAAGCGATTTTATCACTTGGCAAGCAGAACTCACAGGACGATTGGTGTATGATGAGCGATTTTGGGGCGGCTTGTCCTATCGCTTTCAAGATGCAGCGGTTGTTCTTGCCGGAATTAACGTGATGAATGGCATGCAGATAGGTTACGCCTACGATTTGCCGGTCGGAAAAATGCTCGGACCAAGTTCCGGTTCACACGAAGTTTTCCTTTCTTACAGCTTTTTATTTGATATGGGAAAGAAAAATAGTTATAAAAGTATAAGAATATTGTAAAAAATGAGTTATTAATAAGTTGGAAGTCGGGAGATAGTAGTTGACATATGAAATACAAAATATAAAAAATGAAAGATTGAAGCCGGAAGAACGATACTTCGACAAGCTCAGTAACCGTAGCGAGAAGTAGTTTCGAGTTCCGAACTTCTTGACAATATATGAAAAATATGAAAAAAATTCTGCCAATATTATTAATAGCCTTCGGATTAAGCGCTTGCAATAAGCCGATGGGTGAATTAGTGGGTCTGGGAAATAAAGGCTCATTCAGAGATGCCAGTCCGTATGGGATGGTATATATAAAAGCAGGTTCATTTGTAATGGGACCTAACGATGAGGCGCTTTTTGGGGACGTAAACGAACAACCGCGAAAAGTAACGCTAAATGCATTTTGGATGGACGAAACAGAGATTACAAATGACGAGTACAAACAATTTGTAAACTACGTGAAGGACTCTATCGCCTTGCGAATGTTGGTGTTGGCGGGTAGAGACGAGTTTCGTAAACCTATCAAAGGCGACGTGGATGAAGCAAGTCCGGAAGAAGCGCTGCTTAATTGGCGTTCCAAAATTCCTTGGAATTCAAAAGATGAGGAGATTCAAGATATTCTGAATAGTTTGTATTTTCCTGCAGAGATGACGTTAGGCGGACAAAAGGAGATAAATCCAAGCAAACTTCGTTTTGTCTATCGTTGGTATGATTACGAACAAGCTGCATTACCTAAGAATAAATTTGATTTGCATACAGGAAAATTTGCACCCGGTGCTACCGTGCGGATTGATAGCGGTTATGTAGATGAAAACGGTTTGATACAGAATGTAACTATCACTAGACCATTGGTGTCAAGAAGTGATTTTTTCCAAAGCAAAATAGTAAACGTTTATCCGGATACGGCAGCTTGGATGCGTGATTTCCAATACACCTACAACGACCCGAAAATGAAAATGTACTTTTCACACGGAGCATTTGCACAATATCCGGTGGTAGGAGTTACTTGGGAGCAGGCAGTGGCATTTACTAAGTGGAGAACAAAACTTTACTACGGCACAGACTTGGTACAAGGCGAAGAGTTTAGATTGCCTACCGAAGCAGAATGGGAATACGCAGCACGTGGTGGTAGAGAATTGGCGCTTTATCCTTGGGGTGGAAATTATGTACGTGACAGCAAAGGTTGCTACATGGCTAATTTCAAACCGTCGAGAGCGGAATTTGGTACTACAGATGCTGTTGCAACGATGAAAGTAGGCTCGTTTGCGCCGAATAACTACGGACTCTATGATATGGCTGGAAACGTGGCAGAATGGACATCAAGTTCCTATAATCCTTCTGCGAACTCTGTGCTTGCTGAAATTAATCCAAATTTCCAATACAATGCTAAAAATGACGACCCGCTTGTTTTGAAACGAAAAGTGGTAAAAGGCGGTTCGTGGAAAGACATAGCCTACTACTTGCAGTGTGGTGTGAAAACTCATCAGTATCAAAACGAAAGTCGTCCATATATCGGATTTAGATGCGTGCGTTTTTATACCGGAGATTAGTGGCTACAAATAATTATTTATAAATAAATCTTACCGAGCAATCGGAACAAATACTTAAAGCTATGAAGCTTAGAAAACCAAGCAGCGGATTTTATAGATGGTGGAATTCGTATACCGGACGTAGAATTGTATCTGCAACATATAGTCTTGGAGCAGCCATTGTGATTATGGGTGCGATGTTTAAGATTTTGCACTTACCAGTGGGTAATATTATGCTGGGTATAGGAATGAGCGTGGAATCGTTTATTTTTGCACTCGGTATTTTTGATAAACCCTATCGCGAGTATGATTGGAGTCGTATCTTTAATTTCAAAGCAGAAGATGACGAACGTATCGATGCCAAAAGCATTGCTTCGGCAGTGCAGGGTGGTGTGCAGACTGCATTTATGTATCCAACGGGTGAACCCGCTGATGGAGAAATGCAACAAGTGTATGGTGGCGAAGGTCAACCACAGATTGTTGGTGGCGGAACCATTATTGTACAAGGCGGTAGTGGCGGTGTAGCCGGTGTTTCTGAAGATATACAGGTTTCAGGTGGCGGTGGCGCTATCAACTTTGGCGAAGCTTTGACGGAAGAAGATGTAATAAGACTGAGCGATGGAATTAAAAACCTGACGCTTACAGCAGAAAACTTGCAAAAATTAGCTGATGTAGCTTTACAGGCGAATGGTTTGGCTAAAAACATTGAAACAGCATCGGAAATGGCAGCCGGATTTGCAGAAACACAGCAGAAATTGAATGCAACTGCCGAGACTTTGGCTTCGTCTTATCAGAATGTAAATTCTGAAATTGACCAAGTGGTAAACAGCACTAGAAGCTATTCCGGAAAGGTAGAAAATGTAAATCAAAGTCTGTCGTCTATCAATGCGATTTATGAAATCCAACTTCGTCATATTCAGGCACAAACCGAGAACTTACAACAGCAAGTGGAAGCTATCCGTCGTGCAACAGAGAATGTGGATGGCGTGTCAGCCAATATGGATGTGATGAAAGAAGCTGCTCATGTGGCACAACAAGAAAGTCAACGTTATCAAAATGCAACTCGCAGACTCAGCAAGCAAGTAGAAGATTTGAACGCCATTTATGGAAATATGTTAAATGCGTTGTCGTAGATGGTAGATGGTAGTCGGTAGACAGTAGATGAAATATGAAAGTTAAGGAGTTATCGTGAAAAGTAACTGTAACATGTGTAAAACTATAAACTACATACTACAAACTACAAACTGCGAACTGCGAACTATAAACTATTAACTGTGAACTAAAAAAATGAGTGGAGCAAAAAATTGTCCCGAAACCCCGCGGCAGCGCATGATAGGTATGATGTACCTTGTGCTTACGGCTATGCTGGCACTGAACGTTTCAAGCGAAATCTTGAACGGCTTCGGAATGGTGGACAGTAGCTTACGTGCAACTATATCATCGTCGGATAAGCGAAACTCGGCTTTGTACGATGACTTTCAATTTATGCATGAAAAAAATCCGGCAAAAGTAAAAGAGTGGCTTGACCAAGCCAATGCTGTGCAGAAAATGTCGGATGATATTTATAATTATTTAGCGGAATTTAAATACGGTATTTTGAGAATTGCAGATGGCGAAGATGCAGACAAAAACGCCATCAATATTGTTGCTAGAGAAGATATTCATGCTGCCGGAGAATATGCTTTGGCAAGAGGAAACGGGAAAAAACTTCGAGAAAAGATAGATACTTACCGAGAATTTTTAAAGAAGACAAATCCGGGTAAAGCAGATATGTATAACACGATGTTTGCCACTGCCGGAGGAAGTAAGTGGGAGACAAAATTGTTTGAATCCATGCCTGTATCGGCAGCTATTACCATGCTTACCAAATATCAGGCAGACATTCGCAATGCGGAAGCTGAAACTGTACAATATTTGAAATCCAGAACAGACTTTGAAGATTTTAGGGTAAATAAAGTACAGGCTTTTGTGGTGCCAAACTCTCGCTACATTATTCAAGGTGGACGCTACTCTGCCGATATTATTCTCGCAGCAACGGACAGTACTCGTCAGTATGAGTATATGGTGAATGGTTCACGCATCCCAACAGGTGGTCCGAATAAATTTGGAAAATATGAATTTGTAGCATCCCAAACCGGAACTTTCAAGTACTCGGGAACAATTCGGATGCAGGATAATCAGGGTGGTTTTATTTCGTATCCTTTTACGGAAGAATATACCGTAGGAAAACCGGCAGCAACCATTTCTAACGAAGACCTAAACGTAGTTTATCGTGGTATCGACAACCGATTTAGCGTGTCTGTACCGGGAATTGCGGCAGAAAATGTGCGTGTGCGTGTGGAAGGCGGTTCGGCGGCTAAAACAGCTTCAGGAAACTATATTATCCGTGCAGAAAGAGACGGTGAAATCAATGTAATTGTTTCTGCTATGGTAGAAGGTCGTGAGCAACAGATGGGAAATAGTATTTTTCGCGTAAAATACCTGCCCGATCCGGTGGCTTACCTTCAATATACCGATGCAGGCGGAGTGCCACGTTTGATTCGTGAAGGAAGAATTACACGCAAACAAATGCAAACCGCCAAATTGGTGGCAAGCTACGGTGAAGATGCACTAGTGCAAGCAAAATTTGATATTACAGGCTTTATTCAACATACCTTGTTGGGTATAGCTACAAGTACCAACGCAAACCTTACGTCAAAACAAAAGGCGGATATCGACCAATTGGAGGGTGGCGATTTAATTACCTTCAAAAATATTAGAGCTGTAGGACCGGATGGGAAGACAAGGAGTTTGGGAGTGATACAGGTTGAGTTGTAACAGTTAGCAGTTTTCAGTCAGTAGTAAGTCAAGAGTGTATAGTAAGTAGTCTGTAGGAGTTCTGAATTTCAAGTTTGCAGTCGTTAGTTTATAGTTGGGAGTGTCGGCTTCCAGCCGACGATTAAGAAAAACAGTAGTTAAAGCCTCTTGTGGCTAAATCAATATAGAATCAAATAATCATACTTCATTATGAAAAAATATAGTTTAATCATAGCATTAGTTGCCGTGTTGTTTTCAGCAGGTAGTTTGAAAGCACAGGATACAAATACATCATTTTTTGATGAGATAGGAAATATCCGTTTGCAGACTATGGAGCTGGATGCTTTGGCAGATACAATAGCAGTTATTGACCATCGGGCAGAGGATATTACTTGGTCGCGTGTGGTATATCGGGTAATTGATATGCGAGATAAGCAGAATTTCCAACTCTATTTTCCTTCTCGTCCGACGGATCAGCACAAAAGCTTTTTTAGGCTTATGCTGGATGCCATTGTAAGTGGTGTCAATGTATATGCTCGAAATCCGCGTGATATTAAGCCACAGTTCGACAACCTGCTTACCGGAGAAGAACTTTCTCGTACGTTTGCCTACGATGAAGAGATGGACAATAACTTGATACAGATTGACCCGATTACCGAAGAGCGTAGCGTAAATATGGATCAATATATGCGCTATGTGCGTAATCAGTTAAAGTTCTTAATTCAAGAAGTGATTTTCTTTGACACACACACTTCCAGACTTTATTCGAAAATCATAGCCATTGCACCGATGTATGCGCTACATCCGGATAATATGGCGGGCAATGACACTATGGCTTACTTTCGTAACTCGGTGCTTTGCTGGTTCTCTTACGACGAATTACGTCCCTATATGATGCGTCAGTTGATTATTCCAAACGGAAATGACAGTCAACGAATGACCTACGACGATTTTTTCTCACAAAAACTCTATTCAAGTTATTTGCTCGGCGATAGCAATATGTACAGCCGTATGTTGCTGGAGTTTTCATTGGATGAAGATGCACTGCGACACGAGCAACAACGAATTGAAACCGAACTGATGAACTTTGAGCAAGACCTGTGGGAGAATTAAGATAAACACATTGTTCCACGTTTTTTCATAGTTTAAGTAGTTTGTTTGGTTGAACAATGTGCAAAATTGATTTGGGGTTAATCAATTTGGGAAAGACGACTGTAAAGGTCGTCTTTTTTTTAGAACATAGGACATTGTCGTTTCGAACGGCATTGTCCATATTTTTATGCACAATGCGGATTTTATAACCGCAATATGCTTAAAGTTTTTTGACCGATAAAAAAAACTCTTTATATTTGCCCCATTAAATACAAAAACATTCAAACTTATAAACATCCGAACGAATCAACTAATTAACTAATCAACCAATCAACGATTTAACTAACTAATGACTATAGCTGCATTAATATCAGGAGGAGTGGACAGCTCGGTGGTGGTTCATCTGCTCAAAGAGCAGGGATACACACCTACGCTTTTTTATATCAAAATCGGACAAGATGACGACGAACTTTTGGATTGTACGTCGGAGGAGGATATAGAAATGGCAAGTTTGGTGGCTCATAAGTATGGTTGCAAGTTGGAAGTAGTTGATTTGCACAAAGACTACTGGGATACGGTAGTGGCTTACACCATTGAGAAAGTGCGGCTCGGACTTACACCAAACCCTGATGTGATGTGCAATAAACTAGTTAAGTTTGGTGTGTTTGACCAACGCTACGGTCATGAGTTCGATAAGTTGGCAACCGGGCATTACGCTACGACTATAGAAATAGATGATAAAACCTACCTTGGTACAGCGAAAGATCCTGTAAAAGATCAAACCGACTTTTTGGCACAGATAGACAATTTGCAAGTGTCCAGATTGATGTTTCCTGTCGGGCATTTGATGAAAAATGAAGTTCGTAAGATAGCCGAACAAGCTAATCTGCCTTCAGCAAAACGTGGTGACAGTCAAGGGATATGTTTTTTGGGAAAAGTAAATTACAACGACTTTATTCGTCGTTATTTGGGTGAAAAACCGGGTCCAATCGTGGAATTTGAAACGGGAAAAATTCTCGGACAACACAAAGGCTACTGGTTTCACACTGTAGGACAGCGGAAAGGATTAGGTTTATCCGGTGGACCTTGGTATGTGGTGAAAAAAGATGTTCCCGGAAATATTATTTATGCATCACGTGGTTACGATGTGGAAACGCAGTATGGTAACAAGTTTTGCATGAACGACTTTCATTTTATTACTGAAAACCCTTGGGAAAACTTCAGCAACGAAATTGATATTACCTTTAAAATCCGTCACACACCTGAATTTACCAAAGGACGAATAATCAAAACCAACAAAGGCTATCAAGTTCTTTCCGAAGAAAAGTTGCAAGGAATTGCTGCAGGTCAGTTCGGTGTAATTTACGACCGTGATGCGAGAATTTGCATTGGTAGTGGGGAAATAGCTAGGTAGTCAGCAGTTAGCAGTATTCAGTTTACAGTTTACAGTAAGGTGCAATTAACAAACAAAGCCAACTAAATCATTCAGAAATAGTTGGCTTTGTTTTTTTCTTGAAAATACCATAAAACTAAACTCGCTATTTTATCAAAGCTAATCCGTCTTTTGCTGACTTATCAGTTGGGGAAATAATTAAAACGGTATTAAACAGAATTTTAGCTTCGTTTTTTTTGCCTAAAAAATACTTTGTCCAGCCTCCCATCAAATTGGAATAGTAGTCGAAAGGATACAGACTAACCACCAAATCAAAGTGCTTTTCTGCTAACGTAAAGTTTTTTCGATAGTAATAAATATTTCCTAAAGCGTAGTTTACCTTTGAATTCATCGGGTCAATGGCAAGGATTTTCTTATAGGTAACTTCGAGTTGGTCTGTTTTTTTCTGTGCTTCAAGCGGATTACAAAGTCCAAGCAAAGCTTCCACCGCTCTCGGACGCAGCTTTACAGCTTGCTGATAATAACGAACACTCGTATCATAATTTTTACTCAAATAGTATAGCCAACCCAGTCGAAGGGATTTGTGGTAATCAAAACCATTTAAGCCAACCAAGTCATTTATAGCACCTTGATAGTCGCCGGATGCTTCTTTGGCGTAGCTGTTTTCAAAAACTTTGGCGGGACTAACCTGTGCCGAAGCTGAAACACCAAACACGATAAGCAATAGAATTATTGCTGCATTTTTCTTTAAAAATTCCATTTTATTGAAAGATTAACTAATTGATTATTATACTTATACTTTAACAATTCTGTGTAATAATTTGTAAGTATCCAACCTTCCCGCTGTGTCAACGAGTAAGTGCCGGATACGGTCATTTTTTTGAAATAATAAGACAAACTCAAACAGGAAATAAGCTTAATCGGGTCGTAGGTATCATACACGGTAAATGAGCGGTCTGTTATATAATTCAAATGGTCGCCTACACTTACAGTGCCATCTAACCAAATATTTTTTACTAATTTCGCTCCCAAATGTTGAGAAAAAACGGTCTTTTTACTTCTATTTTTATTACTATCCAAAATAATGGCACCCGATGTAATTCCGTAAAAATTCAAATTCCCAAGCGGATAGTAAGTCAGTTGTAGCTTGGATTGAAATTGATTGGAAAAAGCAAAATCAGAATAAGCAAAAGAAATTTCAGGCATCACGTAGGTAAATCTTTTATTCAGAAAAACCATAGCGGATAGATTGTAATTGCTTGATTGAGACGAAGGTATTCGCCACGTTTGACTGCTATCCGGAACCTGTGTAATTGATTTGTCGTTTTTTTCAATGGCGTAAAATCCGCCTGTAAATCCCAGCGTAAAGTTATTTCCTAAATAAAATTCCATGCCGAGATTGATTTGGTGTTGCGACAATAAATCACTGTGTTGCAGACTGTCTTGAACAAAACGCTCAAACTTCGAGTTAAATAAATTATAACCTGCATTCAACTTTAGGCGTTCAGAAATATTTAATCCAAGCGTTAATCCGCCAAGCGTCATATCTTGATACTGATTGATGAAATTTATTGTGTCAAGATTGGCTATGCTGTTTCGCTTTTTCTCATTATTATCACTAAAAGTATATCCACCGGAAACACGGATAAAATCAACAAACGAAGGTTTAAAACCCAAAGTTTCCTGACTGCTTTCAGGAAGCGTTTTAGCTAAAATATCGGCTTTTTGACTTTGTCCGCTAAGCAGATAAGCCATATACAAACTTCCCTTCAAAAACAGGTCATCAGGCACATCATAAAGCGCTTTTTCATAAAACTCCGCCGCTTTTGCATAGTTTTTTAGCTCATAATAGGCAATGGCTTTGCGATAATTCAGATACGGAAAACGAACTCCCAATCGCTCTGCCTTGGTTGCTGTTTTAATCAGCGATTTGTAATCTCCATTTTGATACTGAGCAAACGTAAGACTATCGTAATAGACTAGTTGCGGATTTTGTTGCAAAGGATTTATTACGAGTGCTTCCTGTCCTTTTGCTACCCAAAAGAAAGACACCAGAATTAAGGTAATAACTATTCGATACATAGATTTTGGTTTTCCGATTTAATTTCAATTTTTGATTGCGAAACTGCTACTGTATATTCCATAAACGGCTGCTTTTTTCCGAAATATTTGACTTCAACCCGATTAACAAACTCGGCATTTTCAGGATAGAACGGATTATCTAATCGGTTAAGCTGTGATGAGAAATTTACCCGACTTAGCAAAGCAAGCGGTGCAATAAAATCTTGCAACCATTTCACTGACGAAGGTAATTCCTTTGAAAGCGGAATGCGGTCCCTGATTTCGATACTTCTTTCTCCGGCAAGCAGAAGTTTGAAACAACTGCGGTAAAACATATAAAGTGCCGAGCTTTTTCTTCCTTCAAAATCGGTAAAATAAAACATTGTACCGTCGTTGACAAAGTAAGCGGTTGATTTTGATTTTTCGCAGAAGATATAAGTTTGGTTGTACTCGTTGGTAGCAATCGTCCAGCTTAGTTTTTCGCCGTTAAAGCTGACATTCAGCGTTCTACCCGGTTTGAAATCAAAGGTGTTATAAATTAGCTCTAAACCATCCACATTGTAAATAATGGAATTTTCAGTAGGAATTTCACCCATTCGTAAAATCGGCTTGTCGTCCGTTTTTTCAAAATAGTAACCAAACGGATAAGAATGTGTTTTCGCACCGATTTCAGGACTTAACTGCACCTGAAAATGCAAATGCGGTTCAGGTGAGCGACCGGAATTTCCACAGGCGGCAAGCACCATTCCTTTTGTTACATAATCGCCAACTTGAACTTTGAAACTATCTTTTTTCAAATGACTAATTTGTGTAAAAAGTCCATTCAAGTGATTGATAATAATTGTATTTCCCCAGTTTCTAATCGTATTTACGTCACTTATATTATTATCTTTGGTAATGTTGCTGATTTGATAGACGTAGCCGTCTGCCGGTGCTACAACAGATTTATTGTAGCAATAAAAATCATCTTTGATAGCACCATAGCCGGAATAAGTTTTGTTTTCTTCATCTGTAATCACAAAATCCAAGGCGTTTCCCCATTCACCCAAATGGGTGATTCCACCATTATAACCTTGACTTACAGTCCACTGTCCCAAAAATGGAAGTTTCATTTTGAAAGGTAAATCTGTGCCGAAACGTTGCAGGAAATTCACACTTTTATAAACCGTTTTTTCGGGATTATAATATTGAATTATCGGAAAAACAAAGAATTTATTGACACTTCTTTGCTTCAGAATAAACAATACGAGAATAGTCAATAGGCTGAATGCCAGTGTGTAAGAAGATAGTCCAACGCCACTAATTATCCGTTCGATGCTTTCGTAAATTAGGAACAAAACAGGCGTAAGCCCCAGCATCATCAAATAGCTATATATGTTTGGAATGATAAAGAAACTGCCGATTGCCATTCCCCAGAAAATATAGTTAATACCACCCAAGTTTTGTGTTAGCACCTGCATATCTGCACCTAAAATTTTCACAGAAAGAAAAGCGCCGATAAAACCAAGCAATGCCACCGTGAACTGTATTCTTGAATAAATTAGAATTGCCACTGCGATTATAATTCCCACCAAAACGCTGTCTGAAAAAAACACCGATGCCAATGTTTTGAAAAAATAAGCAAGAATGGGTGGAAAAGGAAAATTATCAAGCGAGTGAACCAACTGATACCAAGGCAGCTGCACTTCCCTAG
Source organism: Bacteroidales bacterium (assembly GCA_012837935.1). Classification (GTDB taxonomy): domain Bacteria; phylum Bacteroidota; class Bacteroidia; order Bacteroidales; family Paludibacteraceae; genus UPXZ01. The sequence continues at coordinate 22,325 of DUQG01000082.1, forward strand.
CCAAAACCACGGTAAAGCGGTCGAACAGCGACACGGCTTCAATATTGCTAAATGTATTGAATGCCAACTCCAATATCATCATCGTCAGAACGAAAGGCAGGGTCAGCATCGGTAATTTGTGTTGTGCAAAACTCGTTTCGAACCAAACAGTAAACATAAATAACAGCGCCAAAGCAAACAGGAAAAAGGCTACAAATGAGCCGTTTAAACTGAATTTATACGCCATAGCCATTCCGAGAAAAGCAGCATTAAAACCGTAAACTCCCGATTTGATTTTCTCCTTAGGAAATGCCAAAACATAAGCCAGTGCGTTAATCAGCACCACAGCCGCTAAGCCACCCAACCCTACAATCGGATTGGCAAGGCTTACAATCAAAACAACAGCCGCAAACACCAAATTTTTTGCAAAGAAAATCTGACTGTAACTATTCAAAACAGACTTGAAAAACGTAGCGAACTGAAATTTTTGTATTACCATGTAGAATTTTATTGTGATATTTTTGTATCTTTTCCTATTGACACTAAGATGTTTTTGTAGATACTTTCCCGTAGGGAATTAATATCAATAGAAAACATCTCCACCAAATAATTTTTCCCCGTAGGGGATGGATATTGAATGACTAAAAATTACAAACTTGTCGTTAATCCCCATACGGGGAATGATTTTCTTTCTATTTGCTCCGCGAGTTATCGAGACTATTGATATTTATCACCTATGGTGAAACCTAAACTAATAAACAACCGAACATCCAAACAAACGAACGCGATAACTAATACACCGTCTTTATCGTTCTATTATTAATTTGTATCAGCACCACACCTCGTTGCGAAAGCGGGATATTTTCATTGTGTTGGATAGCTGTAAAGCTTTTAATCAACTGACCGTTCACACTATAAACTCGAACCAAATCCTTTTCTTTCAAACCGTTTACGATGATTCCGCCTATATATCTTACAATTCCATAATCGTCTGATTTATTTAGACTTACATCTGTACTAAAATTCGTTTCCACGATATTTGCAAACTCTTTCCAGTAAGGTGCGTTTTGATAGAGTGATTTTGAACCTATCGGCACCAATAAACGACAAGTTGCTTTATCTATCAAATTTAAAGCATAATAATCTACGTAAATCGGTTCCGATTTATTTATGGCAAATTCCTTCAAACCGGTGCAATTATTGAACGCCGCATAACCAATTATGTTTACATTTTGCGGAATAAATACGCGTGTAAGTCCGGTGCAGTTTTCAAAAGAATAATTACCTATGGAAGTCAATCCTGACGGCAGTTCCACTTCTGTAAGCAAATCGCAACCGCTGAAAGCAGATACATCAATATGTTTTACGGTCTGCGGTAAAGAGTATAAACCGCTTTTTTTGTAAGGACAAATCAGCACCGTGTCCATTTGTGCGTTGAAAAGCACGCCTTCAGATGATGCGTAACGACTGTTTCCTGTTTCCACATTAAATCCGTCAATGTTGTTGCAACCGTAAAATGCGTATCCACCCATTTTATTTACCCCTGCGGGAATGTTCATCAAGCCGGTCAAATTATTACAAAATGCAAATGCAAGCGTACCGATTTTACGTACTGTTAAAGGCATTTGGTAACTTCCAGTTTTTGCAGGCGGACAAGCAATCAGTAAGGATTTATCTTTTGAAAAAAGCACTCCGTTTTCGGCAACAAAAGTACTATTTGCAGGCGAAACCGCAAAATTGGACAAAGAAGTTGTCTTGTAAAAAGCACCATCGCCGATAAAAGAAATATTATCCGTAATGGTCATAGTTCCCGAAAGTTGGGTACAATTATTGAATGCATACAAACCAAGTGCCTTAACGGAAGTTGGAATGGTAAAAGTTCCGGCTTTTGTTGGTGGACAGATAAAAAGCGTATCAATGTTTTTACTATAAAACACGCCATCCCTTGAAGCATATTTACTGTTGGATGAACTTACAGTAAAGGATTTCAGATTATTGCTTTCAAAAAAACAGTAACTCCCGATTTCGGTCAATGATGCCGGAATGGTTACATTTCCCGTCAAATTCCAGCAACCGTAAAAAGCACCATATTCCACGCGTGTCAAGGTAGAAGGCAAATTCAAATCACCGGAAATCCCACCGCTGTAACAAAATCCGTAAGTTCCGATAGATTTTAACCCTGCGGGTAAAGTAATGGAAGTCAGGTTGTAAGTGTTTTCGAAAGCGGAAGCGGAAATATGTTTTACTGTGGTAGGGATTGAAAAAGCTCCAGCTTTACCAGATGGACAAACCAATAATGTGTCGCGATTTTTATTGAAAAGCACACCTTCATACGACGAAAACTTTGTATTGGCGGTATTTACCGAAAAATCGGTCAATGAAAAACAGCCATAAAATGTATAGTCGAGAATTTGTTTTACAGAAGCCGGAATGGTAAGTGTTCCGGTCAAGCTTGAACAATAATAAAATGCCAGATACCCAATGCTTGATGTAAGATATGGAAATTTGAAGCTTTTTAATGTGTACTTGTAGGTGTCGTAAAAAGGATTATAAAAAGCATATATTGGGATTTCATTGGCATTATAGGTCGTTTCATAACCGCTGACAGTTCCCGATGTTCCTTGATAGGCTCGAATGCTTGAACCAGACAAATCAAGGTCTGCAAGCACTTCAAGTCTATCTCGCATAAATGCAAAATCCCGTGCATCAATATTGCCTGTTACCGTCAATTGGGTCAAACTTTTACACTCTGTTGTTGTGATATAATCACTTAATGTACCGGCAGTTGTAACATTCACCTTTTTGGATGTCTGAGCCGAAACAGCGGATAGAGCAAAAAGGAATGAGATAATAAATAGTTTTGTTTTCATTCAAAAATGATGTGAATTATTAAAAACAAAGTTTGAAATTATGAAATACTGTTGAGCAATTTAAGAGTTGTCCGTAGGACAAAACCGTAAATAACCCCCAGATTTATCTGGGGGATAAGAAACATCAACCTACCGAAACTCTGTAAGAGTTTCCCCAAAACATAAGCAGGGAAACACTTACAGTGTTAATAATCGTTCTTTGATTGTTGCCCCCAATTAAAATTGGGGGTTATTCACAGGAAACTTCTACGAAGTTCAAAAAGCAAACCCTATAAGTAGCTTAAACACTTCAAATTACTTATGATTAACAATTTGCTTTACAGCAAAATATTTTAGCCAAACAGTACTATTAAAAAAATAAATTCACTTTTAAAGATTATGTTTAGCAAGATGCTCCGGCACCACTTCACAATCCACAATGGTATTTACTGTTTCCTGTTTGCGGATAAGATGCACATCGCCTTTTGTATCAATCATTACTATATTGGGTCTTAACGTGATAAACTGCATCCATTGGGTCATATTGTAGGCTCCCACTTCGTGCACAACAATGCGATCGCCTTTTTTCATAATCGGTAAAATTACGCTTTCACGCAGGCTGTCAATATTCATGCAAAGCGGACCGAAAAGTGCTGTTTCTTCGGCATGTTGAGAAAAATCTTGCGCCGGCGAAATGCGATGATTATACCAGAATGAAGTGAACATAATATTTACTCCTGTGTCAAGCACCGTAGCACGACGACCATCGGCAAGGCGTTTCGTAGCCAGAACCGTTCCTAATAAATAGCCTGCTTCGTCAATCAATGCACGTCCCGTTTCCAAAATCAACAAAGGCAATTCATCCGGTCGGAAACCAAATTGCAGAATGGTACTTGTAATTGCTTTGGCATAATCATCAAAAGTAGGGATAATATCGGCACCTTGTAAATAAGAGCCTTTAAGCGTATTCGACGAGCAAAAACCGCCACCCATATCCAGATATTTCACTCTTTCACCTGTGGTGTTGGCGTAAGACAAAGCAAGTTCACACATTTTGCGAGCAGCTACGGCATAAGCATTTGCAGTAAGCATATAGGTACCGATATGGCAATGCAAGCCTTCCAATTGCAGTTTTTCTTGTGCAATGATTTTCACAATCGCATTCCACGCTTGACCATTATCATAGTTAAAGCCAAATCTATCCCACTGCGGATAAACACCTGTATCCATATTTACACGAATAGCAACACGAGCTTTGGTGTTTTCCATTTCTTCCATAATCTCAATCAACATATAGAGTTCATCGAAATGGTCGATATGGATAAGTGAGCGATTTTCAACAGCCATTTTCAAGTCTTCTGCCGACTTGTCGGGTCCGTTAAAAATGATAAGATTTCCCGGAACGCCGTTGCGAAGTGCTTTTTGGTACTCAAAACCGGAAACAACTTCCGCCCAACTGCCTTCCTGATGGAAAACTTGACAAACAGCATCCAAGTAGTTTGTTTTGTAGCTCCAAGCAAATTGCACTTTCGGATAACGCATTTTAAATGCTTTCAGTGCTTTTTGGTAGGTTTGGCGAATGGTTTTTTCGCTGATAACAAAAAGTGGTGAGCCGTACTCGTCCATCAAATCGGCAACAGCCACGTTATCAATTGATTTTACAGGTGTATATTCTGTCCGACTGCCGAATTTGTTCATCATTCCGGCGTTAAGTTTTGTAATAATCGGACTTTCGTAGGTTGGTTTCATTGTTTAAAATTAGAATATTGAAATATAAAATATAAAAGATGAAATATAAAATATAGTAGATAGTAGTTAGTAGATGGTAGATGGTAGATGGTAGATAATAGAATAAACTATAAATAACCGAACAACCAAACATCTAAACGTCCGAACATCCGAACGCCTAAACGTCCGAACTACTACCGTTCTCCCATCGTGGAAATCTGCTGAAATTCTGAAATATCCACAATTTGGTCGTAAGAGTAGCGGATAAACATTTTACCGCTTTGATAATCTGTAAATGGCTGGACTTCTTCGCCGAGCGCCATTTTTACCAGTGCTTCGGGATGATTCTGTCCGCAACCGTTGGCAAGATAGACCCAAGCCGGAAAACGCGGATTCATTTCGAGCAGGTAGTATTCGTCGTCTTTAGTTTTGATAAATTCCAACTCGCATCCGCCGCGCCATTTGCTGTTTTCTATTACCCTTCGGGAAATCTCCATCAGTTCGTCGTCTTCCAATGAAATACCTGACCAAGCTTTTCCTTTGTCTGTGATGTATAGTTTCCGCATTGGTACGGCACCGATGCAAGTACCTTCACCATCTCCGATAGCCGTAACGTTTACTTCCGTACCCGTTACAAATTCCTGAACAATAACGGGATAGCCCCATTTTGCAACAACTTTGTAAAAGTAGGTACTTGCCTGCTCATAAGTTGAAGCGATGTAAGCATCGTAATATCGACCTTTGATAACCATCGGGTAATCCAGCGTTTCTTCCAGTTTTCTGATTTCCAACACCTGATTAATCATATGGCTTTCAGGAACTTTCACACCGTATTTTTCGCCAAATTTTCCCAATTCGGATTTCTGTCTTTCATCAAAAATAGTTTGAGAAGGCAAGAAAGTAGCAATATTCAATTCTACTTTCAACTCATCCTGAATTTTGATAAAATTATGCAATTCAGCATCAAAGTTAGGGATTAGTACATCGATTTTTTCCTGACTAACGATATATCTCAATCGTTCTTTAAGCACAGCAGACCCGGCTGTCGGCAAAGGCAATTGATACACTTTATCCACCAAATCGTGCATATAAATTCCGGGTTCAAGTGTTTCGTAAGATAAACCTATGATGCGAACATCAAGGCTTTCGCTCTCTTTCAATCCGCGAATAACGGGAATGCCCGGTCCCGGACTGTCAATGTTGTTTAGTCCGGTAACTGCCACTGTAATTTTTCGCTTATTCATTGGTAGTCAGTTGATGGCCTTTCAGCATGGATAAAAAATCGTTTAAGTCTCTTTCGGCGGTATAAGTGTCTAAGTCGTACTCATCCATCAAATTTTGAAGGATAGTCTCTTCACTTTCGTCATCTTTCAGTTTTTGAAGGATGAAAGCACCTGTTTCATTCACGCTGAAACTGTCGCCTGTCATCGGGTTAAAGATAAAACCGTTTTCGCTAATAGCGATGTTTTTTCTGATTTTCATGTTAGTGATATTTTTTGAAAGTATTTCAATTTATTTTTTATAACATAGGAAATTTACTTATCCAATATAATTCTCTTTTTTTATTTAACTACGAATTTGACAAATTACACGAATGCATTCGTGTAATTCGTCCCGATAGAATTCGGGATTCGTAGTTAATATAAGTTGTTTTAAGAAAAAGTCAATTTACTTGTTATCTATCAACTATTTTCCCATGTACGCATTAAATTCCTCCTGCGACAATAACTGTGGTTGATAGTCAATTCCACGCACACTAAGGTTTCTAACAAAAGCTTTCAAGTGAAAACCTGAAGCACGCAGTAGATTTGAAAATACACGTTTGATATTTGCATTTTGCGTTTCTTTAATGCCTTTTTTCAAATCCACAATATCAACTTCTTCAATCAATGCACCTGCTTTCAGTGCATCTTCCAATGTTTTAGCTTCTGTGGTTAGTTTAGTGTAAAGTGCTTGTAAATCAGCATTGTGAAACTCACCAACAGGTTTTTGCTCCGGTGTTTTAACTCCAAATAGATTAATCAGATACATTACTGCTTTTTGATGCATCGCTTCACTTTTCGAGATGTTTTGAAACACTCTTCTGTTGTACTTTTCGTTGAAATAAATATATACATCGTGAGCCAACTTTTCTTCTTCAAGCATAAAAAGTAGGTGCTCAATATCTGTTTCTGTAACATCACAGGGAACGGTTTGATTTGCGGTAAACGAAACTAAGGATTGATCAAGCATCGCCACGTTTTCAGCATTGATTAACTCTGTATCTGTCATCAAATCATTATTGATGTCAGTTGCTTTTGCGTCACAACTTGCAAAAAGAAAAAGTGAAAATAGAGTTGTAAATACTATATTAATAGATTTCATTTTTTTAAAACTTTAATAGTGAGTTGTGTTTTTATAAAAATAGGGGGATGTATTATCCCCCATAATACTACACTCAAATAAAAGGTTCTTTACTTTTTAGCTGCGACTCTTCCGCCTCTGCCTTTACCACGTCCTTGACGATTTCCGGCTTGGTAGTTGTCGCAAACACCGTCTTTGTCTTTGTCCACAAAGTTTGCTCTTCTACCTTGTCCTTTGCCTTGACCTCTTCCCCCACGGTTTCCTGCTTGGAAATTATCGCAAATGCCGTCTTTGTTTTTATCCACAAAGTTTCCGCCTCTTCCTTTGGCATTTCTGCCTTGTCCACGTGCCGGACGAGTTCCTTGCTCATAGTTGTCGCAAAGTCCATTGTTGTCTTTATCCACGAAATTAGGACCTTTTCGAGTTTGAGTTTCTGTTTGTGCTTTGTTGGTAGCTTTTGCTTCTTGATTGTTTTGACCGAAAGCTACTACAGTCATCATTGCTAATGCAATTGTTAAAAAAGTTGTTCTCATAATTTAAATAGTTGTTTGTTGTTTTTCTTTTAATTTTTTTCAATTTGATTTTGGTGCAATCTTCCTTGCCCTTGTCCTTGTCCCGGACCTCTGCCCTGTCCTTTTCCTTGTCCGCGTCCTCTTTCAAAACGATTTGCTCCATCTTGATAAAAAAGCGGTGCAAAGGTCTCTTTCAGTTTTTCGGACTGTTCCGGTGTGGAAATGCTTTTTAATTGTAAATAAAATTTGTTAGTTATCTCTTTTAGTTGAGCGTGTAGCTCGCCAAAATCTTTCGATAATTGGTTTATTTTAAGTGAGTCAATCGGCTCTTTATTTATTTCGTCAAACATCAGGTGTTTCAGCGAATCCATTTTGTAAATTATCTCGTTAGATACCGGACGAAATTCTTTGTTTGCACTTCGGAAAGCATCCATCTGTTCATCGTCAAAGCCTACTTCGCTTCGTAAATAGCTTCCGTTTAGTGGATTTCCACTTCCAATCACAATGGATGTTTCTGCGTTTTTCTTATCCTGACGCACGTGATAAACTATGGTTGCTATGGTTGTTATGTTTAATACCGCCAGTAGTACTATTATCCAAACCAACACTTTATTCTTATTCATAATCGTCAAATTTATATAGGTTTAGATTTTCAAGCTGTGCATCGTTAATATTAAGTGATGCATAATTGTTTTGCGACATCTTTGCCATACTTCCAATTTCAATTCTCATCACTACTATCAAAGCCAGACTTGCCGCCACAGCCAACGACTGCCAAACAGGGGCTTTTTTGCGTATGGGAACGATAGTTTCCGTTTCATCCAATTTCGCCAGTACACGTGTAGCAAGATAAGGATTGACTTGCTGCTGTTTTTCCTTGCGAATAAAATCATCTATGTAGTCTTCAAGTTTCATAATGTAATGCTTGTCCCCTAACCCCCTAAAGGGGGAATTTTAGTTAGTATTGATTGAGTTATTTTTTCTTTCTAAGATTTTTTTCTTTCATCTCTTGTATTTCGTGTCTTAAAGTCTAATTGTCTGATGTCTAAAAGTCTATCTTACTATAAACTGTTATACTATAAACTTTCATCTACTATCTTCCGTCTTTCATCTATTACATTAGACAAAAAGTTTTTTATTTTCCTACGATATGTGCTAATTTATTTTGCAAATTTTTTCTTGCACGTACCAGAAGCTGTTCTACTGCACCTTCGGTGGTTTCCATAATTTCAGCAATTTCTCGTTGGCTTAGTTCTTCGTATTTACTTAATATAAAAGCTTTGCGTTGTTTTATCGGCAATTCGTCTATTGCCTTCTGTATAGTTTTTTCTATTTCTGTTGCTTCCAGTTGTTCGTGAGCATCTCTCTCTTCGTTGCTTCTATTGAATAAATTTATCAAACTATCTCCGGCTTCGGTAAAGAAATTTCGTCTTTTGTTTTTATTGATGTGATTGATAGAAGTATTCATCGTAATTCGGTAGAGCCAAGTAGAAAATAGCGATTTTTCCTTGAACGAACTCAGCGAGTGAAACACCCGAATAAAGACATCCCGCGTAATATCTTCGGCATCTTCCCGTGAATGCACAAAACCCATTGCTACATAAAATACCTGCTGCTGATATTTTTCCATCAACAAGCGAAAGGCATCCCTATCCCCGGAAAGTATCTTTTCTATTAATTGTTCATCCGTCATCTGTACAAATTCGGTTGTTTATTAGCTTAGACAAAGAAACAAAAATTTTCCTACGTTTCTACATATAAAAAAAGAAATCGGCTGAATTTCATTGAAATTCAGCCGATTAAAATGTTTTGCAATAAACTTATTTTTCAAATCTTTCCACCGTATAGCCCAAATTTCTTATTTGAACAATTAATCCTTTTTCACCATGTAAATGATTTACACCAACGGCAATAAAACTCGAATTTTCATGTATTAATTTGGGTATTCTACTCATCCAAAGCGAGTTCCGACGATCAACCGTCAACTCATTCCTCTTTTGGATAAAATTCAAATCTTGTATTAAGTCAAATTCAGATGCAGATTTTTCTTTGCATGTTAAATTTTGTTTTAGATATTCCTGTTCAATAGTTTCTATTGTTTGTGCTTCTAATAGTTTTAGTTTTTCATAGTTTTCGATATAATAAATCAAAAAATCTGCTTCTTCTCTATAAGAGACTTTCGGTGCAAAAGTTTTTATACTATCTAAAATTATTTGTCGTTCCTCGTAAGTTTCAAGTCCTATGATTTTCTTCCCTTTTTCCTCTGCCATTTTGCAAAGAAATTCATCCAAAACTAAGTATTTACCCAAATTAAGAGCTTCTACTACCTGTAAACTATCTTTGCCTTCATATAGTTTAGCATCCCTACACCTTGAATCCAAGTCCAGTTTTAACTGAGATTGAATTAATAAGGGACGAGAATTTCTATTTAGAAGTTCCTTTGCTAAGCCATTTGCCAAGGATAATAATTTTTCTCTTTGTTCAACAGTCAGCAAATCATTATATGTAGTATCGGGTGCGGGCCAAGGTTTAAGATAGGGCGGGTCAATAAGTTTCCGTATCCTTGATTTCAGTATCTGTAAATCGTTTTCAATTCTTATTTCCATGCAAAACTGCTCACTTTCGTCCAGTGCCAAAGTAATGGAAGGAATGCTATCCAAAATATCTCTACCCTTAGGCGTATGAACAGTGCCTAACAGATAAGATGGTTTTTCCAGTCCATTACCGGAAATTTTCCAGAAAATACCCTTCGTGGGAATTTCTTGTTGCGCTGAAACCTGCACTTTTGCACTTAATGATGCAAGAACAAGCAAAAAGCATATCGGCAACAGATTAAAGTTGCTGATTAATTGATTAACTATAGTTTTTATCTTTTTCAGAAAAAACATTTCAAGATATTAAAATCTTTTCCCAATACTGATTCCAACTCGAGAATAATAAATTACCTGTTCTTTCCCAAAAGTTCTACCTACTCCTAACTCCAATTCTCCCACCCAATTATTTCGGGTTAAAAACTTATATCCTGCACCTACTCCAAGTCCGAAATACTGTTTATACTCTATATTGTTATTGTAAGTTTCAAATTTCTGTGAAACCATTCCGGCATTTCCTTCAATAAAAAAACCGTCATTAACCCTTGACCCGAAATACAGCCTTCCATAAGGCAATAATAGTGCCTGTAAAACATCAGATTTCTTTTCTAACGAATAACTTCCCGACAAGCCAAGACCAAAATTATTATCAACAAAATACTCATAGTCGAATGTGAGCATACCGATTACCGACATCAGAACATTTGCTCTAATTTCATGCCGAGGATGATAAGATAATCCACTCGTACTAGAGGTGTCATAACTATTCTCATTTGTGTCTTGTGCTTGAAGCGAAACGAATGACAATATCAGCACTGAAAGTGTTATTAAAATCTTCTTCATATTTTATCTATTATGATTTTTTACACAAAGTCAAAATCTTTTCCCGATAGAAATTCCAAATCGCGGATAGGCACCAAAGTCAGTATGACCAAAAATTCGTCCAGCACCAATCTGAATATCACCTACCCAGTTGTTTTTTGCTAAAAACTTATATCCAACTGCTACGCCAAGTCCAATATTTGGTTCTTTTCTCAGCTGTTCAAAGCGCTGATTCTGAATCCAATAAGTTTCATAAAATTTTTCATAGACAAGTCCTGCACTTCCTTCTATAAAAAAGCCACTATTGGGCACATGACCAAAATAAAGTCTGCCGTAAGGAATTGCTCCTGCACGATACGACATATCGGTAAAATCTTCTAAACCAGCCTGTAAAGCTATACCTACACCGAAGTTATCCTGAACAAAGTATTCATAATTCACCTCCGGAATACCCAGAACCGCAGTCAGTAGATTTAGCCTAATTTCATGTCTGGGAAAACTAACAACCTCATTATCAAAGCATTTTACATTATCAAAATATTCTACTTCATTGTTATTTTGAGACAACATATTTAGCGACAAAAGTAAACCCAACGCTATAACCCCAAAAGTCTTTTTCATATTCCATTAAAATTTTGAAAATTAATTAAATAATTTAACGCGTTACAAAAGTACAAATTCTATGCATTTAAACAAGAAAAAGCAGCCATAAAAAGAGCTGCTTTTAGAACTTTTTTAGAAGTATTGATATTCCTTACTATCTGTAATGCTTTATTTTTATTGAGTTGTATATTTTCATGGTTTGCGATGCCAGTAAAATAGCATCTTTCTCATGGTAGTAATTCTTTGGCAAAGCCGGAAAATCAAGACTAAGGGGTTTATTTGACACATTTACCTTTGCAAAAAACTCTTGCTTAGGCAGTTGGATATATTTTATTACCTGTACAGTATCGTGTATAATGCTATCGGTGAGGTTTTCCGGTTTGTCTTTAGCGATATTATCAATGGAACTAATCCCAAAACCAAGCACAAAACAGGCTGCCGCTACCGCCGCCACTTTAAATATGGACAATTTTCTGCTAAAAAAAGAATTGCTTGATTTGAAGTTTTCAAATTGCTTATCCAAAGCAGATTTTATTTCCATTTTCGGCTCAATAGAGGTGTACGTTTTCGCTTGATTTATATTTTGATAAAAATAAAACAAGTTCTCATATTCCTCACGACTTATGCTTTTATACACAAATTCTCTTTCTGCTTCGCTTAGCTCATCAAATGATTTTGATTTGAGCAGAAGTTCTATTTTCTCAAAATTATCTAATTCAAAATTTTTCATTTTCAAAAAATGTTTTTATCTAAAAGCTGCTAAACTGACAGACAGTTTTTTATTCATATAAAACAAGCGGGATTTTACGGTTCCTTCGGGACAATTCGCTATTTCAGCTATCTCTTTTATGCTCATCTCATCAAAATAGCGAAGCACAAAAATCTGTTTTAACTCACTATCAAACTTATCTAACTCTTTATTCAAACTCGCTAAAAACAGCTTGCTATCTACTTTTTGCTCGTTTTCTATCCTTGTTTCTTGTTCGTTTCCATAAGCTTTTTCATGATTCCCATGAATCTGCACATCTCGAAACTCATTTTTCAACATATTTCCCGCTACGGTATAAATCCAAGTAGAAAACTTCTTTTCCGTATTAAAGAGATAAGGCTTTTCAATGATTTTGAGAAATAAATCGTGCAACATATCCTCGGCACGCTCTTTATCGAAATAGAGCATTCGGTAGAAATAATTCAACATCTGCTTTGAATAGCGAATGTACAGTTCATCAAATGCCTGCTTCTCACGCTCAATGAGTAAGCTCATCAACTCCTCATCACTCAGTTTTTTATAGTTTTTTCCGAAAAAAGCCATCCTTATTTTTCAAAAAGCCAATCTGCTTTCCTGTTTCTTTTTAGAGTTATACACACAAGTTTTTACTGGGTTCAAAAGTAGTGAAAAAAGACAAAACAGTCGGGTTTAGAAAAAGACAATAATTAATTTCCTGTTTCTTGTTAAAAAAGATTTAGCAAAATATTGTATCTTTGCATTTCAAAAACATTACAAAATAAAACATACAACCTTGGTAACAATAAAAGAAGCAAAGACAAAAAAGGAGATGAAGCAATTCATCATGTTTCCTTTTGAGCTTTACAAAGACGACAAAAACTGGGTTCCACCGCTAATTTTTGATGAATGGAACACATTTAACCCAAAGAAAAATCCTTCTTTCGAGTTTTGTGAAGCTGCATTTTTTCTAGCTCTTAAAGAAGGAAATGTGGTAGGAAGAGTTGCTGCCATCATCAATCACAAAGCCAACAAAATTTGGAATGACAATAGAACTCGTTTCGGCTGGATTGCCTTTATCGACGACGAGGAAGTATCAAAAGCACTTCTTGATGCAGCCGAACAATGGGGTAATGCAAAAGGAATGAAAGGAATCCACGGACCACTTGGATTTACCGATTTTGATCCGGAAGGAATGCTGATAGAAGGTTTCGAGAATGAGCCTGCCATTACAAGTGCCTACAATCATGCATACGCACCAAAACACATGGAAAAGCATGGGTTTAGAAAGTCGGTGGATTGGGTACAACTAAAATTTAACGCTTCACAACCTATCCCTGAAAAAGTTGGACGTATAAACAAATTAATCAGCGAAAAATACAAGGTGAATACTATTATCCCTAAAAGTAAAAAGGAGATTCGCAAGTATATTCCCGGATTTTTCAAAGGTCTGAATGCTTCATTCAAGCATCTCTACGGTTTTACAGAGTTAAACCAACGCCAAATTGATTATTATACCAACGCTTATTTTGGTTTTGCAAGACCGGAATTGCTCTGTTTCTTGACAGACGAAAATGAAGAAGTTGTTGGTTTTGGGATAATTATGCCATCGCTTTCTGCGGCATTCAAAAAAGCCAAAGGACGTTTGTTCCCATTTGGATTTATCCATATTCTGAAAGCACTTAAAAAGTACGACAAAATCGACCTCTATTTCAATGGTGTAATTCCCGAATGGCAAAACAAAGGAATTCACTCGCTCTACTATGCTGCAATGAATGAAGTTGCCATAGCCCGCGGAGTGAAAACAGCCATTTCAACCGGACAACTCGAAACAAATACTAATGCCGTAGGAATTTGGGACAATTACGAAAAAGAACCCTATTTCAGAACACGCTGTTTTATAAAAGATTAAGTTTTTGTGAACCCGGCGACTGGCTTAGAGCCAGTCACTGGATTTATATATAGAACAAGATTGATACAACTATCGGTCTTGCTTTTTTTTGCTTTACTTATAATCAAGGTTGGTTTTTAGAACTCGTCTCGGCTTTATAAAATTTCTTGCCTATCTCTTAGCTTTTTATTATCTTTGCACCTCTAAAAATCACGATGGAATTAGTTAATTATCAATCGAAAATCGAAACTAAAAATTAACAATCGTACATCGTAAATCTAAAATCATAAATTAATTTAAGATGTTTCAAAGTTTAAGCGAAAGGTTAGAACGGTCATTTAAGCTATTAAAAGGTGAAGGCAGAATTACGGAAATTAACGTTGCCGAAACACTGAAAGATGTGCGTAGAGCATTGCTGGATGCCGACGTAAACTTTAAAGTAGCCAAAACATTTACCGATACGGTAAAAGATAAAGCACTCGGACAAAACGTACTCACAGCTCTAAAACCACAGCAGTTGATGGTGAAAATCGTTCACGACGAGCTTACTCAGCTAATGGGTGGAAGCAGCGTGGACATTAACCTGAAAGGCTCACCGGCAGTAATTTTAATGTCCGGTTTGCAAGGGTCGGGTAAAACTACTTTTTCCGGTAAACTAGCCAACATGCTAAAAAGCAAACGTGGCAAACGTCCGCTTTTGGTGGCTTGTGACGTGTACAGACCTGCTGCTATCGAACAGCTAAAAGTGTTGGGCGAACAACTTAGCATACCTGTTTTTGCCGATGAAGAAAATAAAAATCCGGTAAAAATTGCAGAAGCTGCCATTAAACATGCTCGCCAAATGGGCAATGACGTGGTGATTGTCGATACAGCAGGACGTTTGGCGATTGATGAGCAGATGATGACCGAAATCGCTGCTATCAAGGATGCTATTCAGCCACAAGAAATTCTGTTCGTGGTAGATGCGATGACCGGACAGGATGCCGTAAATACTGCTAAAGAATTTAACGAGCGTCTGAACTTTGACGGCGTAGTGCTAACCAAGCTTGATGGTGACACACGTGGTGGTGCGGCACTTTCCATTCGCAGTGTGGTGGATAAACCGATTAAGTTTGTGGGTACCGGTGAGAAAATGGATGCACTGGATGTGTTCCACCCGGAACGTATGGCTGACCGTATACTCGGAATGGGTGATATTGTTTCACTTGTGGAAAAAGCACAAGAGCAGTACGACGAAGAAGAAGCTCGCCGCATCAGCAAGAAAATTGCCAAGAATCAGTTTGACTTTGACGACTTTATGTCCCAAATTCAGCAAATCAAGAAAATGGGTAATATCAAAGACTTGGCATCTATGATACCCGGCATGGGGAAAGCATTGAAAGATGTAGATATTGATGACGATGCTTTCAAAGGAATTGAAGCGATTATCAATTCGATGACACCTTTCGAGCGTGCCAACCCTTCATCCATCAACGGAAGCCGCAAAAACCGAATTGCGAAAGGTAGCGGAAGTACGGTAGTAGAAGTAAACCGTTTGTTGAAGCAGTTTGACCAAATGAGCAAAATGATGCGTCAAGCTACGCTAAAACAAGCCATGCCAAGAATGCGAAAAAAAAGAAGATAAATTAAAAGATAAAAAAGCCAATTTGCTAACTAGTAAATTGGCTTTTTTTATTATATTTGTATAGTATTTAAATAATTCGCTATCAACCTTATTCAAGCAAATAAGGGCTAAACTATAAAACAACTCAATATTTAAACATCTATATTATCATGAAACTAATCGACGGAAAATTAATCTCGCAACAAATCAAAGCAGAAATCGCAGAAGAGGTAAAAGCGATGGTTGCGGAAGGAAAACGAGCGCCGCACTTGGCAGTAATTATTGTAGGACACGACGGTGGAAGTGAAACTTACGTAGCAAGCAAAGTAAAATCCTGCCATGAAGTAGGTTTCCAATCCACTAAGTTAGCTTTTGAAGATACGATTACCGAGGCGGAATTGCTGGCAGAAATTGAAAAACTAAACGCCAATCCTGAATTAGACGGATTTATTGTGCAGTTGCCACTTCCAAAACATATTTCAGAGCAAAAAGTAATCGAAGCCATTGACTTCCGCAAAGATGTGGACGGATTCCATCCCGTAAATGTAGGTAGATTGTCTATTGGTCTTCCGTGCTATATTTCAGCCACGCCAAACGGCATTATGGAATTACTAAAACGCTACGAAATCCCAACACAAGGAAAACACTGTGTAGTGATTGGACGCAGTAACATCGTAGGTAAGCCTGTTGCATCGCTGATGATGCAAAAAGCCATTCCCGGCGATGCGACAGTAACCGTTTGCCACAGTCGCACAAAAAACCTAAAAGAAATTACCCTGCAAGCTGATATTATTATTGCAGCCTTAGGTAGTCCGGAATTCTTAACCGCCAATATGGTTAAAGAAGGTGCAGTTATTATTGACGTAGGAACTACTCGTGTGCCAAGCACCGAAACAAAAAGCGGTTTCCGCTTAAAAGGCGATGTGAAATTCGATGAAGTAGCTCCGAAATGTTCCTATATCACACCCGTTCCCGGCGGTGTAGGACCGATGACCATTGTTTCCTTGCTTAAAAATACGCTTTTAGCAGCGAAAGGCGAGATATACGGTTGATTTTCAAAATGAAAATGTAAAAAAACAATAAACCCTGCCAAATTTTAGGTTTGGCAGGGTTTTCTATTCTTTATTCATCGGCAATCTGTTTCCCAAACTTTATTTTATTCGATACAAACATAATCACTCCCAAAATTACAAACAGGAATATGCTTCCAAAAAGCAAGGCGAAATCTTCGACTTGTAAAATAATATAAAGGAAAGCATAAAGTATAAGCATAATACCTGCGAGAATAAAAGTGGCAAGTTTTTGTTTTATCAGTGAATAAAAATAAATCGTTATCATTGAGATAGTTGCAATACTTGCCACCAAATATGCCCAACCAAAACCAATCTGTTCCGAAAGGGAAAGTAACAAACTGTAAAACAGTATCAACGCAATACCTACCAACACATATTGGAAAAACTGTATCGGTTTTTTAGTGAAAATTTCCACAAAAAAGAAAACAATAAATGTTAGCGCAATAAACATTAGAGCGTATTTTGCTGAACGCATATTTTGTTGATAGTGGTCAACGGTTTCGATAAGATTTACTCCAAAAGAATTGTTGCCCAAATCAGCGATATTGTTATCCGACCACGTTTTGGGAATTTCGCGATTAAAACTTAAAATATTCCAAACGGCGTTAAACTGACCTTTTTCAACAGTCGATTCCGGCGAAAAACTGCCGATAAACGAAGGCGACTGCCATTGTCCACTAACCGTAACAGCGGTATGTTGTCCGATTGGAATAAAATTAATAGCGCTACTGCCGTTTAATTTCATTGTGCAATCGAAATTAAGCGATTGAGGCAAACTATCAGTCGATAAAACATCTTTTAAATTGACAATCAAAGATTTACCTGAAATATTTTCGTTGCTTACATACGATTTTCTCGAACCATATTTAGTTACATCTTCTGCAATAACATCTTCGGAAACCGAAAAAAATTTCACCTCTCCAACGGTTGTTTCGAGCATTTTGTTGCCTATTTTAAAATCAGGATTTTCCGATACTCCTCTCAAATCGGTTACACCAATAGCAATTTGGGCTTTATCGAAATGAAGTTCGCTATTTTCTATTTTCAGATTACCCAATTCTGAAAAATTGCCTTCAAAATGAATGTCGCTTTTGTAAAGAATGGCTTTGTAAATGCCGTAATGGCGTTCTACCGGGGTTAGCGAAGTATTTATTTTCAATTCTTTTGGCGTAATATAAAGCGTATGTTCTTCGTAGTAGGGCTTTTGATCCTTATCAAGTTTGGTAGTTGTGTACGGGACAAGCAATAGCGGCGCACACAGCGTTTGCGAGCGACTCCATTTGTCGTTGATTTTCTCAACGGTTTCACGGCTACGTTCCTGTCGTTCTTCAATCAGATTCTGAATCATTGAGCCCGGAATAAGCAAAATCAGAATCAGAAAAGCAATCATAATTCCCTTAAATGTAAGTGATTGGGTGAATTTTCTTGTGGGTGTTTCCATATCAATTTTATTTTTAAAATAATGAACATAAAGCAATCGTGCAAGAAAAAAGAGTCCCACGCCAATTGCAGATACAACAATAAGAAATATTAAAACGAACATTACCACTTTTTATTTATGTTGTTATCTTTTTTTAATAAAATTTTGCCTTCACTTACAGCTTCTCCGTTTCTTGGTTGTAGAGCCGATTAGCAAACACTATATTCTTATCTTCTTTGTTTTGGTAGGTTCTGTTGCATCCATCTCATAGTATTCAATTAAAATATTACCGGACACAAATATCATACTTAAATCACATGATTCACCCGAGTTTATAGATGTAAAGGTTTGAGACTTTGTCGCTTTATCAAACTTCGAAATTGACCAGTTTTTTGGGGTAGCTATATCATAGAACCATCCACCCGAACTTAAATCTGTAATTACTATTTTTACTTTTGTGCCTTTAGCTAAATTAGCTGCTAAACTATAATGTTCATTTTCATAAGGATTGTACTCAGCCGCTGTATAATTCGTTTTTGATAAATCCAAAATATTTTGACCATAAAGACCTTTTTCAGGATATTCAATTAATGACTCGGTAATTTCAAACTTGGTGCTATCAATAAATTGCTGTATGTATTTTTCAAAGTTCGGAATATTGGCTTCAATTCCAATATCGGAATAGCGTTGTTCCAAATTTTTTCGTATGGAAGTTGTGTTCAAATATAACGCATGATTAATCAATTGTGAACCCAAACTACTGTCGCTTAAAACGCCATCCTCTCTCAAATCTGTACTTATATTTGATAGAAGTTCCGTCAATTCGCTCTCTGTTCTTAATCCTTGCAATATTAACGATGAAGCCAATAGAATGCCATTATCATCACCTTCTTTTGTAATATCCAGCAATTCTGAGGATTGATTGCTTGATAAGGCAAAGCCAAATATATTAAGCACTTCACTTTGCGCTTGTCTTTTTGCTTCTGAAAATTCGGCACCTTGACTAATCAGATATTCAACTCTTGCTTTTTCCAGATGCGAAAGCGTATTGACATTGATGGTTGATTTGTCTGAAATATCCGATATGGCGTATAAAGTAATCTGTGATAAAGACTTTTTACCGGAAATCTCATTATAATAAAATCCATCAGCTCTCAAACTAACATAATTGGATACAAGCTCAATGTTTTGTATTTCAAAACTACCTCGATTATTGGTAATTTGTGTGTTGTAAGATTTTCCCGTTTGAGATAAAACCGTATCAAGTTCACGTATCTCAATACTTGTCCCATTTATAAAAGGTCCTTTTTGCACAGAACCTGTTATAGAACCTTTTTTAATTATTATAGGTTCAACAATCTCATTCGTGCAGCCATGCAAAGCTAGCATCAAAATAATAATTGGAATTAATTGCTTTTTCATTGTATTGTTATTTAAATTTCAAATTAACACTGTGCTGTCATAGGATTTGCCAACGTATAATTTACGAACAAATATAAAAACATTCCTTTTAGCACACTACTTTCGAATTTTGGACTATTAATTTCAATAAATCCGAAATTTAGGCTAAGAGAGTTTTGTTTTAACTGTTTTCCGTAGTTCCCCTTTATTCTTTTGAGCGAACAATAACATCAGGTCGTTCGTGGTGATTTGCCACTTTCCATGCTGTTCGGTACATCCACTCGGTCATGCGGTACAATTTGTTGAAATCAATGTGGTCAACATCATCTAACGGTGTATGGTAAAGCGGATGAAGCAAAGTTGTGAAAAACAGCACAGGAACTCCACGACTTGCATATGGTGCGTGGTCAGAGCGATAATAGAAGTATTCCGGATGGTCGGCTTTGTCCCACTTTTGATCAAGTTTGAATTTAGGTCCCTCTTGATTGGCAGCCAATACCGCCTCAACCAAATAGTTTGACGTTCTATGAGCATCAGAACAACCTAAAACAGCGGCAGAATCCGGATGATTGTTTGCAATCAGGTCACCATTTAGAACCGCCACCATGCTTTCAAAAGGAACAGTCGGATGTGCAGCAAACCAGCGCGCACCAAGCATACTCATCTCTTCGGCACCGTGTATTATAAAAAGGATTGAGCGTTTGGACGGTTTTTCCTTAAAAGCCCTTGCCATTGCTAAAAGTGCGACACAAACACTTCCGTTGTCGTCTGCCCCATTGCAAATTGAGTCGTTCCCAATGGGTGCTTGAATGCCCAAATAGTCGTGATGACCACTTAGTACGACATATTCGTTTTTTAATTGAGGGTCAGTACCTTCAATTTTTCCAACGAGATTAACCGAGGGAAATAGATATTGCTCAACACGGATATCGGCAATTAAATTTCCTTTAACCTGTTGCATCGCTTCTCGTTCCGATGAGTGAACCCATAAGATTGGCATTCCGCCTTCTGACACTTGATCTCGTGGTCCTGTCAGACTGGTAGAGCCACTGCGTCTGGTATAGGCAACTTTATTCCAATTCGACTCAAAATAGTCATCGGCTACCATAATAACGGCAACAACACCTTTTTCGCGGAAAATATCGTAATATGGCTGTAATACCTCACCCGAATAGCGTAGGAAAAAGAGTTGACGTCCTAGGTCGGAACCATCAAAATGGGCTTCCATGATTACTGCTTTTCCTTTCAAATCCATATTCTTAACCTCTTCCGGTGTAGCTTTTCCAACATACACAGTTGGAGCATCTAAATTGACATGGGTTTGACCAAGAATAATTACCTCCGACCACAATTTAAACGATCGTCCGTCAATGGCAATACGGGTTGTTGGCATCACAACTTTGCGAGAAAGATTAAAAAATTGAGTAAATGTTCCATCTTCGCCTGCGGCTTGCATTCCTGTTTCGCGCATACGATCTGTTAACCAAGCGGCTGCGCGCAATTCATCAATTGTGCCCGCTTTACGTCCAAGAAAATGGTCGTCGCACAGAGCGATGAGATCTCGCTTCAAATCTTCCATCTGAATAGCACTAAGCGCGGGTGCACCAGAGTCATTATTGTTTTGTGCAAAAAGCGTAACATGGTGGCTGATAATCAAAAAACCGATAATCGTGTAAGTGAAAATTTTTTGTCTCATTGTTTTATTGATTTAAGTTAATTGTCATTTATTATAATGATACTGTCTGCAATATGGTTGCATTGCTTGTGCCTAACATATAGTTTACGAAACAAATATACAACATTCCTAAAACTTCAAAAAATAGAGTTTATTTCATGCTGATTTCTAAGATGTTTTGTGTTTTATCATTTATTCGATAACGATTATCAAGGCGCATTCCGATAACCCACACGATTTCGTTGTCGGATATTAGTAGGTAGCAATTCTCTTTTTCGTAAATACTCAACTTCTCATCGATAAAAAAATCGCTCAGTTTTTTGTTTTGCGTCATTCCAAACGGCTGAAAACGGTCGCCTTGCTGCCATTTTCGGACATGTAACGGAAATTTCACCTTATCCGCATCAATATGAATTGTATCTGCCGATTTGGAAGGTTTGAAGTCTTCTCTCTTTTCAAATCTTCTGAAAGTCAGCTTAATAGGCATGTTTATTCCTTTTTCCCCTTCGGGAATAAGAAATTCTGCATTGTCAGTCTCTTTAATCTCGTCAATAATAAGCTGTTCTCTATCTTTCAGTAATCGATGTGTTGGCGAATAATATATCAATCCGGAATTGCTATCCAATCCGCTGAAAATATTATCAACGACCTTACTATTGAAATTATATTCGCTCAGAATTTCAAAAAGTACGTTTTGTGCTTCGGTCTGTTGTTTAAGTCTTTGAATATCAATGAAGGTTTGATTATCCTTTACCTTGATAATCAATGCTTTTATTTGCTCGATTTTATCGGAATAAATATTCCACGCAGCTTTGAAATTTCGGATATTTTGAGAAAAAGTGGCTTTGATAGACGGATTGAGTTCGGCTAAAAGCGGAATAATCTGATTGCGAATTTTATTGCGCTTATACTCGTTTTCTGTGTTTGTGCTGTCTGTAACGTACTCTAAATTTGCCTGTTGTGCGTACTGCTCAATTTCTTCCCGATAGCAATTGAGTAGAGGTCTGACCACTTTTCCGTTTCGCATTTCCATCCCGGTTATTCCTTTGAGTCCGGTTCCCCTGACCAAGTTCAGCAATACGGTTTCGATATCATCATCGGCGTGATGCGCCACGGCAATCGAAGTGGCGTTTGTTTCTGCTGCCATTTTCTCAAACCAGTTGTAGCGAAGCTCACGTGCAGCCATCTCAATCGAAATTTTATGGGTTTTGGCATAGCCAATCGTATCAAAATCAACTTTTTTATAGGTCAAGTTATAAGTTTTTGCCAATTTTTCCACAAAAATTTCATCTCTGTCAGATTCTTTGCCGCGCAAGTGAAAATTGCAATGCGCCACAATGCAGTCGTACTGTAATTTTATCAAAATATCCAGCAGAACCACCGAATCGGCACCACCGCTTACACCCACCAAAACACGTTCGTTTTCGGCGAGCAATTGATTTGTGTGAATAAATTCCTGAACTTTTTTGAGCATTTCTGACGTTTTGACTAATTTTGCAACAATAAGACAAAGATAAAATTTTCTTCCGTAATAAAAGACTTATAGCAATGAAAACATTTTTAGAATTGGTGCAATCTCGTCAGAGCGACCGTCAGTATGAACCGCGTGAAGTGGAACGTGAAAAGTTAGACCGTATTTTGGAAGCGGCTCGTTTGGCGCCATCCGCTTGCAATGCGCAACCGTGGAAAATGATTGTGGTAACCGACAAGGAAAAGCGAATGAGCATTGCCGATGCTACTTCCAGTCGGGTGCTGATGATGAATCACTTTACCAAACAAGCACCAATACAAATTGTTGTGGTTGAGGAAAATCCCAATTTTACATCCGGATTTGGCGGTTGGGCAAAAGATAAGCATTTTCCGCATGTTGATTTAGGTGTTTTGGCGGCACATATCACGTTGGCAGCGGCAGATGAGGGTTTGGGAACTTGTATTATTGGGTGGTTTAACGAAGACAAAGTGAGAGAAATTCTTGAAATCCCGAAAAAGAAACGGGTGCTTTTGGTGATTACATTGGGTTATTCCGCACAGCCAACCCGTCCCAAAAAACGAAAAGCAAGTTCAGAGGTGATTTCGTTTGAGAAGTATTAAAAAGATTTATTTAAAACAATAGTGAACATTGGAAGGGTTAAACATTTTCTCTTGATTTCGGAAACATAGAGAAAAATGTCAAAGACATTTTTAAACTATGTTTTCGAAACCTATATGAAAAGAATATATATTCAAAATTAATCTATTGTTTTCTACTGTGTCCGACATTTGGCGGAACATGTCCGACTCTGGCGGATGTTTTAATAATTAAAACTCACTACAAACAATGACCTACCAAGAAACCATACAATATCTCTACGACCGTTTGCCGGTTTTTCATCAAATAGGTGCGGATGCCTACAAACCCGGTTTGGATAAGTCATTCCGGATGATGGCGAAATTGGGTAATCCGCAGACGAAATACAAAACCATTCACGTTGGCGGAACTAATGGAAAAGGCTCTGTGTCGCACTTTTTGTCGGCTGTGTTGCAATTGGCAGGTTATAAAGTCGGACTTTACACTTCGCCACATTTGGTTGATTTTGGCGAGCGAATTCGGGTAAACGGCAAGATGGTTAAAAAGCAGTTTGTAGTTGATTTTGTAGAAAATAACAAAGACTATTTTAGCACCATCGAACCTTCGTTTTTCGAAGCTACGATGGCGTTGGCATTTGATTACTTTGCTGAAGAAAAAGTGGATGTGGCAATTATAGAAGTCGGTTTGGGCGGTCGATTGGACAGTACAAACATCATCGAGCCGGAACTGTCCGTTATTACAAATATCAGTCCCGACCATACGCAGTTTTTGGGTGATACGCTGGATAAAATTGCCGCAGAAAAAGCCGGAATTATTAAAGCAAATACGCCTGTGGTTATCGGTGAAGCTGTAGAGTTGACAAAATCGGTCTTTTTAGAAAAAGCGAAAAAAGAGAATGCACCTATCTTTTTTGCTCAAAACACTCAAAAAATTGATTATATAAGTGAAGTAAACGGTAAAACTCAAGTGAAATCAAGCAATTTCGGTACACTTGAAGTTGGTTTAATGGGTGAGTATCAGTTAAAAAACGTAGCAACTGTTTTAGAAACGATTACACAATTAAGAAAAATCGGTTTTAATATTCCGGATGAAGCTGTTCGAGCTGGTTTGAGTAGGGTAGTAGAGCTGACCGGATTGCAGGGAAGATGGCAAATTTTGCAAAAAAATCCAACTGTTGTCATGGACACGGGACACAATCAAGCGGGTGTTGAGTTTGTTGTCAACCAACTTAAAAGACAGAATTTCAAGACTTTGCACTTTGTTTTTGGAATGGTAAACGACAAAGATATTACAAGCGTTCTGTCTATGCTACCCCAAAATGCAAAATACTACTTTACCGCTGCCAACTCGCCACGCTCACTTCCGCCGGAGCAACTGAAAACCCAAGCCGAAAAAGCTGAATTGAAAGGCGATGCGTTTTCGTCGGTTGCGGAAGCGGTAAAATCGGCTTTGGCAAGTGCAGAGAAAGAGGATTTTATTTTTATCGGTGGAAGTAATTTTGTAGTGGGTGAGGCGTTGAAGTTGTTTTAATATTTTACATCAATAGTGTCGTTCTTAATATTAATTATTATAACATCATCTAGCTGAATGCTATTGGTGAAATATCCAAAACTATAAAGCTTTTTTTCGTCATTAATAATGAATGAAAGTTTATACTCACCTTCGCCCGCACCTTTCATATTGGTTTTGTAGTTTAACGTGAGTTCGATATAACCAAAACATTATATATCTGAAAATAAGGTCAATAAGGTTGGGTTTGTTGGGTTATCTTACTTCTACTAAGGTTATTATTTGAGAAAATAAGGTTTTAAAGAATACAAAACCTTATTTATAAAAGTAACCTTAGTAGAAACACAATTAAACACAAAACAAAACCTTATTACTTTATTAAAAATCAACAACTTATGCTAAATTGTTATTGAATTCTTATATCGAACTCACGTTAGTTTACTTGTTCGCTCGGCTTTAGAGAAATGTATTTATTCTCACTGTTTGCGTTCGGTTCAATTTTTAGAGAGTCGACTTGAAAATCACTATTGTTTGTAATAATAAAATCTGCCATATTCACTCGCTCACAAGAGCTTAATGTGATGATAATAAGTGATATAGTAAATAGTAGCTTTTTCATTTCTATTGATTTTATATTAAGTTTTTTGAAGTGTATTGATTTTTGTAAAAATTCGCCAAAATTCGCGTAATTCGTAACTAAAAGACTATCCCAACGGTAAAATAATTAGTTCGATTTCTTATATGTGCATTATCTGCATTGGGTTCTTTTGTGAAGTTTGTTAAAGCTCTGCGATTTGTGTAACCAATTTTGACAGGTCCTACCCAAAATCCGAAACCGAAGGTTAATCCATATTCAGTCTGATTGAATATATTTTGAAAATCAATCGCCGTATCACCCTGTTTTCCGCCAAAGCGATAAGTGTAATATCCACCTGCAAACCAATCAAATCCGGCACCACTTTCTTTGGTTTGCAGTACCAAACTCAATGGAATAGTTATGTTATCTGTGGCAATCTTTCCGTCCGGATGTTTGGCTTGAATGCGGTCGTAGTGCACTTCCGGTCGTATTCCCCAAATCCCAAAGTTAAACTGAGTAACCAAGCCTGCACCGTAGGATGTGGTCGTTTTTCCATCAACAGATCCGGCTGTATAGTGGTGGTAGTTGGAACCGATATTGGCTGTTAATCCAATGTTAAATAATTGACTACCACTATGTTTTTTAGCTACTTTTCCCGAAGATTCGTATTCCGTATCATTTGCCACATATTCCACTAAATTAATAAGATGTTCTGTGATTAGCGTTAATCCATCGTAGTCAATTAGTTCGGCATCGTCTTCCGGCTTGTGATAAGGCGATTTCATTCCGGTTGTTACTGCCAATGTAGGAATTCCTTTTATGGCAAAAGGTTGCGTATCTGTTGCGGTAAATAGACTATTTTCAAACTTTTTAGTGGTTACATTCAGTCCGTCGGGAACAATAGCAGGATTTGTCAGCAGAGCTTTCCCGTTTTTAATTGTTCCGCTTCCGTCATAGTTCACTTCGCCGCTTGCTTTGTACCAGCCAACCATATCAACACTTATCATCAGTTTAATGTCTTTTTCGGAAGCACTTGTTTTATTTATAAAATGTGTTGAACCGACCAAACCGATTTCTTCTGCGTCAAAAGCCACCAAAATAACCGATCTTTTCAAACTCGATTTCCTTTTTGCCAATGCTTTACCAATCTCAATCAACGCCGCTGTTCCCGAAGCATTGTCATCGGCACCGTTGTAAATCTGATTGTTTTTTACACCCAAATGGTCGTAGTGAGCACCGATTACGATATACTCATCTCTCAATTTCTCATCGTTGCCTTTCAAAACCTTTATCACATTACGATATTTGCCGTTTTCGCCAAAAGTATAGGAAAAAATGGTGTCGGGGTTAGTGAGCGTACTTTCATTTGTCCATTCATTGATAATATAATCGGCGGCTTTGCTTGCGAAAACAGTCCCCGCTTTTCGACCTTGCATTGAGTCGGCAGCCAGCGTGTAAACGTGCTTTGTAAGATTTTCTTTAAGTGATGTTGATTGAGCACTTAGCGAAAAGGAAAAAGAAATGAGAAAAAAGATAAGTAAGAGTTTTTGAAAATGTTTCATCTTGTTGTGTTATTTTTTTAATATTAAAAACTAGACTAAGCGTATATTAAATTTTGCCGTTAACCACATCAGCAAAACTACTACCAACAACGCCGGAACCATATTCAGAATGCGTAATTTTTTTATTTCTAAAATATTAATAGCTAATCCGATTAACAAAATTCCGCCTACGGAAGTGAGTGCTTGAATAGTTTCTGCGGATAGAAATTCGCCGAAGTATTTGGCTAAAAAAGTAATGGAACCTTGAAATAAAAATAGCGGAATAGCGGTAAACACGACACCTACACCAAATGCTGATGCTAAAAGAATGGATGAAAATCCGTCCAAAATTGATTTGGTAAGTAACAGTCGCGGATTGCCCGTAGCACCTTCTTCAATTGCACCGAGAATTGTCATCGCACCGATACAGAAAAGTAAAAACGAGGTGGTAAGCCCTTCTGAGAATCGTTCGCTGCCAATTCTAAGTGTCTTTTTGGTCCAATCGCTCAGCTGCTCAGCGCCTTTTTCAAGGTTCATCCATTCGCCGAGTATTCCACCAAGCGCCATACTCGTTACCACGATAAGAATATGTTCCATATTCCACACCATGCTCACACCAATGGCGAAAGTAAATAGACCAACAGCCTGAAAATAAATGGTTCGGACGCGTTCCGGCATCTCGTTTTTCAGAAACATTCCCAATGTGCCACCTACAATTACTGCAAGCGTATTTACTATGGTTCCAAACATATTGAGTAAAATTAAATTCTTAAACAGATCAGCTAACGACCTAATATTCGGCAAAAATAAGAAAAAATACCCGATTTCGTTTTTCTTTGCCTAAAAAGATGTAATTTAGCAAATTAATTCGCAGTTTTTCTTAGCAAGATAGAAAAATCACTGTCGGATATTTTACCTAACACTAAATATCTCTTAATAATAATGAAAACCATTAAGATTGTTTAAGAAGTTTAGATACATTAAGACCTGCTTAATGAAAGCCTTAATATATCTTAATGCCTTAATGTTAAAAAAAAGTGTTTCGGTAAAGAATACGATAATCATTAAAAATAACTTAATCAACGTTTCATTCGATAGTTTTATGTTTTTACAACGTATAGCCCGGGTTTTTTATAACGAATATAAAGCCGATATTCGTAAGCTAACCTTTGTTTTCCCTAACCGAAGAGCCGGATATTTCTTTCAAAAATACCTGACCGAGCAAATTGACAAACCGCTTTTCTCGCCTGAAATAGTAACGATTAACGACTGTTTTGTTCATGCATCTTCGCGTCAATTGGTAGATAGAACAGCCGCACTCTTTCGTATCTATCGGATTTATAAAGAGATAAGCAAGAGTGATGAAAATTTCGATAGTTTTGTGTTTTGGGGTGAGATGCTTTTAGCTGATTTCGACGATGTGGATAAATCAATGGTGGATGCTAAGCAGCTTTTTAAAAATGTAAAAGATTTGAAGGAAATTGATTTGCTGCACGAATATCTTACCGAAGATCAGCGAAACGCTATCAAAAAATTTTGGAATCACTTCCTACCCACTAATGATTTTAAAACCAAAGAAGAGTATATTGCACTTTGGAAAATTTTATTTCCGATTTACGAGCAGTTTCGGGATGAGTTGCTAAAAGAGAATTTAGCTACCGAAGGAATGATTGCTCGGGAAGTAATTGATGCTCTGCAAAAAAATGAAATTTCTGAATATTTCGCGAATAAAAATTTTGTTTTTATCGGTTTTAATGCGCTGAATAAAAGTGAGGAAATGCTTTTTCAAGAGTTGAAAAAATTAGGGAAAGCTGATTTTTATTGGGATTATGAAGCTGATGAATTGCGAGACGAGGAAAATCAAGCATCGAGATTTTACAAGGATAATATTAATAACTTTCCGTCTAAATTGAAGATTGAACCAAGTTTCAAACCTTTGAGCGATAGAGCATTTAATCTAATTTCCATTGCATCATCAGTAGGTCAGGCAAAAAAAGTTCACAATCTGCTTAGCGAACTTTATCCCAAAAATTCAGATAAAAATGATTGGATAAAAACCGCCGTAGTCCTTCCCGATGAAAATTTGTTGCAGCCCATGTTACATTCTTTTCCTGCAAACATCGAAAGCATCAACGTAACTATGGGTTTCCCGTTGAAATCTACGCCTGTTGCCAGTTTGTTGGAGAGCATTTTTGAACTGCATCGTCGTGTCAATTCCAAAGGCTATTTTTACCATTTAATTGTGAGCAATATCTTAAATCATCCTTATGTAAGGACTTTCTGCCAAGAAAAATCATCAAGTATTTTGCAAGAAATCCTGCAATCAAATATAATTTACGTAAAGTCCGAAATCTTTGAAGGCGATGAACTTTTAGAACTAATCTTTACTTCCAATCAAAATCCGGAAAGTTTTGTTGATTATTTGTTACGAGTGCTGCAGGAATTGAACATTTTGTGGAATAATTTATCCAAAGAGAACGAAAAACACTATTTGGAATGCGACTTTTTGTATCAATATTACACCGTAATTAATCGGATGAATGATGTGATGAAGTCGGAAGGCAAGTTTGAAATGTCGCTTGATACGCTGGTACGGCTTATTCGTCAATTAATTGGCGGGATTTCCATTCCGTTCGAGGGTGAGCCGCTCAATGGTTTGCAGGTAATGGGGATGCTCGAAACGCGTGGTCTTGATTTTGAAAATCTGATTGTTTGCTCGTTCAACGAGGGTGTTTTTCCGAAGAAATCCGTATCCAACAGCTTTGTGCCTAATTTGTTACGTCGTGCCTTTGAAATGCCAACCGAAGAATATTTCGATGCGGTTTCGGCTTATAACTTCTATCGCTTAATTCAGCGAACCAAGAATATCTACTTTATTTATGATAGCCGAACAGATGGCTTGCAAACAGGTGAGCCCAGTCGCTACGTGCATCAGTTAAGCTATCATTACAATGTTAATTTCAATAAAATCAATGTAACTTACGATGTAAGTTTGCAGCAGTTTGACGAACTTTTAGTGAAAAAAACGGATGAAATTATGCAGAAACTAGAGCCGTTTTTAGTTGAAGGCGAAAACTCACGAGCTCTTTCTGCAAGTTCGCTTTTGGATTATATTCAGTGTCCGCTACGATTTTATTTTAAGCACGTGGAGCAAATTTACGAGCAGGAAGAAGTGGAAGAAACTATTGGTGCGGGAACGTACGGGACTATTCTACACGGTGTGATTACACGATTGTACGAGCATTACGAGGGAAAATTTGTAACCGAAGAGGCGCTGACTGTTCTTTCAAAAAATAAATCTGCTATCCAAAAAGCCATCAATTTGGAATTTGCAAAAAACTACAACAAGCAGAAACTTACGGAGGATGAGATGATTGAGTTGGAAGGAAAGAACCTGTTGGATGCTCGTGTGATTGAAAAGTATATTGTCAAAATCATCCAGTTGGATGCGGAACGAGCACCATTTAAATACATTCAAGGCGAATGGGATGCAAAAATGCAATTTCCGATTTCAAAAGGTGCAAAACGTGTCAATATCAAAGGATTTGTTGATCGCTTGGATGAAAAAGAGGGTGTGGTTCGTGTGTTGGATTACAAGACCGGAAGTAAAGAGAAAATGAATTTTACATCTGTTGACGAACTGTTTGAAAGAAACTTGAAAGACCATCCCAAAGGCATTTTCCAGACTTTTCTCTATTGTCTGTTTTATCAGAATGAAAATGGAATTAAACCGATAGTGCCGGAAATAATGAAAATTCCAGACCTTTTCAAGCCTGATTTTGCAACTTCTATCAAAGATAAAACGAAGAATGAATTTGTAGATGATTTTAATGAGTACCGGAATGAGTTTGAAGAAAATTTAACCAATTTATTGGAAGAAATATTTAATCAAGAAATTCCTTTTACACAATGCACCGAAATATCTACTTGTAAATACTGTCCTTTCAAAAATATCTGTAGAAGGGAAGAAAGTGAGGATAATTACTAAGTTTTAAAACATAGTAAACAGTAGTTTCTTTTTGAGCATATTCTCGGTTAATATTTATTTCGAGAACATAGTTTTAAAAATATCGAAGATATTTTTCTATGTTTCCGAAATCAAGAGAATATGAAAAAATTTTCCTATGTTTGCTATTGTGTAAAAAAATAAAAGATATGTCTGAAAATAAAAACATTGAAATAGAACGTAAGTTTTTGGTAAACTTTACCGAAACAGGCAATGCGCTGACCGAAAAGCTTGAAAAAATGGCGAGTAAAAAGTTTCTAATCAAGCAAGGCTATCTGCTAAGAGCAGCCGATAAAACCATCCGTGTACGCACGAAAGGTGATAAAGGTTACTTGACCATCAAAGGAAAAGCCAACGAAAATGGTTTTGCTCGATTCGAGTGGGAAAGAGAAATTTCGCTTGAAGATGCCGAGCAGATTATGGAACTTTGTGAGCGATTTATCATTGAAAAAACTCGCTACGAAGTTGTCTATGAAGGAAAAGTTTTCGAAATTGACCAGTTTCACGGATTAAATGACGGGTTAGTCATTGCTGAGTTGGAATTGGAGGCAGAAAACGAAAGCTACAAAGCACCCGAATGGTTAGGCAAGGAAGTTACAGGCGATATTCGTTACTATAACTCGTGGTTATCGCAAAATCCGTATGTGGGGTAGAAACAAGTGCTTTGCTAAATCAGATTTTGTAACAGCAAAGTTTTTTATCCAACATTCGTGATTGTTTTTCTAAAATATTGTTTACATTTGCAAAACAAAAGATATTTCTCAATTGAAACGTCAATTGAAATAACATATTTATCAAAGCGTTAGATTTATTATTTTGCTTCTCAAAACCGCCAATTTTTAGAAACTCACATAATAATAAGTTATACGCCTACGCTTATGCGTGGGCTATACTTATGTGAGTTGGGTGCTTGGCGGTACCTGAGAAGCGTGGGTTTAGACCACGCTTTTTTTATGCTTTAAAAATTCAATGAGTTTGTTGTCAAAAGACAAAGATTGGCAGACTTCTTACAAATATTAAATGCTGAATTTCAATCTTATAGGCAAAAAATAATGTTATGAAATCAAAAGGAACAGCTTATTTATTGTGGTTAATCAGCATATTTGGTTGGCTTGGATTCCATCATTTTTATCTTGGAAAAGTAGGTAAAGGAATTATTTGGATTTTGACCGGTGGTGTATTCGGTCTTGGGTCGCTGATAGACCTATTTACCCTTGGTAGTGCAGTAGATAACTACAACACCAATAAGGAATTAAAAACCATTAGAGCCGCATCAATGGCAGCTGCAACATCTGCATCTTCAGCCGCTGCGGCTACTGTGGCATCTCTTGCTACTAATAAAGCAACATCTAAACAGTCCGAAAGCAAGGAGTTAAACTCTCAAAAAGAAGACGATTTAGCAAAATAACTTTTACTTTTTGTACAATTAAAACAATATATTATGTCACACCCACTACATAAAAGAGTCGGCAGTTCGATTAGTTTATTAAATTCTGAGAGAACAAAAGTGCTATTAGATAATGCCTGCTGTGAAAATTTAGAAGATATTGAAGTGCATAATATCTCACTGTTTTTCAACGAAAAATCAAATTCAAGTAAACTATGCAATGTTGATGCATTGATACTTCATGATGAAAAAGTAAAAATAATCATTGAAATAGATGAGTCAAACTCAAGTCCTAATAACATTTTCGGAAAATTTTTAACTTCTGCATTTTCTAATTTATACCAATACAATGATAAGAAAATTAGTATTCCTGAAAAATCAGTTTTGTTTATTCAGGTTGTTGAAACATCCAAATACCCGTTAAATTCGAAAAGAGCGGCAAAACTTCGATTAATTGAAAAAAGGATTCAGCAAAAGCAGATAGGAATTATCAAAGAATATGCATTATTAACGGATAATGAAATAACTCAACTTAACAGTTTTATAGTTAAGTTTATTGAAGAAAATTAGTCTAAATTAATTAAATTTACCAAAAAAAGAGGTTGTATCAAAAGTAAAAATAACACATCGATAAGTTACAATTTGTAAGTAGGTTTTCTTTTTCTTGTTTTGTCAAACCTCACCCCTAACCCCTCTTCCAAGTGAGAGGGGGATTACGGAGTGCTGTTTTTGAGATGTAAACCTATTATATTAAAATATCTTATAAATTGTAAGTTAATCAACATTCTTTGATGCTTTTGATACAGCCTCTTTTTTTTTTGCTATCTTGTGTCAATTTGTGTAATCTGCGCAATTTGTGTTCAATAAAAAAGCTCAGGCTATATAATTCACTTCCGGCACCAACTCAATTCCGAAACGCTTTTTCACCGTCATCTGCACCAAAGCTGCTACGGTAGCAATATCTTCGCCTGTGGCATTGTCGGTATTTACGATTACAAGTGCCTGTTTGTGATAAATAGCTACTCGCTCAAACTGTTTCCCTTTCAGGTCGCACTGCTCAATCAGCCAGCCTGCGGGAACTTTGACCTTTGTATCCGAAACCGGATAATGCGGCATGCTTGGGTAGGAGAGAAGCAACTCTTCATACTTCGATTTGTCAATTATCGGGTTCATAAAAAAGCTACCTGCATTGCCCAATTCAGCCGGATTGGGAAGTTTGCTTTCACGAATTTGAATAACCGTGTTGCGGACATTCTCTAAATTAATTTCCCCATTTTTCAGCACGGCATCTTTCAGGTGTGAATAATCGAGAAAGAAGGTAGGAGTTTTTTTCAGGCGATAAGAAACGTGCGTAATAATCACTTTCCCTTTTAATTCTTCCTTAAAAATGCTTTTACGGTAGCTGTATTGGCACTCTTCGTTGGAGAAAGAATTGCTTTCAAGCGTCTCAGTTTCAATAAATTCCACACGCTCAATCGTATCTTTTACTTCTATGCCGTATGCACCGATATTCTGAACAGCCGATGCACCCACTTCGCCCGGAATAAGCGACAGATTTTCTACACCGTAGTATTCCTTTTCTACGCAGTAAGCTACAAAATCATCCCAGATAACACCCGAACCCACTCGTAACAAAATAGATTCTTCGTTTTCATCCACAATTTCAATTGAGCGAATAGCGGAATGCAGAATAAGTCCGTCAAAGTCCTTCAAAAACAGCAAGTTACTTCCACCGCCGATATGCAATATTCGGTTGCTTTTTGCTACGCCGGTTTGCAGCAGTTCACGAAGTTCTTCCACCGAACTATATTCAGCAAAGTATTTGGCTTTTATATCCACCCCAAAAGTGTTGTAAGGTTTTAGTGATATGTTTTGGCTTATATTCATATTGATTGGTGAACTCGTCTCGATTTTATTGTTTTTCTACTTAAAAATCAACTAAACACATAAAAATTATTCTAGTAGCTTATAAAACTACGAATTTTATGAATATAATTCGTGTAATTTGTGTTATTCGTAGTTAATTAAATATAACTATCGTTTTCTTTACCTAAAATCAATTGCCACGGCTTTTATCCACGATAGCTATCGGGACGTGGATTTAATGAATAAATGACACAAGGCTTTAGCCAAAATTTATTTAAAGCCCATTCAATGCAATTTAATTACCCACGCCATTCATGGCGTGGCAATTAATATTGGCGTTAGGTAAAGCATTCGACATTCATTTAATTAAATCTGTATCTTGTGTTATCATAAAAAGTCAAGATGACTTTCTATAAAATCAATAATTTCTTCTTCGTTGTCCGGATGGAACCAGTTTATATCCGTATCCCGATTAAACCAAGTCAACTGTCTTTTAGCATACCTGCGACTGTCTTGTTTAATCAAATTAATGGCAAAATCCAAATCAAATTCCCCGTCCCAATGTGCATACAGCTCTTTGTAGCCTACGGTATTCAGCGTGTTAAGTTCTTTGTGGGGATAAAATTGGCGTGCTTCTTCTATCAAGCCTTCTTTTACCATTTGCTCTACACGTAGATTTATACGCTCGTAAAGTTCCGGTCGTGGACGGTTCAGACCAATTTTCAAAATATTGAAGTCGCGTTTTTTCTTTTTCCCCGTGCGAAGTTCGGAGTAAGGTCTTCCCGTGGTGGTACAGATTTCAAGCGCTCTGATTACTCGCTTATAGTTCATTAAATCCACTTGATGATAGTGTTTTTCGTCGAGCCGTTTTAGTTCGTTTTGTATAAATTCCAAGCCTTTCTCAGCATACTCTTTTTGCCAAAAAGCTCTTGTTTCAGCACTTACGTCAGGAATATCATCAAAACCTTCACAAATTGCATCAATATACATCATCGAACCACCCACAAGCAGTACCACATCGTGTTTTTGAAACAGTTTATCCAGCAGTTTTATGGCATCTTCTTCGTATTGTCCGGCATCGTATTTATCAAAAATAGAGTGCGTGCCGATAAAATAATGCTTTACTCGCTTTAAATCCTCTTCACTTGGTGCCGCAGTTCCGATTTTCAGTTCACGGTAAAACTGTCGTGAATCTGATGAAACTATCGGACAAGCGAACTTTTCAGCCAAACGCAGGCTGATATTTGTTTTCCCAACGCCTGTGGGTCCAAGTATGACGATAAGAGTTTTCAATTATATGATTAAAAGTAGAATTTTGTAATCTTTACCTAAAATCAGTTGCCACGGCTTTTAAGCCGTGTGTGTTAATGATTTAAAGGCATAAGGCTTTAGCCAAAATTTACATAAGTTTGGGCTAAAGCCCATATGATGCTTATTTAATCTTCCACGCCATAAATGGCGTGGTAATTAAAGTGTCTGATACTTATAATTTTGTATTAAGAAAAAACAGAAAACACTTCTCTCAAGAAATATTTTCTGTTCCACTATGTGTTTTTGAGACTTAAATTTCAGAGTTTAGAACAGATTTCCTTCATCAAAGCTTAAGTCACCAAATCCTTCTTCGTCTAATTCTTCTAAATCGTATCCATCTTCTTCTGTAAAGAAATCATCCTCAGATGGTATTTGTGTAGCTTTTGGCGGAGTAGCTACAAAGTCAAAATTATCCTCTATTTGTACGGGTGGTCGTCCGGTAGCTTCTGTTACTACCGCTTTTTTTAGGTCTTTGCCCGGTATCATTTCCGTAAGTTCCATAAAGAAGGCACGCTCAGAAAACATATCAAAGATATAAATCAATTTTTGCTTTTCATCTTCGAGCAGTTCCTCAAGTTTGGTGTCTTCCATTACTAAGTTGTCATATTCCGAGCTTGATTCCATTTCCACCAGCGTAACTTCTTGTTCTTTTTCCCAATCATCTGTACAAGTGAAGAAAGAAGTCATCTGATTTTTCTCATATTTTACAGAATCCAATATCGCATTATGCAAATCAAGGAAAGTTGCCTCAGAGTCTATCTCGATAACCCTTACAAAATCTTCTACCTCATCGGAAACTATTGTGAACTTAAATATCATGTTATTTGTCTTTTTATGTTTACGATGTAAAATTACAATTTTTTTTCAAAGCAGGAAAGGATTTGTATAAATAACATCAAAAAAAATAGAGACGTTGTGGTTACGTCTCTATTAATGTTTGAATTTGTAAAAAAATCCTGTTTACATTTTTAGTCTTTCTTTTATTTCTTCCACTTCTTTTCTGAAGTGCTTGTCTGTATCCATCAGGTCTTCTACCTTTTTGCAGGCATGAAGCACGGTGGCGTGGTCGCGTCTGCCAATATGCATTCCGATAGTGGCTAATGAGCTTTTTGTCAGCATTTTAGAGAAATACATAGCAACCTGACGAGCTTGTACCACTTCCATTTTTCTTGATCTTGTAGAAATAGCATCTACAGACAGGTTAAAATAGTCGCATACCGTATCACGAATATGTTCTACGGTCATTACTTTTGGTGCAATGTTCACAATGCGGCTAATCACTTTTTCTGCTAAGCTGATATCAATCGGCATATTGGTAAGAGTAGAATGCGCCAACAATGAGATAAGCGAACCTTCCAAGTCTCGAACGTTATCCACCACATTTTCAGCAATAAAATTTACCACATTTTCCGGAATATCTAGCCCGTCACGATAAATTTTATCTTCAAGAATGGCTTTTCTCAGTTCAAAATCCGGTTTTTCAATTTCTGCCGAAAGTCCCCATTTGAAACGGGTAAGCAGTCGCTGCTCCATTCCTACCATTTCCAACGGTGAGCGGTCGGATGTCAATACAAGCTGTTTTCCGGTTTGGTGTAAATGGTTGAAAATATGGAAAAATGTGTTTTGTGTTCCGGTTTTTCCTGAAAATTCTTGAATATCATCAATCAAAAGCACATCAATTGTCTGATAAAAGTTCAAGAAATCGTTTTGTGTATTATTTCTAACAGCATCCGTGTATTGAATTTGGAATGTATTGGCAGAAACGTACAGCACACGTTTATCAGGGTAAAGTTGCTTTGTCATTATGCCAATAGCGTTACAAAGGTGAGTTTTTCCTACGCCGGATTTTCCATATACAAATAGCGGATTAAAAATCGTTTTTCCCGGCTCGTTAGCAATGCTTACTCCGGCAGTTCGTGCCAACTTGTTGCTTTTTCCTTCTATTAGATTATTAAAATTAAACGATGGATTTAGCTGCGGATCAATATCCGGTAGCTGCATCCGTTGATACGGTGATACAATTACTTGCTGTTTAGAAATAGTAGTATTATTCAGAGGCTGATGTTTCGGTTTTTGAGCTACAGTGCTTGGCACTTGAATGCTACCTGTGTCAGCTTGTTTGTCAATTAGTACGCGATATTCTAATCTTGTTTCCGGTCCCGCTACACGCATCAAAGTCATTCCAAGCAAGTCAATATACTTATCCTCTATATGCTCCACGAAAAACTGACTTGGCACCTGAAGAACGAAAGTGTTATTTTCGAACTGAACTGGTACAATAGGGGCAAACCACGTGTTAAACGACGTTTCATTAATATTGTCTTTGATTATAGTTAGACATTCACTCCACAACTGCGCACAAGGACTCATCTTTTGTAATTTCTCTAAGGTTGTTTTAATGTTTTTGGATAAAAAACTCGACCGAAGCCGAGTGAAATATTTTGTGAAAAGTATTGTATTCTTATTTAAGAAAAAAAAGAAAAACAGGCTTTTTCTGCCATACAAAATTCGCTAAGTTTTTTCAAATAAAAAAATCTTTTTTTTTTTGTTTTTTTTTAAGTTTATTAAGTCTTTGAATATCAATG
Organism: Bacteroidales bacterium; assembly: GCA_012837935.1. Lineage (GTDB taxonomy): Bacteria > Bacteroidota > Bacteroidia > Bacteroidales > Paludibacteraceae > UPXZ01. The sequence goes on from DUQG01000082.1 coordinate 60,389, forward strand.
TGAACGATTAAGTTGTTGATAGTCAGCATGAAATCGTATTTTTGTCTGCTGATATGCTTGATAATTAGCAAGTTAATAAATTGTAATTGTTTTTCGTGTTTTAATTAAAAATTAACTCTTTTTCGCTCAAATCTACTTGTGTAACAGGTGTTTCAATTTGGTTAAAAAATATTTTTCAAACTCCTTGCTATTTAGAATGATTTTAAATAAAAACGAGCTATTTTTTCTTGTTTCCAAAAAGCGAAAAGTGTACATAACGTTTAGGATTTTCTTTTAAGTCAATTAGCAATTTATCTGCACTTTCAGCTGTGTTGTTTAGATTGAGATACAAGTTTTTATCATTCATCAGCAATCCAAGACTATTATCTTCGCTGTTAAGTCTTTCGGTAAAACTTTGCAGGTTTTTAACCGTATAGTCAGCATTTTTTATCACGGAAGCAAAATCAATTTCTTTAATTTTTTCGCTTGTCAGCTTAAAATCCGATGCGATTACCGCCATGTCATCCATCATGTCGGGCAATTGTTTGTTCATCATCAGTTTAAGTTGTGCAGATGCAGCAGAGAGATCATTCGTAGTTTGTTCGATAGCGTAGAGACTATTATTGATGTGTGGATTTTCCACGAATTTTTGAATTGAAACCATCAGCGAGTCGGTTTGCTCTACCATTCGTTCAATTTTAGGCACGATTCCTTCGGTAAGCATGGCAATCATATCGCTCTGTATTTCGCTTGGAATTTCATCGTTTTTGGCAAGATAGTCGTTCGAACTGTTGATAGGCACTACGAGTTCTATAATTTTTCCACCCAACAATCCATCATCTCTAAGAAGCATAATAGTACCTTTGGGTAGCTTGATGGATTTATCAACAGAAATCCGTACTCTAAAAGAATTTTCTCGGGAAAAATCATAGTCAATAGCTGAAACTTGACCTACTTTGTAACCTTTTATCACTACTTGCGATGATTCGACCAGTCCGTCAATTCGCTTATACTGACCGTAGTAGCTGTTTGTTTTCTCAAAGATATTGGTGCCTTTCAGGAAGTTTATTCCAAAATAAAAGATAAAAATGGCTGCAATCACCATTAAACCTGTTTTAATTTCTCTGTTAAATTTGAGCTTCATAATATACTATTTTTTTAACGCTTCTCCAATAGTGATTTTTTTCTCTCCTTTGAATGCAATAATATACGCACCCGGAAAGCCAGAGGCAATGCTTTTTCTTAAATTTTCTATTTTTTCAAAACTATCTTCTTCGCCGTAGGTGTATTTGTAAAGACCGCCTTCGCGATAGTAATCGATGTTTTTAAGTCCCTTAAACTCTTTGTGGTCAGGGGAAATTCTCCGCTCAAGTGCAAAAAGTTGAATTTTGAAAATTACTTTGTCGCTATCCACTTGGAAAGAAGTGTCCTCGGCTTTGTATTCAGGTTCAATTACGGGCACTTCATTGTTTGCTTCGGTTCGGCTATCATGTTTACGCTTGTAATTGGCAAATGCCTTGTAGATAGATTGAGTGAGTTGCTCTTTACCTTCCGTAGAGTTCAAATAGCGTTCTTCGTCGGCATTGGATATAAAGCCAAGCTCTACTAATACGCTTGGTGCCGCAGTTCTGTGCAAAACCATAAATCCGGCTTGTTTTACGCCTCGGCTGTATCTTTTAATGCTTTTGAATTGAGTTTCGATAAGGTCGGCCATTTGTAAACTTTTATCCAAATATCGGTCTTGCATAAACTCAAACATGATATACGAGTCGATTGATTTTGGGTCAAAACCTTGATAGGTGGTTTTGTAGTCATCTTCCAAAGTAATTACAGAGTTCTCCATCATAGCCACTTCCAAGTTGGATTCGGTCTTGTGGTTACCCATTACAAAGGTTTCGGTGCCATATACAGACCTACTTTTAGTGGCATTAGTGTGGATACTGATAAATAAATCGGCGTTGTTTTTATTAGCTATCTGGCTACGTCGGTCTAGCGTGAGAAAAACATCGGTTTTGCGTGTGTAAATCACCTTCACATCGGGATGATTTTGACTAATCAGTTCACCAAGCCTGAGAACTACGGCTAAGTTGATGTTTTTTTCTCGAGAAAATCTACCCACTGCGCCTGAGTCATGTCCGCCGTGTCCGGCATCAAGTACTACGGTAAATTTTTTCTGTGCATGAACAGCCACGAAAGAGCCGACAAAAAAAAGAACTAGAATAGTAAATATTTTGTAAAAAGTTTTCATAATCGTTTAGTACTCCAAATAAAGTGTTAGTTTGTCCGTTTGCAAAAATGGATACAAGCCTTCACCGAAAATAGTAATTAGCATAAAAAAGCCAAATTTCCGTGTTTTTGGTTTTATCCGTTAAAGATAGCGAACAAGATAAAATCTTTGTGTTTTAGAACTTTATATCAAATTTAGTGCAAAAGTACACAAAATCTCTCATTGATACCTTTTAATAAATTCTAAAATACAAAATTATTTATAAAAAAAGCGGTAAACTACTATACAGAGTAATTTTTTGCTTAAATTTGCACACTATTTTCATCTGTTTATTTATTGTTCTATTTGTCAGATGGAACCTTTGACGATTAAAATAATCATTAATTTGTGTGTTTAATGATTATTTTGATTGTGTCGGTTTCGTGTGATTTTTATTGTTGAATGCACAGACATAATTTCCTATATATAAGGGTATGCGTTGTTTTCTGTTTTGTAGCTTCGTGGGTGTTTGCCACACCAATGCTTGCGCAAGATAGCATTGCTACGCCTGTTCCTGTGGTTCAGTCGTTGCCTGCCGATAGCCAAAAAGTAGCAGCACCGAAAGATACGGCAAAAACAACGAAAGAACAGTTTGATGCCGAGATAAATTACTCTGCTGCCGATTCTATTGTTTTTTTCGGGAGTGGAATCGGTTATATGTACGGAAATACCAAGGTGCAATACAAAGAGATGAACCTTACGGAAGCGAGCTTGGTGCGCGTGCGTATGGATAGCACGACGATTCATGCTTATGCTACCCGTGATAGTACAGGCACATTGGTAGGAAAACCTATTTTCAAAGATAGTGATGCCGAATATACCTCCCATGAAATGACCTATAATTTCAATACTAAAAAAGGATTTGTGCGTCAAGCAGTTACTCAGCAAGGGGATGGTTTCATCATTAGTGAGCAAACTAAAGTGATTGATAATGCCACGCTGAATATGGCTCACGGCAAATATACTACGTGCGACAATCATGACCATCCGCACTTTTACCTCGGACTTTCCAAAGCGAAAGTAAAACCCGGTGAATATGTGGTTACCGGTCCGGCGCATTTGGTGTTACTAGATATTCCTGTTCCTGTGGCATTGCCGTTCGGATTTTTTCCTTTTAATACAAGCTACTCATCCGGACTGGAAATGCCTTCCTTTGATACTGAGTTTACACGAGGTTTTGGTTTGACTAATGGCGGATATTACTTTGCCATAAGCGATTACGTGGATTTGAGTTTGAAAGGGGATGTGTATATGAAAGGAACTTGGGCTTTGAACTTGGCATCCAATTATTTGAAGAGATACAAGTATAACGGTGGCGTAAGCATTAGCTATCGTGAAGATGTAACGGGTGAGAAAGATTTGCCGGACTATGCCAAATCCAAAAACTTAAGCATTCGTTGGTCTCACACGCAAAACCCGAAAGTAAACCCATTCAGAACGTTTTCTGCCAGTGTGAATTTCTCTACCAGTGGATACAATCGAAGCAACATAAATAGCTACTATACCCCTGTGAATGCTGAGAATACAAAGAGTTCCAGTATTTCGTTTTCGCAGCGTTTTCCGAATCTTCCTTTTTCGATAACGGCGAATATGGGTGTTGACCAGCGCACTCGAGACTCTACCATTAGCTTGACGCTTCCTAATGTTTCCATTGCTATGAGTCGGATTTACCCGTTTAAGCGTAAGAATAGAGTAGGGAAAGAGCGTTGGTACGAAAAAATTAGTATGTCCTATTCCGGAAGTATGTCGAATAGCATTACTACAAAAGAAAATATGCTCTTAAAATCCTCTTTTGCAGATGATTGGCGAAACGGAATGCAGCATAATATTCCTATTTCGGCATCGTTTAATGTGTTGAATTACATTACTATATCGCCTTCGTTCAATTACCGTGAGCGATGGTATTTAAGTGAAATTGACCGTGAGTGGGACAGTGAAACGGGGCGTCCGGTAGATACGAAGCTAAAAGGCTTTAAGCGTGCTTATGACTTTAATATGAGCGTATCTGCCAATACAACGTTGTATGGAATTTATACGCCAAGCAGGAAGATTTTTGGGGATAAAATTTTAGCTATCCGTCATAAGCTTGATCCAAGTGTGGGATTGGGTTATACGCCTGATTTTGGTGACCCGAAGTGGGGCTTCTGGGATAGCTATATGCGAGAATTTGCAGACCCCAAAGACCCGACACGTATGCTTTACGAAGAGGTACACTATTCAAGGTTCGATAGGTCAATGTATGGCGGACCGGGTAGAGGGAAAAATGGCAATGTGTTTTTCTCTTTAGCTAATAATTTAGAGATGAAAGTAAGGAATGATGCTGACTCCACCGGGCTTAAGCCGACAAAAATTATCAGTTTGATAGATCAATTTGCATTAAGTAGCGGATATAATTTCGCTGCGGATTCCATGAAGTGGTCTAATATCAGCGGCAATCTTCGTGTTAAGTTGGGAAAAGCTTATACACTAAACCTAAGTGGTGCTTTTGACCCATATATGTATGGCGTGGGACCGGATGGAAAATCGGTGAGAAGAATTAATAAACTGCGTTGGAATCACGGTAAATTTCCAAGATTTTTAGGGACAAGCTTATCTTACGGCTATACTTTTTCCAATGAAACATTTAAGCGAAAAGATAAGAAATCTAAAGGAAACGATGACGAAAATTCGCAAGATGGCGGTGGTGCATATGATGAGGATCCAAATAATCCAAATCAAGAACACAGCTTGAACGTTGCAAATAAAGGTACGAATACCAATCTTGAAAGGGGTGCGCTGGATGAGGATGGTTACGAAGAATTTTCAATGCCTTGGAGTTTGACGTTTAACTACTCGGTGCGTTTTGGCGATGGACCTATTTTCAACTATGAGAAAATGGAGTATAACCGAAAGTTTACTCACGGCTTAAGTGTAAGTGGAAATATCCAGCTAACACCCGGCTGGCAAATCAGCGGAACGACCAACTATGATTTTGAAGCCAAAAAGTTTGCTTATACCAGTTTCAATGTTACACGAAACTTGCACTGTTGGACATTAACAGGGAATTTTGTTCCATTTGGACCTTTTAAAACATATAATTTCCGTATAGGTGTAAATTCCAGTATGCTACAAGACTTGAAGTACGAAAAACAAGGTGGCAGAAGTGGATTCCAAAACAGAGTAACTTGGTATTAATGGTAGATGGAAGACAGTAGATGGTAGATGGAATTTGAAAGATGAAAGATGCGAGATGAAATCGAATTTTAGATAATTAGATTAAAGAAAAAACAACTTTATCAGCAGTCACCTAAATTCCCCTTGCGGGGATTATAGGGGCTTAAAAATCAATTTATAAATTAAAAGAAAAACAAAATGAAAATTGCTAATAATCTATCAGTTGCCGTAGAATACGAATTATTTGTAGATGGCGAAAATGGCGAATTGGAACTAATGGAAAGAGCTACAGCAGAAACACCGCTTAGTTTTATTTTTGGTGTAGGCATGATGTTGCCTAAGTTTGAGCAGAACTTAAAAGGTCTTGATGAAGGCAAAAGTTTTGATTTTACTCTTACGCAGGATGAAGCATACGGAGAGTATGATGATGAGGCTGTTATTGAGTTAGAGCGTGCAGTCTTTGAAATTGACGGCAAACTGGACGAAGAGATTGTATTTGAGGGAAATGTGGTGCCATTGATGGATACCGAAGGGAATCGTTTGCAAGCACAAGTGGTTTCAATAACGGATACACATGTAACAGTAGATTTGAACCATCCATTAGCTGGGGAAACGCTACACTTCAAAGGAAAAGTACTTAGAGTGAGTGAAGCTACTGAAGAAGAACTAAATGCAATCTTTGGTGGCTGTAGTGGTTGTGGCTGTCATGGTGAAGATGAGAATGATTGCGGAAGCTGTGGATGTCATTAGTTCAGAGGAAAGAAGCAAGCAGCAAGCAGTTTACAGAGTAGAGATGAGAGAGTGAAGAGTGGCAAACTTGTAGAGTACGTGTTTTATATAAACTATAACTATGGAATTTGTTCGGTTATATTCGAGTGAGGATAAATATGCGGAAGAACTGATTTCGCTTTATTTAGAGGCATTCCCTGAAAACCAGAGGCATACGAAAGAGGATTTTGAAAACTTACTGAATAACAATTCGTTGTTTCACTGCAATGTAGTGTTAATGAACAATGCTTTAATCGGTTTTTTTCATTATTGGGAGTTTGAAGAATTCTTGTTTTTGGAGCATATTGCCATCGAACCACCGCTTCGCGGACATAAGTTGGGTGAAAAGGTGATTGGACTTATTCGCAATTTCTCGGAAAAACCGCTTGTAATCGAAGTAGAACCTGCCGAAACCACGGAATATGGTAGCAGAAGAATTGAGTTTTACAGACGCCTTGGTTTTGAAACCATTCCGCATAAATATTTGCAGCCACCTTACCGTCAGGGCGATGCTTTTGTTCCGCTTGAAATAATGAGCGATAAACCGGAGTTTGCAAGTGATAATTTTGAGAAAATTAAATCAACGATTTATCAGGCTGTTTACGGTTTGTAGTTAATACCCAGCGACCGACTTTGTTAATACCCAGCGATTGGCTTAAGCCAGTCGCCGGGTTTATTTCTTTCCAACAATTTATTGCAAAAACTTCCAAACGAGCCACGCCAGTTCGCTAGTTCCGGTAAGTAGTGCTTCTTCGTCTATTCGGAAAGTTGGTGTATGCGAGCGTCCCATATCGGCATTGCTTTCGCCTTTTATTCCAAAACGATAAAAACAAGCCGGATAGCGTTGTGAGAAAAAGGCAAAATCCTCCGAAGTGAGTCGCTGGTCAAATTCGAGAACATTTTCAGCACCAACCAATTCGGTCGCAAATTTTTTGGCTTGTCGGGTTATTTCCTCATCATTTTTCAGAAAAGGATAGCCTTCCGGCATATCTATTTCGGCATTGCAACCGTAGGCAGCACAAGTTTCTGTGATTATTCGTCGGATGTGCGCTTTCGCTTGTTTACGCCATATTTCGTCGTAAGTGCGGAAGGTTCCGCTCATTTGTACTTCGTTAGGAATAACGTTGGTTGTACCGTCTGCAATTAGTTTCCCGAAACTTAGTACCATTGGCGTAAGTGGCGGGCAAAGTCGGCTTTTTACTTGCTGAAGTGAAACAAGCGTTTGTGCTGCGGCAAGTACGGTGTCATTAATCAGATGTGGTTTTGCACCGTGTCCGCCGCGTCCGCGGATGGAAACGTGAATTTCATCGGCAGATGCCATGATAGAACCGCTTCTAAATGCCATCGAGCCTGTCGGATAGTCTTCAGAAACATGTTGACCGATGATAATTTCAGGTTCTAACTCATCAAAAACACCATCTTTTAGCATTAAGTTGGCGCCGCCCGGCGACCTCTCTTCCCCCGGCTGAAAGACAAGTAAAATAGTTCCTTCAAATTCGTTGCGAAGTGAGTTAAGAATTTTTGCCGCAGCCAGCAAGCAGGCTGTGTGAGCATCGTGTCCGCAAGCATGCATTACGTTTGCATTTTTCGATTTCCAAGGTAGCTCTACCTGTTCTTGAATAGGCAACGCATCCATATCAGCACGAAGTGCAATGACCCGTTTCGCAGGATTTTTTCCTTGAATTTTTCCCAGAATACCCGTTCCGCCAATTTCGGCTCGAAAAGGAATTCCTATTTCGGTTAATTGATTTTGAACAAAAAGCGAAGTTTCAAATTCCTGAAACGAAAGTTCCGGATTGGCGTGTAAATATCTGTAGCAATCCACAGCATACGGGAAAACGGATTCGGAAAGTGATTTTATTTTCGATAACATATAGTGAGTTTTTAACGTCGTATGTTGATTTTCACACAGTTGGCTCAGTGTAATATTTTTACAAAGATATTATTTTCCGGGTGAATTAAGTATATTTAAATAGATATAAAAGATAAATTTGTAGTTCAATCACATTTTTTTGTATTTTTGCATGTTCAATCACATTTAAAATTTTTATAAAGAATAAATATTCTCAATTAATTATGATACGTAAATTTATTTTGCTTGTAGCTGTTGTTCTAGGATTTACAGCCACACAGCTTTCGGCTCAAAAAGCCGTAATTACTTTTGATAAGAAAACACACGATTTTGGAACAATTCAAGAAAATGGCGGTAATGTTTCTTACGTTTTTGAATTTACTAATACAGGTGATGCACCTTTGCTGATTCAGCGAGTAAACGCTTCTTGCGGATGTACTACACCCGAATGGACACAAACACCCGTAGAGCCGGGCAAAAAAGGAAGTGTAAAAGCTATGTTTAATCCAAGAGGTCGCTCCGGTGTTCAGACAAAAGATATTTATGTCTATTCCAATGCGAGTAACGAAATGGAGCGCCTCAGCTTTACTTGTACTATTGAAAGAAATGCAGAGCAACAAAACAACAATGCACGTCAAAATCAAGCGGCAAATTACCCTATTGAAATGGGACAGCTGAGAGCCAATATCAAAGTGGCACAGTTTGGAAATGTTTCAAAAAATGAAACCCAAGTTCGCACCATCAATGTCTTTAACGGTTCAAGTGCAAATCTGAATTTAAGTTTTGCCGATGTGCCCGGATATGTAAGTGTAAGTGCTACGCCTGCAAGCCTTAAAGCCAATGAAAGTGGAATTATAACCGTAACTATTGATGCCGCAAAAGCGACTGAATGGGGAGCGATAAATGACAACTTTACGGTTGTGCTAAATGGGAAACGCAATGCTTCTGATGCCTATAAAGTAAATGTACAGGCAAATATAATCGAAGATTTCAGTAAAATGACTGCTGCGCAAAAGCGCAATGCCCCGATTATTGAAGTGAAATCCTATAATTTGTATATGGGAAATGTCAAACAAGGCAACAAAGTGCGTGGAAGAGTAGCGATTAAAAACGTGGGAATAAACCCATTAGAATTGCGTCGCGTAGTAAATAATAATAGTGATATTACTATCCATCCAATGAGAATGTCGATTAGAGGTGGTCGCACGGAGAACTTCAGAATAGACATTGATTCCAGATATTTACCAAAAGGAGAATACAAAAAAGCATTTACCGTTCAAACGAACGACCCGATTAACACATACGTTACATTTACTATAATCTACAAAGTGATTTAGGTAAAAGAATGAAGTATAAACACGACCATCCGGAAAACGACCCTCATTTTAAAGCTTTAACAGTAAATGAAGGCGTAGCCGATGTGCCTAGCATTAACCCTTACACTCGATTTAAGAGAAAGCGCAAACGGCTTTCAGTGGAGGAGTATGTGCAAGGAATTTTGGATGGCGATATATCTATTTTAAGTCAAGCTGTAACGCTGGTAGAAAGTTCCCTATCTAAAGACCAAGATATTGCTCAGGAAGTCATTGAGAAATGTCTGCCTTATGCCGGAAACTCTATCCGTCTTGGCATTACGGGTGTACCCGGAGCAGGAAAAAGTACTTTTATCGAAGCGTTGGGAATGCACCTTATCAACCAAGGAAAGAAATTGGCTGTACTTGCTATTGATCCGAGTAGTGAGCGAACAAAAGGAAGTATTCTGGGCGATAAAACACGGATGGAAGAACTTTCCGTAGCAGAAAACGCCTTTATTCGTCCTTCTCCATCAGCGGGTTCGTTGGGTGGTGTAGCACGTAAAACACGTGAAAGTATTGTGTTGTGCGAAGCTGCCGGATTTGATAATATCTTTGTAGAAACCGTGGGAGTAGGGCAGAGTGAAATAGCGGTGCACTCTATGGTTGATTTTTTCTTGCTGATACAGCTAGCCGGAACAGGCGATGAGTTGCAAGGCATCAAGCGAGGTATTATGGAAATGGCTGACGGTATAGCTATTAATAAATGCGATGGCAATAACGTGGAGAAATCCCAATTGGCTCGCAGGCAATTTAAAAATGCACTTCATCTATTTCCATTGCCGGATTCAGGTTGGAAGCCGGATGTAGTAACCTGCTCGGCTATTGAGAAAAATGGAATTGATGACGTCTGGCAAATGGTGGTGCAGTATATTGAGTTTGTAAAAGAGAATGGTTTTTTTGAAAAACATCGAACTCAGCAGTCGAAATACTGGATGTATGAATCAATCAATGAAAAACTGAAATCAAACTTTTACAACAATGAAGTCATTCAGCAAATGATTCAGGATATGGAGCAAAAAGTCCAAGCGAATGAAATTAGCTCATTTGTAGCAGCTAATCAATTGCTCGATTTTTATGCTAACAAGAATAAGTGATTTTAGAAAGAAACAAATTTAAGATAATGTGTCTTAAATTTGTTTTTTTTATAAAAACATAAGCCGTAGATATACAGGATAGACACGCTAAGCGAAATATTGCTTTTGTAACAATTTTGTAATAGTTTTGTAATATAGGCTTGATAGCTTTGCATGATGTATTAACAGTTTTGAGAAAACATAATATCTGTTGCGAATGAAACTGTATAACCTCTAAATATTTCTAAATCAATCTTCTGAAAGTAATCACACACTAACATTAATAAACTAATAAACTATTTTCCGTTATGGATTTTTATTTAGTAATTGTTGTCATATTACTGGTTCTGGCAATAATGGACTTATCAGTAGGTGTTGCTAATGATGCTGTTAATTTTTTGAATTCGAGTATCGGTTCCAAAGCGGCGCCATTGTGGGTTATTCTTACAGTAGCTTCTGCGGGTGTTCTTATTGGTTCCCTCTTTTCCAGCGGGATGATGGAGATTGCTCGTAGTGGAGTGTTTCATCCGGAAAAGCTGACTTTTCATGCCGTTATGATATTAATGTTGACGGTGATGATGACGGACGTGATTTTACTGGATGTGTTTAATACCTTTGGACTTCCTACATCTACGACAGTTTCGTTGGTTTTTGAATTACTGGGAGTAGCGGTAGCCGTATCGCTTTTCTCAATCTGGGAGAGCAATGGTGGTAGTCTTGTTGAGTATATAAATAGTGGAAAAGCGTTGGCTATTATTAGTGGTATATTTGTTTCCATTGCTATTGCCTTTGTGGTCGGTTCGGTGGTGATGTATATTTCTCGATTGATTTTTACTTTTGATTATCATAAAAACTTTAAATACTTAGGCGCTTTATGGTCAGGTATAGCACTTACCGCTATTACCTACTTTGCTATTTTCAAAGGACTGAAAGGCAGCGTGTTGGTTTCGGATGATTTTTTACACTATCTGGAGCATAATATGGGACGGGCTATACTCTATGCTTTCGTAGGATGGACAGTATTGATGGCAATTTTCCAGTTTGTATTTAGAATTAATATCTTGAAAATTATTGTACTTGCCGGAACAGCAGCATTGGCTATGTCATTTGCCGGAAACGACTTGGTAAACTTTATCGGGGTGTTTATGGCAGGAAAAGATTCGTTCCTGATTGCAAAAGATTATGTAGCTGCAGGCGGTAGTTTAGATGCATTGTATATGGGGCAGTTGCATGAACCGGTTGTAGCAGGCTGGTATTGGTTGCTTGGTGCAGGTGTGGTAATGGTGTTGGCGCTTTGGTTCTCCAAAAAATCGCGTACCGTTACAGAAACAGAAGTAAACTTAGCTCGTAAGGGCGATGGTGTGGAACGATTCGCATCATCAGCCTTGTCTCGTTCCATTGTACACGGTGCTATGAATATCAGTAAAGCTCTTCATAAGCATACACCGGAAAAGGTTAAAACTTTTATTGATAAGCGCTTTGACCACCATCCAATAGAGAACGATGCCTCCTTTGACTTGATACGTGCTTCGGTAAACTTAACGCTGGGTGCTTTGTTGATTTCATTGGGTACGTCACTTAAGCTGCCACTTTCTACCACTTATGTTACCTTTATGGTGGCAATGGGTTCATCTCTTGCCGACCGTGCTTGGGGACGTGAGAGTGCAGTGTACCGTATCAACGGTGTGCTAACGGTAATAGCAGGTTGGTTGCTGACTGCATTGATTGCCTTTACGGCTGCATTTTTGGTTGCTATGTTTCTAATGTGGGGTGGGAAAATAGCTATAGTTGTTATGTTGGCTCTGGTGGTGTTTTTGCTTTATCGTTCCGGTAAACTTCATGCAAAACGCAAAGCCAGAGAAGAGAGCAGAACTATTCGTCTTTCTTCCGAAGAGCAATTTGTTGTACAATCCACATCTGAAGTAAGAGATATAATGAGTAAAGTCTTGGATTTTTACAGTCAAACCATTGAAGGACTTAAAACCGAAAATCGCAAATTACTGAAACATGTAGCAGCAGATGCTAATGATTTGTATGTGAAATACAGAGAAAAACGGATGTATGAAGTGGTGCCCACTATTGAGTCTATTCAGATAAATGCTTTGGATTTAGAGCAAGAATATGTGCAGTTGGTAGATTATTCGTATGAGATTACTAAGGCGCTTAAGGCGCTGACACAAGCGAGTTACACCTACGTGGATAATAACCATACAGCGTTTTCTAAAGAGCAGTTGGATGACTTAAGACATATGGTGAGTGTGGTTGCAGGCGGTTATTCTAAGTTTGGTGCAATGATGGATACAAAAGACTATTCAGAATTTGAGAAAATTACGAAAATTCGGGATGAGATAACTCAGCTTTACTCGAAAATGTATAAACGTCAGATTAAGCGCGTGAAAGACGGTGAATCCACTACGCGTGGTAGTATCTTGTTCTTGAATTTGGTAAATGAAACAAAAATTGTAACATTGCAATCAAGCAACTTAATGAAAGCTCAACGTAACTTTACTCAGCAATACGAAAAAGTTGCCAATGAAATGACAGCTAGTCAAATGGTGAAAACTATAGGCGCAAGAATTTAAGTCTGATTAAATATATGAAACGAGGATGCCTCAATTTTGGGACATCCTTTTTTTTGGAAGTTGGGGATCGGAAACTGGAAACATATTGCGGTTTTAAACAGGGTTCAATCCGAAAAGTTGTAGGGAATAAAACGACAAATGATTAGCTTATTTTTTAGCTAAAATCAATTGCCACGACTTTTAAGTCGTGGATAATTCATTTACAGAGCACAAGGCTTTAGCCAAAATTTATTTAAGTTTGGGCTAAAGCCCTTTAGAAACTGTTTAATTACCCACGCCATAAATGGCGTGGCAATTAATATAGGCGTTAGAATATCAGACATTCATAAAATAATGTCAGTATAGGATATTTTTATGCTACGCCTCTATTTCCCCACAACTTTTTTGCTTGAACC
>DUQG01000041.1 GCA_012837935.1 Bacteroidales bacterium
TATTTTATTAAATAACTGCAAAATTATCTATTTTCAAATCAAGTCGTAAAATCAAAGAACGCCTGTAGCTGAGTGAAAATCAGCACTATATAAAGAAATTTAAAAAATTAATGCATCACTAGTAATGAAAACATTCAAATAAGAGAGCTTGCTCTTGAGATGAAGAAGGATGAAAAAATTATACGAATAGTCAGAATCTTTAAAGAAAAAATATACGGACTAGAGCCGGTAGGTATTTCTATAATTGAAAGGGACAGGGAACTTCTTAAACTCCTTATTTATTTGAGAGACACATATGTTGATCAAATAGATGAGGTGAAAGAATTTGATAAAGAAGTAAAGCAAAAAGGTTTGAATTCTGAAATATTGGCTCGAAGAATTACGCTTAAAAACAATATCGCTCTTGAATTATTATATGCTACAGGACTTGTATAGTAAATAAACGAATAAAAGGTCTCAAAATTAAACAACCATCTTTTATTAGGTGGTTGTTTAATTGAGCAATTCTAAAAAATCAGAAACAGATGATTCATTACATTCAATTTTATTGCTAAATTTGTAGAATGAAGTACAAAGTTGTTTATTTCCAATAGAAAATTTATCAGGCATAAAATATTTGCTGAAAACTTATAAATTATCCATTTATTTTTTTAACTTTACATGCAAAATTAATACTATAAGGAGAATTGCCGAAAATCCTATAAAAAGAGTAGGTATTAAACAATTAACAACAATTATTATGGCAGACACAATTGCAACATTTAAGTTTGATGCTAGTTCTAATCTTGCTGGATATGAGAAAGCAAAGGAAAAACTTCGGTATGAATTTGGACAGACAAATGGATGGACAACAGATAGTGACGGAACATGGTTTACAAGTACAGATAATTACTATATAATTATTCAATCTAATATAAAAGATGCCGGAAAAGCAGGGGATATTTGCAGAGCAAATGGCGGAAAACCATATTAATGATAATATTGATTCTGTATAGTTCTTGTCTTAGACACAATTTTTGATTAATTTGGAAAGAAGTATTCTTTTGAAAGGAGATATTTTTGTTGTGTTTCAGCATACCTTTTTAATCATGACTATTGACAAAGTTTTGATTAAAATATAACAGGTTTTTTTGATTTATTCAGAAAAACCTGTTGTATTTAATTACAAAATTTGAACCCCCAACAGCTAATGAAGAACATAAAAAGAATCGTATTAAATATTCCACATTGCAGTACAAAAACAGTTCTTGAAGAATGGAATTCAAAGGAAATTATCGATGAGGTGTATAAATGGAGTGATTTATTTACTGATGTACTGTTTGAACCGCAGCTTTTAAGTCCGGATTATGATATTGTTTCTGTAAAAGGCACGGTCAGCAGATTTACCTGTGATTTTGAGAGATTGGCAAATGACCCGCTCGACAAGATTGGGCAAGGAATAATTTACACACAATTCGGAAACTTTAAACGTAACATTTCAAAACAAAGAAAACAGGAGATTATGGATACAATCTATTATCCATATATCGAACAGCTTAAAAGTAAATTAACGGATAAATCTTTATTAATCGACTGCCACTCTTTTCCGATAGAAGTTGCCGAAAACATTGATGTTAATTTGGGATTTAACGAAGATTGGAGCAAGCCAAGCGATGAAATAATAGTGCTTATTGCTGATTACTTTAAAAACAATGGGTTTAATGTTGGAATAAATTTTCCTTATTCCAATTTTATAAGTCCCGAATGTGTTTTTCCTTACTCTTCTATAATGATAGAATTAAATAAAAAATTGTATTTGAATCCCGACAACACGTTGAAATCAAACGCACATCGGCTAAAAGAAAAACTGACAACCTTGTACAGCTTAATTTTATAAACCATGAAATACAAAAATGCCATTATTTTTGGTGGAAAATCCACCGAGCATGAGGTGTCGCTCAACTCAGCTACAAATATTTTTAATGCAGTTGATAAAAGTGTTTTCGATGTTACACTCTTGGGTGTAGATAAAACCGGAAAATGGAGATATAATGCTAAGTATCCTTCTGTAAACATCAATTTAAGAGAAGTAGATTTTTTTAGTCAATCAACAGAAGTTGTTTTGGAAAAAGATGATGAGTACGCTTTGATCATCGCTAAAGAGAGCAAGGAAATACTTGATAGTTTCGATATCGCTTTTCCTATTATTCATGGAAACTTTGGCGAAGACGGAACATTGCAAGGCTTTTTAAAAGCACTGCAAATCCCTTTTGTAGGACCTGATCTATTGGCATCAGCAATTTGTATGGATAAAGAAATTACGAAAAGAGTTCTAAGAGACCACGGAATCCCTATTAGTAATTTTATTTCATTAGACAAAGAGAACAAAAACCAAATTTCATTCCAACAAGTGAAGGAATTATTGGGTATGCCTACGTTTGTAAAACCCTGTAACGGAGGTTCATCGGTTGGTGTAAGTAAAGTTAATGATGCTACTTCTTTTGAAGAAGCAATTGAACTTGCATTTACCTATGACGACAACATCTTAATTGAAGAGGCGATTATAGGAAAAGAACTGGAATGTGCCGTACTTGGTAACGAAAATCCGACAGCATCAATAATTGGCGAATTAGTGTCAACAAGAGAATTTTATTCCTACGATGCAAAGTATAATGATTCGCAAGGTGCAACGATTACAATTCCGGCAGATATCCCTGACGAGATTTCAAATAAATTGAGGGATACTGCTGTTAAAGCCTATAAAGCAACCCGCTGCGAAGGAATGGCGAGGGTCGATTTCTTTTTAAAAAATGACAATACTTTTGTGCTAAATGAAATAAACACTTTGCCCGGATTTACGGAAATAAGCATGTATCCTAAACTTTGGGAATTTAACGGAATATCGTTCACTAATCTGATTACCAGACTGGTCAATCTGGCAATTGAGAGAAAAAACAATAAAATAATTAAAACCGAAAGATAATGAAAAAAGAATTGGTTACTTTAACTCCACTACTGACCGAACTTTTCGATATCGCCTTCTTATCCATCAAAAAACCATCCAAATCACGATGCGGAGACCATCTCAGCATTGAGTTTTTGGACAATGAATCCACATTAATAGCTATGGTTTGTGACGGGGTAGGTTCTCGCTCAGCAGATTATTTGGCATCGGAAATGGTTTGTAGTAATTGGAGTAATTATTTTAAGAAAACTCAAGGCACTATTCCCGAAAGAATAAAAAAAGCAACTTTAGCCGTAAATGAAGATTTACTGACAGTTGAGGATGCTAAAAAGGGTTTGATGACCACACAAACATTAGTGGTGTATGATATATCAAATCAGCACATATATATTCAAAATGTGGGTGATTCACGTACCTACATTCAAAGGAAATCCGAATTGATTCAAGCAACAGAGGATGATGCAAAATCAATTGTTGTAAAAGATAGAAGCGGGAAGCCTCTTAAAACCAAAGATGGCTTTGTCTTAACAGCTATGGGAATAAACAACGCTATTGGTCAAGTTGGTGTAAAGCTAAACGTCAAAACGATATTACCTGATGATGCTAAATTGGTAAGAGGTTTTGTATTGGTATCGGATGGTTTTTACAGTTGCCCCGATTTCGAACAAGATGCTCTAAATATTCTGTGCACAACCAATATGCAAGAGGCATTGAATGTGGTGATGAAAAAGAACTTAGACCATCAGCAGGATGATATGACTGCGGTTTTTATTCGTCAGAAAACAGAGAATTTATTGAATGATAAAAATATATTCACATTCCTAAAAGAGAGTTCGCAAGAAGAAATTTTTAACGAATATAACTCTGTTGAAATAGCGAAATATATCTTAGCGGAATTAGAAGCAAATCTTAAAGACCCGAAAAATGATAATACAGCAATGGATTTATTGCATGTAATTGATAAGCTGTCTATAGATTTCGGAAGGAAGAAGTATATCCAACTTTATGACCTATTTAAAGAAAACAACGTACGAAACGATGATGTTGCTCGTGCATTAATACAAAAAATAAGAAGTTCAAAAAATCCTTAATTACAATAAAATATGGAAGAATTTAAGCTCGAAAGGTTTGTGGAAGCTCAAAACGGAATATATGACACGATTCTGCGAGAACTTCGGGCAGGCAGAAAAGAATCTCACTGGATGTGGTTTGTTTTTTCTCAACTGAAAGAACTCTGCAAAAGCAGAACGGCTGAATATTACGGCATAGAAAGCATAGAGGAAGCGCGTGCCTATCTTGCTCACCCTGTTTTAGGAAGTCGCTTAGAAGAGTGTTTACAAATTCTACTCAACTTAAAAACAAGTAATCCTGTAATGATTTTTGGCAAGGATGATGCGCAGAAACTCCATTCATCTGTAACACTCTTTTCATATGCTGACCCGGACAATGAATTGTTTAAGAAAATTATTGATAAGTTCTGGGGATTGGAAGAGCAGGAAACTAAAAACATCCTTACAAGAGACAGATTATCACTTATCTAAAAACTGATTATAAAATGGAATTACAAGAAGTTCAACTTATTTATGAAGATTTTCAAACCTCTAATTTTCAGCCATTGGTGAAATCTTTGCAAAAATATGCTCTCAAATATACCCGATTGAGAGTTGAATGGCTTTTGTCTGATTTGGAAACACGTAAGGAGATAGATGAAGAACGCACTTTTGCTCACAATGCATTTATCAGTTCATGCGATGCATTAGCTCGAAATATGAAAGCAGGCGGAGAAGATAGCAATTGGAGAGTAAAAATTGGTTCGGACAGAAAAGATATAGGCGATTTTGCCGTTCTTTTAGTTGCAGCGATGGGAATTAAAGCAAGATAAATGTACTACAAGATTTATTATCGAATATTGTTACATTTATTCTATTCTGTTCTCATTAAAACAAAAAAGGGATTTTTATATCCCTTTTTTTGTTTTAAATTTCTATACTACTTCCCCTACAAAAATCCACTTCACTAATACTTACTGACTCTTGATTTCCTTCTATTCCGACAATTTCCAATCGAACGAAACGGGTCGTAACTTTATTTTTAAAGCGATGTGTTCTTGGACTTGGGTCGTTAATGAGGTTACCAAATTCAGCTGTTTCGATGGTTTCCCAAGTTTGACCGTCATTACTAATTTGAATATTTGCTTTAGCCATTAAACCAACTGTTCGCAATTTCGGTGGTGTGTAAACCATTGCTTGAATGGTTTGAGCCTTTCCGAAATCAATAGTAATGCTGTGTGGCTGAGTTCCTTCTGCCGATTGCCAGTAGGTTTTCGGATTGGCATCAAAAGCAAATTCTGCTTTGTTTTTGCTGTCTTGACCGCTTACCTCATGCAGTTTCCACACTTTTTTAATCAAACCAAAACTCTCCGTTTGCACTTCGCCTTTTTCTTCATTGTTGAAAGCAACTGCTCTAAGTTCCTGATTTTCCACTTTAATCGGTTGCGTGTATTTTTGAGAGTTTCGTGTCGGATTTGTACCATCCAACGTGTAATAAACTTTGTAACCTTGATTTAGATTTTCGGCACTATTTTCTCCGTGCGGTTTCCAGTTAAACTCATGCTGCAAAGGTGCAATCGTTACCATACCGTTAATATCTCGCGTAAAAGCTAAACGTGGCGGACGAGTCCGGTAATAATGTGCCAAAATATTGCTAAAAGCTGGAGTACAACGGCTTTCCAACACTCGAATTCTAATTTTTGAAGTAGTTACTTCCGGAAAACGTAAAATGCGTTTATAACCGATATTGGTGGCTGTGGCAATTTCTTCCCATTGATTATTAATCCACGCATCCACCTCATGTTTCTCTACACGCTCGCCGTGTGTAGCAATGGCTTCTTGCAAAACAATCCGATTGATTTTTTCCGGTTCACGAAGTGTAAATATCATCTCTTGCTTTTTGTTTTTCAGCAAAAAATAGCTGTCCGGATTGTTGTCAAGTACTTTCTTAGGACCTTTTGCCTTTTGGAACAAGTTCACACCATAAGTTTCTCTTATTCGCTTTCCAACTTCTTGTAGCACAGCAACATCTTCCTGAGAGAATTTTCCTTCTCTATTGGGCGGGATATTCAGTAAAAAAGTAGAATTTCCACCCACAGAACGCTCATAAATATCAAACACATCATCGGCATTTCTTACTTTTTGGTGCGTATCATCTCGATAAAACCAGCCTTCACGAATGGATGTATTGGTTTCTGCTTGCTGGTAGTGTAGGTATTTTGCTCCGTAAAGTTTCTCACGTGAACCAAGGTCTTTGCCTGTTAAGTCGGGAAAACTATTCAATGTATTCGGGTTGTCTTGATAAGGAATTACGTTCCACTCCGTATCACGTGTGCCACCCGACTCATTTCCACACCAACGAATATCCTCTTTCCCAAAAATAACCGCCTTTGGTGCCAACGTGTGAATTAACTCTTTCCAAGCTTTGTAATTATATTGTTGTCCGCCTTTGGTTTTTGGATGAGCACCGTCAAACCAAACTTCATGAATTTCGCCGTACTCGGTCAGAATTTCAAAAAGCTGATTTAGAAAATACTCGTTATAATCATCTACTTCAAACTCAAAAGTTGTTTTGTTCTTAAACGGTCGCCCGGGAACTTCACGTGGAATAGTACGCTTGATGTATTTGCTTAGATTGCCGTATAAACCATCCGGATGTTCGATTTGATATAAATCGGCAGGGGAAAGGTAAACACCCAATTTAAGACCGTACTTGGCGCACGAGTTCGATAAATCTCTTAAAATATCACCTTTACCGTTTTGAAAACCGGTGGACATAATTCCTTGCTTGGTATAGCGGCTTTGCCAAAGCACAAAACCGTCATGATGCTTTACGGTAAGAATAACCATTTCCATTCCGGCGTCTTTCATCGCTTGGCACCACTGGTCAGTATTGAGCGTTTTCAAATCAAAAATTGCCGGGTCTTCCTTTCCTGTTCCCCATTCCATTTGGGTAAATGTGTTCGGTCCGAAATGAATAAAGGCGATAAATTCATTTCTCAACGCAGCTAACTGATTTTCTGTTGGAACTACGTGAGCAGCCTTTTTGATAATCATTTCAGGCGTGTCGGATTCCTCTACTTTAATAGTATTACTGGTTTGAATGCTTTTTTGAGCTACGGCAACGGTAGCAAAAAACAAGACACCTAAGGATAATAGTAGCTTTTTCATAAGGGAAATTTTTAGAAATTTGATGAAAAACAAAGTTAGTTAAAAAGCCGGATGTTTGGAAGTATGGGGTTATTAAATTTACTCGAAATTGCATAATAATCACTCACCCAAAAGGCTGGCTTCAAGCCAGCCCTTGAGTTTAAACACAAAAAAAGATGTATTTCTCAATACATCTTCCCATTTGTTTCCCAAATTTTATAATTTACTTCAAAGTCCGGTGGTGTATAAACTACAATAGGCAATTTTGAACTGTAGTGTAGTAGTTTTGTTTCGCCGGATACAAACTTCTTCTCTTTCGCTCTCGGACAAGCTTTGCGTGTGAAAGTAAATTTACCATCTGAATTGAAAACATGGTATTCAAAACCAAATCCTTCCAATGTCTCTACGCTTATAGTTCCCGATATTCTGTGTTTATTACAGTCAACCAATAAGGTTTTTCCCGGAATAATTTCCACTTTTCTATTAGTTTCATCTTCCGAACTTAACTTCGGCAAATAAAGTACGTGTTTTACCATATTTGTTTTTTCTTTAAATGCACTTGCATTAAGTTTCGCCTCTTCAGATGCCAAAGCTTTATTTCCATCCGGTTGAATAGACTTCGCTTCGCCAAGTTTCCATAAACTGTATTTTATATCTATATTCTGATTGGCATACACTACAAGCGGTCTTTCGCTGCTATATTCTGTAATAACGGTTTCACCGGAAACAAACTTTTCCCTGCGACTCTCATCCGGACAAGCCATTTGAGTAGAAAAAACCTGTCCGTTGGTATTGAATAAGAAATACTCATTCCCGTTTTCAAAAGACTTTTTCAGTATATTTCCTTGCAAGCCGTACTGATTACAATCCACATAGATTACACGTCCGGGAATAATTTCTATTCTCGAATTTTCTTCTTCCTCCGGCGAAAGCTTTGCAGGAAAAATCACCCGCTGCTCAAACCCGATAATTTCAGGATAACCCATTATCTGCTTCTTCATTTCAGCAGTGAAAATATCTTCTTTTGTTGTTTTTTTATTTGTACTGCACGAAGCAAAAATCAGCGAACCCAAAACTACAGTCAGAATCCATTGTGTTTTTCTCATATCTATCGTTTTTTAGGCTCAAGAAAAACAAAACCCGTGCCAACGTAACGGAAAGAATCCACCACTGGCTTAGAACCAAACCTAACAGGTTTTAAAACCTGTTAGGTTTACTACGTTATAAATGATTAATAAAGTAGCTTTTCTCGCCAAAAAAACTTACTTTTGCTTGATAAAAAAACATAAAAACCTTTTTACATGAAAATACAATTTTTAGGTGCCGCTCGTGAAGTTACCGGCAGCAAAATACTAATAACCACCAGCGCTAACAAAAAAATTCTGCTTGACTGTGGAATGTTTCAAGGTAAAGGACTCGAAACCGATAGCATGAACAGAAATATCGGCGTTGACCCTGCGGAAATTGACCATATTATACTTTCACATGCACATATTGACCACTCGGGACTTATTCCTTATTTTTACAAAAAAGGATTTCGTGGTTCCATTATCTGCACACATGCTACTCGAAACCTCTGTACCATTATGCTTCCCGATAGTGGACATATTCAAGAACTTGATATAAAATGGTTTAACAAAAAACGAGCGAAACAAAAACTTCCACCCGTAAGTCCGATTTATGCTGTACCCGATGCTGAAAAATCACTTAAATTGTTTATCAGTGTGGATTACAATCGTCGATTTTATATTGATGACCATATCAATGTGAAATTCACCAATAATGGACATATGCTCGGAAGTTCAGTGGTTAATTTAGAAATAAATGAGAATGGTAAAAAAATCAAAATAGCCTACACAAGCGATATTGGACGTCCTACCAATCATATTCTTCAATCGACACAAGCTTTTCCACAAGCAGATTATCTGATTACGGAATCTACTTACGGCGATAGAATCCACGAAGAAATGGATGAAATGGAAGAAGAGTTTTACCAAATCATTTATGAAACGTGCGTAGAAAAGCAAGGAAAACTGATTATTCCTTCCTTTGCCATCGGACGAACGCAAGAAATTGTTTACACGCTAAATAAATTTTTCAACGACAAAAAACTACCTAATATCGATATATATGTAGATAGTCCGCTTGCCGTAAATGCCACAGACATTTTCAGAATGCATCTCGACCATCTAAATGACGATGTAAAAGAAGAAATGCGCGTGGAAAACGACAAAGACCCATTTGGTTTTAATCGCTTGCACTACATTACAAAAGCCGAAGATTCTAAAAAGCTAAATGATGACAAAAGACCTTGCATCATTATTTCTGCCTCGGGAATGGCGGAAGCCGGAAGAATAAAGCATCATATTTCCAACAACATAGCCAATCCCAAAAATACAATTTTGATTGTAGGATATTGTACACCTACTTCACTCGGGGCAAAACTGCAAGAGCAGGGCTTAAAAGAGATTTCTATTTTTGGCATTATGCATTCCGTAAAAGCAAAAGTTACCCGAATAGAGTCATTCTCCGGTCACGGCGATTATAGAGAAATGGCGGAATATATCAGTTGCCAGGATAAATCGTTATTGCGGAAAACATTCCTTGTTCATGGCGATTACAGCGTGCAACAGCACTACAAAACTTATCTCGAAAGCAGAGGATTTAACAATATTGAAATTCCGGCACAAGGCGAAGAGTTCGAGCTGATTTGAAAGGCTAAAACTGGTTCGGGTCAAAAAGTTGTGGGGAATAAAACGACAAATGATTAGCTTTTTTTAGCTAAAATCAATTGCCACTGCTTGTCCCGAATTTCGGGAACTTTTAAGTCGTGGATAATTCATTTACAGAACACAAGGCTTTAGCCAAAATTTATTTAAGTTTGGGCTAAAGCCCTTTGGAAACTGTTTAATTACCGTTTTCAGTTGGGACTTTCGGCTTCGAGCCGAACCACCCTTAAAACACAAAAAGGGCTACCCATTTCGGATAGCCCTTTATTGTTACTTGCTATTTAGACGCAATTTTTTCTATTTCTTCTTGCAGGTCAATTTCTTCACCTTTTTTATCGTAGAACTTATACTGAAGGAAGCCTAATCGCTGCGATGGAACAATTTTACAACCCATTCCGTATCTCATCTTCCATTTCATTTTAATGGAAGGCATGCCACGTGAAATATAAGCATCCACGTACGGATGAATATGCATGTAGAACGACTTTATTTTCAACTTGTTAACCATATAATCTATCTTACCTTCCAGTTGGTCAGCAAATAAGATAGATGGTTTTGTTCGTCCTTTGCCGTAACAAGTAGGACAAGTCTCTTCAATATCAATATCAATTACGGGACGTACACGCTGACGCGTCATTTGCATAACGCCAAACTTACTGAGCGGCAATATATTATGCTTCGCTCGGTCGTTAGACATATTTTCCCGCATTCGGTCAAAAACTTTTTGTCGGTTTTCGCCTTCATGCATATCAATAAAGTCCACTACAATAATTCCGCCCATATCACGCAGTCTCAACTGCCGGGCAATTTCATCGGCTGCCGCCAAATTTACTTCCAATGCATTTGTCTCCTGTCCGGTTCCGGCTTTGGAACGATTTCCGCTATTCACGTCAATCACGTGCATTGCTTCAGTATGTTCAATGATAAGGTAGGCACCACTTCTGAAAGATACGGTTTTTCCCAGTCCCGACTGAATCTGCTTGGTAATTCCAAAGCTATCGAAAATAGGTGCGGGATCTTTGTACAGTTTTACAATATCTTTACTTTCGGGAGCAATTAATTCCACATAATCTTTTACTTCTTTGAAAACATCTTTATCATTAATATGGATGCTCTTGAAGCTTGAATTGAATATATCCCGAATAATACCTATCGTGCGACCCAATTCTTCTGAGATTAGCGTTACTCCTTTTGATTTTTGAATTTTGGGAACGGTTTCTTCCCATCTTTTCAGTAAAAGTTTTAGCTCATTATCGAGTTCCGCTACTTTTTTATCTTCTGCTACAGTACGCACTATCACGCCAAACCCTTTGGGTTTAATGCTCTGTATCAGTTGCTTTAGTCTGATACGCTCTTCTTCGGATTTGATTTTCTGTGAGATAGAAACCTTTTCGGCGAATGGTATCAGTACCAGAAATCTTCCTGCTATGGATAGTTCGGCTGTCAAACGTGGACCTTTGGTAGAGATGGGTTCTTTGGAAATTTGAACCACTATTTCTTGTCCGGTTTGAAGGATGTCGGTTATCGAGCCGTTCTTCTCAATGTCGGGAAGTTGTCTAACTTTACTCAACGCAGGTGCTTTTTTTCGGTCGCTCTGCACCTGTCTGATGTAACTGTTAAGTGTGTTGAAATTGTTACCTAAATCAAGGTAGTGTAGAAAAGCGTCTTTTTCGTGTCCAACATCTACGAAGGCTGCATTGAGTCCGGGCATTAGTTTTTTCACCCTTCCGAGGTAGATATTTCCAACGGCGAAATTCTCTTCACGTCCTTCTTCGTTGAGTTCTACCAATCGTTTGTCTTCCAGCAGCGCAATTGAAATTTGAGATGGTCTTACATCTACGATTAATTCGCTATTCACGTTTTTTATTAAAATTTGAAGTCGGAAGTCAAATTCACTTTTTTCGCTAAAAAAATGCAGCAACTTCTTTCTTCGTAATTCCACTAACAAAAAAACAAACTTAAATCCAAGAAATCGGTTTTAAGTTTGTTTCTTTGGACTTTAAAAACTGTCCAACAGACTATTTTTTGGTTTTATGTCTATTTTTTCTCAGTCTTTTTTTTCTCTTGTGAGTTGACATTTTTTTTCT
The DNA here is from genome assembly GCA_012837935.1 of Bacteroidales bacterium. Lineage (GTDB taxonomy): Bacteria > Bacteroidota > Bacteroidia > Bacteroidales > Paludibacteraceae > UPXZ01. The sequence continues at coordinate 11,960 of DUQG01000041.1, forward strand.
TTTCCTTTTCTTACCGCTTGGCATATTCTCCTTATTTTAAAATGTTACAAAATTATTTTTTCACCTGATCAACAAAGGTTTTTGACGGCTTAAATGCAGGAATGCTATGTGCCGGGATAATAATTGTAGTATTTTTAGAAATATTTCTAGCTGTTTTTTCAGCTCTTTCTTTGATAATAAAGCTTCCAAAGCCTCTCAAATAAACATTTTCTTTTCTAATCAAAGAGTTCTTCACTACATCCATAAAAGATTCAACAGTTGCCAATACAGTTGCTTTATCAATTCCTGTATTTTGTGCAATTTCGTTTACAACATCTGCTTTAGTCATTTTTATTCTATTTTTTATTTGGTTATTATATTATTGTTTTGTTTCACTATTTCATTTTGTTCCAAAATCGAAGTGCAAATATACTGCTTTTATTCTGACAAAAAAAGAATTATAGCTGATTTTTTTAGTTTTTAATCAAAATAAATAAAAACGTAACTTATTGATTAAGTAAATTTTGTATCTCATCAAGCGTCATATTCCGTCCAACAATCACTCCATCTTTACCAATCAACACGGTAGAAGGAATTGAACTTACTGCATAAAGTTTTGCACCTTCACAATCCCAGTATTTCAAATCTGAGATATGTGCCCAAGTCAAATTGTGCTTTTTAATGGCTTCTATCCAAGCGTCTTTGGTTCTATCCAATGACACTCCAAGAATTTGAAATTTCGCACCTTTATTTTTGGCATAAAACTCCGTCAAATCCGGGAATGTACGAATACAAGGTCCGCACCACGAAGCCCAAAAATCTATCAATAAGTAATCTGTTTTTCCTACAAAATCAGAAACTTTTGCACTAGTTCCTTCAGGTGTAAGCATCGAAAAGTCAACATAAGGCTGTCCTTTTGTGGTTTTTTTCTCTACTTCATTGGCTGCAATTAAATCTGCAATTCTACCAATCGACTTGGTTTTTTCGTTCATTTTTGCAAACAAAGCATCTTTCTGCTCGATAGTAAAGCCATAGAATGAACTCATAAAGATATGACTACCAATCACCGTATTGACATTTTGCATAGAATATTCTACGTTCTTTTCGTTTAGTTTGTCTTCCAATTCTGTAATTTGAGCCATAACACTCGCCTGAAGTTGCTTGGTTTGTTCTTCTGTTGGCATAGCCATAAATGTATTATATATGGAGTCCATCTGTTCGTCAATAGCCACCATATCATTTTTATAGACTGTAAACAGGTCATTTTCCTTCGTTCCTTTCACTGTAACATTTACGCCTTGCACAGAAACTTGAATCTTGCCATTTTCAAGCACAAGTGCACCAACAACTTCATTCTGCGGCTCTGCGTGCTTAAACACAATATAAACCACTCGAGTACTGTCTGCTTCGCCTACAAACTCAAATTTTCCGTTGGTAACTACCGTGCTATCAATCGTTATCCATTCACGGTTAACACGTTCGGTCAATATCACTTTTACACCTTCGTGCTCATTACCGGATACTTCACCGGTGATTTTATAGCTTTTAGGTTGACATCCCACAAGCAGCAAAACTGCCATAGAGATAAATAATAATCTTTTTTTCATGATTGTGATTGTTATAATTGATTGAAAAAGTGCTTTGCTTTCGAGTATTTCGAAAAATAGCTTTAATTTTGTGTGCAAAGTTCTACATTTTTTTGCAAATACACAATGTTTTTAACGCATTATTAATTTAATAAAAAGCCTCAAAACTTCAAACAGATACTTTTTAAAGCGAAATGAACAAAAGACAAATTCGGAAATTTCAAAAAAAACTTCAATTCTGGTACGAAACAAATAAAAGAATATTGCCTTGACGAGAAACTAAGGAACCCTACAAAATTTGGATTTCTGAAATTATCTTGCAACAAACTCGTGTAAATCAAGGTTTTGAATACTACGTCCGATTTATAGAACGTTTCCCTAATGTAAAGAGCTTAGCCGAAGCCGATGAGCAAGAAGTGCTGAAGTATTGGCAAGGGTTGGGTTATTACTCCCGTGCCAGAAACTTACATAAGGCAGCTAAAAAAATTGTTAGTGATTTTAACGCCCAATTTCCGAAAACTTACAAGGAAATTATCTCACTTCCGGGAATTGGTGAATATACCGCCGCAGCCATTTCCAGTTTTGCTTACAATCTACCCTATGCCGCTGTGGATGGAAATATTTATCGTGTGCTATCCCGAATTTCCGCTAACGACACGCCAATTGATACCACGGCAGGAAAAAAAGTTTTTACCGAAATCGCTCAAAATCTGCTGGATAAATTACAACCCGGACTTCACAATCAGGCAATTATGGAATTTGGTGCTATCTATTGCACACCAGCTAACCCCGATTGTCAGAACTGTCCGCTACTCGACTTTTGCGAAGCAAAAAAGCTAAATCTGGTGCAGCAACTACCTGTAAAGCAAAGCAAAACTAAGGTTACAAATCGCTATTTTAATTACTTTTTTATTCAAAACGGCAAATCTACTTACCTGCAAAAACGCACTAAGAAAGATATTTGGCGAAATTTATATGAATTTCCATTAATTGAAACGGATGGTGAGATGGATTTTAGTAGCTTGGTGCAAACACCGGAATTTAAAACGTTATTTGAAAATACGGATTATCAGATAAATAAAATCTCAAAACCCTTTAAGCACATGCTCAGCCATCAAATTATCTACGCCATTTTTTATGACATCAACATTCTTGGGGAAAATATGCGCCTGCAAAGTTTTGAAAAAACCGAACTTTCCAATCTTTATCTTTATCCCATTTCCAGATTAACCGAGCTTTTTCTGGAAAGTATCGAAAAGTAGGTTTTGAAATCGATTTTACTAAAAAACTAAAAAGCAATTGCTAAAACTTATAAATTATTGTACTTTTGCTTTTTTAAGCAACCAACGGCTTTAAAGTCCGTTTGTTGCGTTTTTATACCAAGCAACTACGGGACAAACCGACTAAAAGCGATTAATCCCATATTAAACTTGTTTTTCAGACAAACAACACGCAACAATTATGATTGAAAATAATACGGAAACGATACAAATAGAGGAAAACTTACAGGAAATCATCCCGGAAGTGAAGCCAATGCAACTACGAACCGAACATTTATATAAAAAATACGGTAAACGAACGGTTGTAAATAATGTTTCTATCTACGTGGAGCAGGGCGAAATTGTGGGATTGCTGGGACCAAACGGTGCCGGAAAAACCACAACTTTCTACATGACTACGGGATTGGTTACGCCTAACTCGGGAAAGATTTTTTTGAATGACGAGGAAATTACCAAATATCCTGTTTATCGTCGTGCGCAGCGTGGAATCGGCTATTTGGCGCAAGAAGCTTCCGTTTTCCGTAAAATGAGCGTAGAAGACAATATCAGTTCCATCTTGGAAATGACCAATTTCAGCAAAGAGTATCAGAAAGAAAAATTGGAAACGCTGATTAGGGAATTTAACTTGGGACATGTGCGAAAAAATATCGGCGACCGACTTTCCGGAGGCGAAAGACGACGTACGGAAATTGCACGCTGTTTGGCTATCGAACCGAAATTTATTATGCTCGACGAGCCTTTTGCGGGTGTTGACCCGATTGCCGTTCAGGATATTCAGGACATTGTATGGCGATTAAAAGACCAAAACATCGGCATTCTGATTACCGACCACAACGTGGACGAAACGCTAAGCATCACCGACAGAGCCTATATGCTTTTTGATGGTAAAATTATGTTTCAAGGTACTTCGGAAGAACTTGCCGTCAATCCAATCGTACGAGAGAAATATCTGGGTCGCGACTTTGAATTAAAAAAGAAAACAAGGCTGGTTTAGAGATTTTGAGAGCAAAACTACATATTATCGGTTGTGGCTCGGCTTTACCTACGAAAGACCATTTTCCATCATCACAAATATTGGAGCTGCGCGACAAGCAGTATATGATTGACTGCGGCGAAGGTACGCAGATTCGTATGCAACAAATGCACCTAAAAGCCACCCGCCTGGGACATGTTTTTATTTCACATCTTCACGGCGACCACTGTTTTGGACTAATCGGGATGATTTCTACTTTCGGGATGCTCAAACGTACTGCCGACCTGCATATCCACGCTCATCCCGACCTTGAACGATTTCTTTCGCCATTGCTTAACTATTTCTGCACCGATATTTCGTTCAAAGTGGAATTTCACCCACAAAATCCTTCCGTTCACGAACTTGTGTATGAAGATAGAAGCGTAGAAGTCTATAGCATTCCGCTCAAACACCGAGTACCAAGTTGTGGATTTTTATTCAAAGAAAAGCCGGGACTTCCGCATATAAAACGAGATATGATTGATTTTTACAAGGTTCCTAATTTCAAAATCGGCAAAATAAAACAAGGTGAGGACTTTATCACAGACGAGGGTGAAATTATTCCAAACGCTGTTTTCACTACGCCGCCTACTCCATCCATAAGCTATGCCTACTGCTCAGACACGGCATTTTGTGAGAAAATTATTCCCATCATCGAAGGCGTAGATTTGCTTTACCATGAAGCCACTTTTACCGAAGAAGAGGCGACAAGAGCACGCCAGACCATGCACAGCACCGCTCGCCAAGCTGCAGAAATTGCCAAAAAAGCAAATGTAAAAAAACTCATCATTGGTCACTACTCTGCTCGCTATCGCAACAAGACAGTTTTACTGAAAGAAGCCAAAGAAGTTTTTGAGAATACCGAACTGGCAGATGACATGAAATGTTTTGAATTTTAGATAACTACAAAAACACTTATACCATTAAACCACCAATAGGAGTAAAATAAATCAAAAAACAAATATTTATTTGATTTTTATAACTACCTTTACATTTAGGTTTTAATGCAATTATTCTCTCATCTATTAAAAACAATTCTTATGAAAAAAACAATTCTTGCAGCACTTGCAATGGTGCTTATGACATTCACAGGAAATGCACAAGCTCCGGATTACATTTCTGACGGAGCTTTGTTGGATGGAAAAACTATCGTAAAAGCAGACGTGATGGGCTTAGGCTTGCGTAATTTCAGTTTTTCTGCTGAAAGAGTTATCAATAAAAACCTCAGTATAAATCTGGGTATTCGTTTTATGCCCGAAGGTGGTATACCCGGGCTTTCTCTTATTGAAAAACAAATCGGTGACGTAGAAGGTATTTTCTTAGCAGACACGAAAATTAATTCCTTTGCCTTTACGCCTGAATTACGTATCTATTTAGGGAAATACGGCTATGGAAGAGGTTTTTACATAGCACCTTACTACAACTATTTCGGATTTAATCTTTCTAACCTCAAAGTCGAATATGAAGTCAAAAATGCATTAGGTCAAAAAGAAACGGAAAATGTTATTCTTGATGGTGGTATCAAAACACATAGTGGTGGTTTGATGTTTGGCTACCAATGGCTAGTTGGTGCAAAAAAGAATATCGTGATCGACTGGGGAATTTTTGGCGTACATGCCGGAAAAAGCACAGGCGAATTAAATGGATTGTCGAGCCGAACTTTAACAACTGATGAACAAGAAACGGTTAAAGAAACTATAGACGACAATCTAAGCAAGGTACCTTTTTTCAAATTTACCTCAACCGTAAATGCAAAAGATGTTAAAATTGAAGAAAAAGGTCCTTGGGGTTTCATAAGAGGAAGTCTATCTATTGGATTTAGATTTTAAGTAATCAAAATAATATTAATTTATAAAAAACGAAAAAATGAAAAAATTATCAATGCTTTTTGTGGCTTTAATTAGCCTATCAGTGGTTTTTACAAGTTGTGAAAATGATGAACCCAAACTTGTAGACATTAATGTTAAAGTAGTGGATGGAAGTAACTATGATGGAAAAATAGATCTTGTGCAAGCTTATGCTTATGGTGAAAACGATGAAATACTTGTTGGTGAAGCAAAATATCAAAATGGTGGCTTCAATATGAAATTAAATGCTGTACTATCAAGTAATTTAATGAGTATCGACAATGATGATTTGCCGGAAAATATAAAGGTTAGTGATAAAACAGCAAAAGTTGCGGCTGTTGAGAGTTTTCTAGCACTAAAAGATAATGATGAAATTGGAATGTTTATTTGTACTAATTTGAGCCTTTCATCACTGTTAGGTGGTGGTGGCGTTGATAATATGTCTGTAATAGCATATTTCTACACAGATAAAGATCTTAAAATTACAGGAACTGAATCAAAAGACGATTATACTGCAAAATTTGACGTGTCGTTAAAAATGGGATGGAACACGGTTGTTGTTAACACTTCTAGAAACAGTTTATCTGTTACTAGTGTAAAGAAAATTCCAAGTGACTACAAATGGTATTTCATTCCTCATGACGGAGATTTTTATTCAATCATGCCAAACGTTAAGTCTTTCTTAAAATAAAATCTGAAATTGGAGCTATCCACAATCGAAGAAGAGATTTCGGAAAATATAACTAAAAGTGAAAGATCAGCTATATAGCTGGTCTTCCTTTTTTCAAAGAATAAAAAATGAACAAATTAAAAATTTTATTGGTGGCTCTAATCAGCCTATCAGTGATTTTTACAGCTTGTAAAAACAATGAACCGGAAGAAAAATGGGACATAGATGCCAAAGTTATTAATGGAAATGCATTTAATTCTTTAATAGATTCGGTAGTCGTGTATGTGGACGATACTGAGATTGAATTAGGAAAAGCTAAGTATGCAAAGGGTAGCTTCAAAATGAATTTGGCTGTAGTACCTGAATCTGAGTTATACACACCCGGCGAGAAACTTTCGGAAGGCGTAACCATAAGCGATAAAAACGCTAAACTCGGCTGGGCTTCTATTTTTCAAGGAATAAAAAAAGGTGAACATGTAGGTTATTTCCTTTTAACAAAATACACTTACGAAGATATTAAGAAAGCATTTATAGATGAATCTGATATTGACTTGGATGAATCTGCAATTGTAATGTATTGGTATATTGATAGAGATGTAACCATTAAAGGGACGGAAACTTACACACGCACTTACCTAGACGAGTTTGAAAACGAGCAAACATTCACTTTTAAAGAACACTATAATTTAACTCTGAAACAAGGCTGGAATTTGATTGCCGGAAATATTTTAGTTAATGATGAGTTTAACAATGAAGTTGAGTTTTTCACTCTGACCAAAACAGACGGTTACAACTGGGTATTTCTTCCAAACGACCCTTCCAAAATGCAAGCTCCAAGAGCCAAAGTATTTAGAAAGTAACGCATTATTCCAAACAACATAGAAAAGAGGATGACTCAAAATAGAGCATCCTCTTTCTTCGAGTAGAGACGTCATATTATGACATCTCTACTATTCATCTATTCACCTATTCAATATCAAATCCTTCCAAATAAGAGATTTTATATTTTGAATCCTCTATTGTTACTTTGAATTTGTATTTAAAATCTTTCCAACTTGGGTGAGTATCAGCCTTTAATCCGCCCCATTTCCAGTAAAATTCATTTTCTTGAAGTTGCTCCACTTCCACTAAATTCCAGTCCATATTATCTTGGCATAAACACCAAGGATTTACTCCGCTTGCAAATTCAAAAGGTGGCAAATCGCCGATATACCAAGAACCGTAATCGTTATTTCTAAGTTTTTTGTCGAGTGTCAAAATTATTTGGTTGTAGTTTTCAACAAACTCTTTGGCGAAAAGACCGGAATTAGTCAGTTTTGCAACGTTTTGTTGCAATTTATTTTTGTCAAATCCGGTATAAATGCTGTCGTTTTTGGCAGAAGTAACGGGTAAGAGTTCAATCGACTCGTCAGAATCCGCCCATTTAAGAACTTCTCTAATCAATTTTTGAGCTTCACTCTTTTCTACTGCATTGTCTGTTACAACAACAGAGTCTTCTTGATTTACCAACTCAGACTTGGCATTTGCACTTTGTTTGCAAGCTGTTAAAGCCAGCCCGAAAACGATTATTAATAATGCTGTTTTTTTCATTTTATTGGGTAATTTAATTGATTGATATTGAACTCAGTTCGACTATCAAGATAAATCAAAATAGCTTTTATCGCAACTTAAACATAATAGGTATAAGAACTTGCATTTTTGTAGCTTTCCCATTGAGTGTACCGGGAATAAAGTTCGGCATAGCGGAAGCTACCCGAATAGCCTCTTTTTCCAATGCTTTTTTACCTTTTGCTAGCTCTTCCGCAGTAGCTTTTTTTGTGATTGGTTTATTCTTTTCGCCATAGCCTCCCACAATTACGCGTTCTAGTTTTGACTCATGTATTGTCGGATTTGTCGGTTTTCCGTTTTCGTCCACAAAAAACTGAACAGTAATATTTCCCTGCACGCCAACTTCTTGAGCTGCTATCGGATATTTCATGTTTTCAGCCAGCCAGCGCCACATTGCCTTTTCTCCTCCGGGGAATACAGGTTGAGTCATTTCCTTATCAATAACAGTATTACCCGATGGGTTCACTTCTATTTCAACATCTCGCTTCGATGTGTTTTTTTGGCTTATTATCTACAAGCTTAAACACTGCCGGAAGCGTATAACGTACATTTACAGCTTTTCCTCCTTGCTTGCCGGGTATCCAGTTAGGCATTGCACTCACCACTCTGAGAGCTTCCGCATCTAATAATGGATCAAGACTTCGCACTACTTTTGGTTGAATAATTTTTCCGGTTTCTGTTATCACAAACTGGATGGTTACTCTACCTTGAATCCCTTTTTCCTGAGCTTCTACAGGATAAACGATATTTTCACTTAGCCATTTGTACAATTCCATTTCGCCTCCCGGAAAAACAGGCGGTGTATCCACCATGTCATAAACATTCTTATTAGACAGTTCATCATCTTTTTTTATCGACACTACTTCTTTTTTTATCAACACTACTTCTACTGGTGTCATTTTCGGTTCATTATCTACGAGTTTAAACTGCACCGGAAGTGTATAACGTACATTTACAGCTTTTCCGCCTTGCTTACCGGGTATCCAGTCAGGCATTGTATTAACTACACGGATGGCTTCTGCATCTAATAGCGGATCTAAGCTACGCACTACTTTTGGCTGAGTTACTTTTCCGGTTTCAGTTATCACAAACTGGATGGTTACTCTACCCTGAATTCCTTTTTCCTGAGCTTCAACAGGATAAACGATATTTTGTCCTAACCAATTATACAATTCTGTTACACCACCCGGGAATGAAGGTGCTTCCTCTACCATGTCATAGATTTTCACATCTTCATCTCTGGTAATTACAGGTTCAGTAAATTTTACTTTGTTTTTCTGCTGTTGAAGTTCTGCGTCTAAGTTTAATTCAGCTTCACTTAAAACATTCTCAGTTACAACTACCTTTTCTACAAAAGTTCGGGTAGCGGCAATCATCTCTTGCATATTGCTCACTACAAGCATTACAAGCGCTATCGGGATAATCAAAGCATACTTTAACAATCCCCTTTTTTTGGTTTTTCTTGCATTCATCATTTTGATTCTTTTTTTAATTGGTGAAACATTAAATTGATTGCCCAACTTACTATCTGCAGGTTCATAAGTAAGACTTAATAAATGATATTGATATTTTTTGGGTTCAAAACCCGATTTTATTACTTGATTGTCGGCAAGAAACTCCAGATTAATACGGATTTCACGATTCAAAAGCCAGGCAGCCGGATTAAACCAGCAGAGTATGGTCTGCACTTGTCCGATAATTATATCCAAAGAATGCCATTGGCGAACGTGAGTTTGTTCGTGTTCCAAAATTTCGGCAGTTTCTGTATGATTATGTAAAAATGGATTAATAAATATCCAACGAAAAAATGAAAACGGCATCAGTTTTTCTTTTAATCGAATAACCGGAACATCTTGCAAAATGATTTTTTCGCCCCGAATTCTTCGTTTGATAATAGCAAACAACTGAACAGAAAATCGTAACAGCATAAGCATAGCTACAAAGCCAAACAGCATCCAAAGCACATTTTCAAGCGTAAAAAAGCTAAGTTTCTCTGCTTCGCCGGGCGTAATTACAAACTCATCCATCTGAATAGAAGCGATAGCTGTCATGATAGGCTCTTGCTTTCGTATCCATCCCTCTACCGAAATAAGCGGATAAATAAATGAAAACAGAATACTCACCAACAAATAGACACGTCGCAATATCCAAAATGTATCGCGCTGAAATAACAACTTGTAACACAAGTAAAAAACTATCAGCGATAAATTAACTTTTACAATGTAAATTTCCATGATATTAATGTTCAAAGCCCCTAAATCCCCCGTAGGGGACTTTTAGGCTAGTGCTATGGTGAATCTTACTAACTTAACCAAAACTACAGACTACTAGCTACTTCTTCTCTATCAGTTTAATAATCTCTTGCAGTTCTTCTGCCGAAATTTTATTGTCTTCCACAAAGAAGTTAACCAGTTCTTTGTACGAATTTTCAAAATAATTCTTTACCACGCTGGACATAAATTTCTTTTTGTAATCTTCCTCGCGGATTACAGCCGAGTATTGATAGGTATTTCCTATTCGAGTACCTTTCACATAGCCTTTGCGTTCCAAGTTTTTTACTATGGACGCCACGGTAGTATAAGGCGGATGCGGTTCGTCCATCTCTTCAATAAACTCTTTGATAAAGCCCGGCTCTTTTTGCCAAATTATCAACATTAATTCTTCTTCTTGATGCGTTAGTTTTTCCATAATTTCTTTCTCTTTTTATTCACGTGATTTTAATTTACAATTCAATCAATTACGAAAACATCGCAAATCTACGAAATTTTCGTAACAAATAAATACTTTTGCTTAAATTTAACTTTATTTAACTTTACAAACTGGACAATGCCGTTCCAAACGGCATTGTCCGTAAACTATTCTTGCTCTCCTTATACACAATGCGGTATTAATAATCGCAATGTGCTTTTGTCCTCTTCATCCAACTAAAAAAATGGAACAATAAAAATCAATTATTGCTCCATCTTTCCCTATCACTACTGTCCACTTAAAATAAACTGAGTGTCAGTTGATTATCTTTTCGTTCTTTGACATTATTGATATCTATATTCGTAAATAGCTCATTTACAGGCGTTCTTTCTAAAAGAGAGATTCCTAAAA
>DUQG01000083.1 GCA_012837935.1 Bacteroidales bacterium
ATTGGGGGTTATTTACAGGAAACTTCTACGAAGTTCAAAAAGCAACCCTATAAGTTTCTAAAACACTTCAAATTGCTTCTTATAAACAGTTTGCATTACAGCAAAATATTTTAGTCGGTCAGTAGTGAAATAAAATGAATATCCGTCTTCTTACCCAATATTTTGATGTCGCTTTGATATTGAACTCGTCTCGACTTTTAAAACATCCGCCTATGTCGGACACAGTAGAGAACAATAGTTAAATATATGATCATTCTTTATTGTTTTTCGAGAACAACTTGTCCGACATAGGCGGATAGTAAAAAAATCGAAGATTTTTTTCGCTATTGTTTCCGAAATCACGAGAATATGCACGTTTTTTCTATGTTTGCTACTGTTTTGAAAAAGTCAAGATGACTTCATTTGAATATTTTGTTGTAATAATATTGATTTAATGAGATTTTATGGTTCGGTGCTCTGCACCTTTGAAAAAAATAAAAAGTTGCATAGCAGCGAACCATTTCAATAATATAGTGTGATTTGGGTAATCAAACTCATTAAATAAATAAAAACTGATAAAATTTATTTCATTAATCTTTTGATTTTCAAAATAAAGTCTTATCTTTGCACCGTTAAACAATCTGACTATGAACGCACTATTAACTATTCCATCTGTTAATACTCGCCAAAATGCCTTGGCTGAGCCGAATAGTGCGTTTACCCCCCCCCCCATTTTAACGCTTATTAACAATTTAACATCACCCCGTACTTGTAAAGCTACGGGGAAGGATTTTTTGTGCTTATGTTGAAGCGGGAAGATGGGAGAAAGTAGTCGGGAGATAAAAGATGAAATAAAAAATATAAGAGATAAAAGATAAATAACCTTGCTTAGTAGCAATATCTCAAATCTTCCCCCTGCGGGGAAACCTGCCTGCCGCAGGCAGGGTCCCGAAGGGAATAATAGGGGTGGGAACTTAGGGGGCTGGAGCTAAAACGTATAAACAAATTAAATAACTTAATTATAAACCAATTTATTTTTATTATGAGAAAATTAAACAAATTATGGCTAAGCCTGGCATTAATAATAGGCTTTAGCGTGCAGCTAACTGCACAGGCACCTATGCCGAAAATTAGTGATGGTACCAATACTTATTGGTATTATATGAAAAACCATGGTGATTATTCTAAAGTAGATCCTAACAATCCTGCAAGTAGTGGCAATCGCGCTGCTAAAGTTCTTGTAAAAAATGCCAATGGATACTACTATGGCGTTGAACCTTGGAACAATAAAACAACTTGGGCTAAATTCAAAATTGTTGCCGGAAGTGGAGAAGGGAAGTACGATATTATTACAGAGGACGGTCTATATCTAAATGAAGGTGTAAATGGCGATGTCTTTGCTAACAATCCATTTAAAAGCACAGACAATACGGACTGGACATTTAATCAGGTAACTGACTCAAGAGGTGTTGCTGCTTTTCGTTTGAAAAATAATAGCGATTCTCGTCTGCAATTAAAAATTCAAAGTGCGGGTTTTGCTATAAGATCAGAGTATCCTTCTGATGAAAATAATAATCTTTGGAATTTTATACCTGCTGATGTGCCTTATTTTGAAACCAGCGATGCTACTACTTCTAAATGGTATAGAATTAAAAACCTAGAACAGGAGAGTAACAACCGTGTTGGGGCTTATTTGTTTGTAAACGCAAGTAATAAGTTAGCTGTCTCGCAAACAACACCGGCCGTATGGAAGTTTGAAAAAGATAATATTTCCGGAAAATATTATATCGTTAATGAAGATGGTAAGTATGCTTCTAGAAGTACTCTTGGAGTAGTTGATACAAAAGACAATAATTGCTTGTTTGAAATATATCCAACCTTTGGAGTAAAATCAACCAAAATGGATGTTATTTTGGCTAATGATTTTGAAGGTAGTAGTCCAGCTGTTATGCACCCATACAGTTATGACCCTTATGAATTTACTACTACTTGGACAAAGATAGATCAAGGTTCAAAATGGATGCTTGTGTCTATTATGGATGAAATAAAAAGAGTGGTTGCAGAAGCTGAAAACTTATTTGCAGCTACATCTGCAGGAGATGAAGCCGGGCAATATCCGGCAACCGCACGAAGTGCTTTCCAAACAGCCATTAACACAGCCAATCAAAAAATTGTGGAAGGCTTACCCTCTAACACTGATTTGACTAACATAGAAACTGCACTTGCTGATTATAAAGCTGCTAAGATAGCTCCGTATACTTATTCGGGTCCTTCTGTTCTAAATAAACTATATACCTTAAAACTGGCACAAACAGGAGCAGCAAACGATGGAAAATATTTAAGAAATCCACGGACAGGTACGATAGGAGAAGATGATAATCAGGTATATGCAGTATTCTCGGAAACTTTAGACGAAACTACCGTTTGGAGATTTAAAACGGCTCTAACCGGAACAGATTCTCACCTGATAGAAAGTGCACGTGGCGGACACGGTGAACTATTGGACGAAGTGGGAAGAGTGCGTGATTTAGTGGCTTATAAAGGTGGTTCTGACGATAATTGGTTTGCCAAAACTTTACTGCAAAACAAATTGACTTATGATGCAGATACTAAACTTATCGTTAAAATTAACCAAAACAGTGAATACTATATTACAAATAACGAAGCAACCGGTGATTTAAGAAAAGATCCTTCTAACTGGTCAACGTTTACACTTGAAGAAGTTGCTGTCTTTACCGGAAACGGCAATTGGTCTGATGCTACTAATTGGTTAGGTGGCGTAAAACCTACCGCAACAGCCAATGTATTTATAGACGGCACAGCTACTCTTAACGAAAATGCAACAGTTAATAACTTAACTATCAAATCAGGTGCTACTCTAGTGCCCACAGGTACTTATGAGCTTACTGTAAGCAGTTCAACCACTGTAGAGCAATTAGTTAATAAACCACAAACTTACTATATCGGTTCACCGGTAAGTAATATGACAAGCTCTGCAAATATCGGTAATGCTATTACATTTACAGAAAGCAATGATTCTTGGTCATCTGTGGCTGCATTTGCTAATCCGACACCCGGAAAAGGATACGGTGTACAAGTAGGTGCTAAAAATGACCCGGTTGAAAATGTTACCATCAGCTTTACAGGAGCACTTAACGGCAATGTAAATATTGATATAACTTCAACAGCAACACCCGGAAGAAGATTCAACTTTTTAGGTAATCCATATCCATCCTACTTAGATGGTGCAGACTTAGTAGCCGGTGATAATTTAGAAAAAACAATATGGTTGTTCTTTAAAGAGGGTACTACATATCAATTTAAATATCGTAACACAAGTGCGGGAGTGGGTGATTTAGATGATGCCTATATTGCACCAATGCAAGGTTTCTGGGTAAGACTAAAAAGTACGGCAGCACAGGGCAATCACTCATTTGCTTTCACCAATGCAATGCGTAAACACAAGGGAACCAGCGGTACTGTATTCCATGCACCGCAAGCTTCGGAAAAACAAGTACTACGTTTGGCAATCAGCAACGGCACTGTAACAGATGAAGCTACTATCTTATTTAGCGAAAATGCAAACAGTGACTGGAACTCATCTAAAATGATGAATCCGGGTCTAAATATCTACACTGTAAAAGCCGGATCAGACTTGGCGCTCAATAGCCGTACAGCTATTGAATATGATGTAGAAACAGCAGTAGGTGTAAAAGCAGAAAGCGGTGTATATACCTTCTCAGCAAGCAAATTCGAGAACTTCGGTGCAGAAAAAGCATACTTGTTGGATAAAGTGGCTAACGTAGCTACCGACCTAAGCAGCAGTGATTATACTGTAAACTTTACAGAAGCTTACCAAGGAACAGACCGTTTCGCATTGGTATTCCCACGCTCAGGTGTTATCAGCGGATTGGAAGATGCTGAGTCAACAGGTTTCTTTGCCTTTGCAAATAACAATCGCATTAGCGTAAACAGCGATGCACAAGCAGGTATGATTTATGTGTTCAACAGCGTAGGTCAGCAAGTAGCAGCAGAAGCTATCAGCGGTACACTTACTACAGTAAGCACAGCACTTCCAGCAGGAGTTTATATGGTGAAAGTAAATAACTTGACAACAAAAGTGGTAGTGAGATAATAGACAAAAGACGAAAAGAGCAAGGAACAAAGACGTTTCACGTTCAATGTTTCACGTTTCGAGTTCCTTGTTCTTTATTCTTTGTTCTTTATTCTTTATTCTTTTTAATTTCTAACTTCAAACTTCAAAATATTATGACAAAAAGAAAATATATCAATCCCCAAGTGGAAGAAATTCGTTTAGATAATGAAATCTCTCTACAGTTAGCCTCTACGCCAACTGCACCTACAGATCCAAATTTCAACTTAAGTACGGGTGAAGAAGAAAACTACTCATATGAAAATTGGTAGGTTTGTAAAATGTGAATAGTTGTTGAAGGTAGAGACGGGGTGGATAGTTGCCCCGTCTCTACTGTTTTTAAAGTTGCGTCTCGAAGTAAGTTAATGTGAGTTCGATATAAGAATTAGAATAATTACTTGATTGAAAGGTGCTTAATTTTCCGTAGGAAATTAATATCAATAGGAATACATTGGAACAAACCATATTCCCCGTAGGGGATGTATTTCCTACGGGAAAATATTGGTAGATAAATCTCTCCTGATATCTATCGGGACTATTGATATAAATGCCCTACGGGCAAAAATTATATCGAACTCACATTAACCTTAGAATTATGATAACCCTTTACCTCCAACCTTATTAACCTTCTATTTTCAGGTATATAACGTTTTGTTTATATCGAACTCACGTTAATTATTAATCGTCTAATTTGAAATAAAAAGCTGGAATCCTCGTTCTTTACTTGTAAATATTAAAACATGATAGAGGAAGTAAAAAAGGCTCTCGAAGTACTGAAGCAGGGTGGTGTGATTTTATATCCTACAGATACAATCTGGGGACTTGGCTGTGATGCAACAAATGCCGATGCAGTAAGGCGTATTTATAAGATAAAAAAACGAGCCGAAACAAAATCGATGCTGGTATTGATAGATAATGCTGTAAAGTTGCAAACCTATGTCAGCGAAGTACCTGAAATGGCTTGGGATTTGATTGAATTAACCTCTAAATCGCTTACCATTATTTATCCCGGAGCAAGAAATTTAGCTGAAAATCTTATTCCAGAGGATAAAACGATTGGCATTCGAGTAACTGAAGAGGCTTTTTCAAAAAAACTCTGTGAAAGATTCCGAAAGCCGATTGTCTCGACATCAGCAAATGTAAGTGGTGAGAAATCGCCTCTGATTTTTGCTGAAATTTCCGAAGAGATAATTTCGCAAGTGGATTATGTGGTAAACTTCCGACAAAATGAAAATATACCTGCTCAAGCGAGTTCAATTATAAAATTAGGACTGGGAAACGTGGTAGAGGTGATTAGAATGTAATAAAATGAGTAAAAGAACACAGCTATGAATAAAAAAAATACACGTTGGAATTTAGCGCAGAATTACGAGAAAAACTGGTGGAGTCAACACGAGCAGGGAATCAGCACGACTTATTTTGAAAATTCAGCATTAGAATTAATTGAGGTGTATAATCAAATATCGAAGCTAACAAAAAATACGAGAATCCTTGAAATAGGTAGCGGTGCATTTGGAATAGTAAATTTTATAAGTGAGAGTGAATGCCGATTTGGAGTGGATCCGCTGGAATATTATTATGGGAGTGTAGCCGAGTTTGTGGGTAAGAGAGAAAAAAACGTGAAATACATTACCGGAAAGGGTGAAGAGCTTCCGTTTAATGAGAGTTTTGACATTATAATTATGGACAATGTGCTTGACCACTGCGAAGATCCTAATCGGGTTATAAATGAGGTTAAAAGATTGTCGAAAAAAGGCACATTGGTTTTTTTTCGACAAAACACCTATAACTGGTACGGTAAAATGATGCGGTTCTTTATGGAACTTCTAACTATTGATAAAGGTCATCCGTTTACATTTACCAAATCTAATATACGCAGCTTTTTTTCATCCGATTTTGAACTGAAAAAAAAGAGTAGAAATGGCTATTTCCCTACTTGGATACAAGAATTGAAATCCAAATCGTTGAAAGATAAGATAAAAGCATTGCTTTTCATTACCAGAGATAAAACGACTTATTATTGGATAAAAAAATAGATATAAAGTGAGCATAAACAAGTTGAAATATAGGTATATAGCTGTAGATTTCTTAGCATCTCTTATTGTGTGGATACTGATAATTATTTATCGGAAAACAATTTACTATGGTTACCTATCAACCGATATTCGTCTTTATTTCCCGAATTTCGATTATTCTACTACGTTAGTTACTTTTCCATTGATTTGCCTGTTTTTTCACTTTTTGTCGGGTTATTACGTCGAGTCTATCAAGAAATCAAAACTGATTGAGTTTACCACTACTTTTGTGGCGAGCATTATTATTTCGTTTGTGATGTTTTTCTTGTTGTTGCTCAATGACGTGGCGGTAGATTATTCTTATTATTATCGTTCTCTTCTTGTGTTGTTTGCTCTTCTTTTTTCAATAACTTATTTGTTCAGAGTATTGCAAAGTGCACATATTAGAAGCTATTTTAAAAAAGGGAAATGGAGAATTAACACGTTGATAATAGGTGAGGGGAAAAATGCACAAAATTTAGCTGACGAAATAAAAAAGAATTCCGACTTTAATCGTGTTGTAGGATTTATCAGAGTTGCAGGTAAGCGGCAAAAAAAGGTGGAAGACTCTGATGTAGTTGGTTCTTTGCATAGTATAGACAAGGTTATTGAAAGTTTAGACGTTAGCGAAGTAATTGTGGCTTTGGATGATGCGAGCGAGCAGCAGATTTTCGAGATTATCAACAGGCTTTTTCAGTACAATATTGATATTCGTTTTACACCTCGCTTGTATGAAATTTTGACCGGAAAAGCACGAATTAATCGCTATGGTTTGAATCCTTTGGTAAATGTTACGCAATCTACCATGACAGACTGGGAACTGTCTGTAAAACGGACGTTTGATATAATTACGTCGGTATTGAGCTTGATTATTTTGTCGCCTTTAATGATTTATTTCTCGATACTTATTAAGTTGGGTTCAAAAGGTCCCGTGTTTTTTAGGCAAGAACGAGTTGGTTATCATGGAAAAACATTTAAAATGATTAAGTTCAGGACGATGTATCAAAACTCTGAAAAAGGCGTTCCAAAATTGAGTAGTCCTGATGATGAGCGAATAACCAAAGTGGGACGTACATTGCGAAAATATAGGCTGGATGAAATTCCGCAATTCTTTAATGTGATTAAAGGTGATATGAGCATTGTGGGTCCGCGTCCGGAGCGTAAATTTTACATAGACCAAATTATTCAGCAAGCGCCTTATTACTGCCTGCTTTATCGTATTCGTCCAGGGTTAACCTCGTGGGGACCTATTAAAGTTGGCTATGCGAATACGCTGGATAAAATGGTGGAACGACTGAATTATGATATTGTGTATATGGAAAATATGAATTTGTTTACCGACCTGAAAATAATTCTACATACACTTGAAATTCTTTTCAAAGGGAAAGGGGTCTGATTTTCGTTGCAGATAATCATAAAAAACCATTATCTTTGTGCGTTCACTTTGAAAATGTAAAAATGGAAAGCTCTGCTGCATATCAGAAAATGCTTGCCTGGCGCGAGCGAAAGATTTCCCAGAAAAACTTTGTTCTGATTCTCAGTTTTTTTGTCGGGATTTTTGCCTCATTGGCTGCATTTACGCTAAAAGGTGCCATTCATCTTATCCAAAACCTGCTGATTAACAACTTTGACCCGGAAAAGGTTAATTACTGGTACTTAATTTTTCCTTCCATCGGGATTACGCTGACTTATCTTTTTGTAAGGTTTATAGTGAAAGATGATATCAGTCACGGAGTTACTCGAATTTTATACGCCATTTCGCAGCGAAAATCAATCATTAAGCTTCACAACATTTGGACTTCCATTGTGGGAAGTGCCGTTACCATTGGTTTTGGCGGGTCTGTGGGTGCTGAGGCGCCTATTGTACTTACCGGATCGGCTATTGGTTCCAATTTGGGTAAATTTTTCAAAATGGACCAAAAAACTATGATGCTGCTGATTGGCTGTGGAGCGGCAGGTGCTGTGGGTGGAATTTTTAAAGCACCTATTGCGGGTCTTATGTTTACGCTGGAAGTGCTGATGCTGGACATGACCTTGACATCAATTATTCCTTTGCTAATTTCTTCTGTAACAGCAACTTCATTAACTTATTTCCTTACCGGAAGTTCGTTTATGTTCCAATTTACAAGCTATGAACCTTTTGATGTGGGTCGTATTCCTCAACTTATTATTTTAGGTGTAGTTTGCGGATTGGTAGCGCTTTATTTTACGCGTGGAATGTACTTTTTGGAAGGTTTTTATAGAAAAATAAACTCGCCACTTAAAAAATTAATTATCGGTGGAATTACGCTTGGTTTGCTTATATTCCTTTTCCCACCTCTGTATGGTGAAGGTTATAACACCATCGAAGCTTTGCTGAATGGAAATATAGCGCAAGTATTGGAAAATAGTTTTGTGGCAGGCTTATCCAATAATATTTGGATTTTAGTCGGATATTTGGTGTTGATTGTTATGTTTAAAATCTTTGCTTCCACTTCTACTACAAGTCCCGGCGGGGTGGGTGGTGTATTTGCACCTTCGCTGTTTGTGGGCTGTATTACCGGTTTTATTGTGGCTACTGTGATGTCGCATTTTGGTATTGTAGCGCCTACCACTAACTTTGCATTGGCAGGTATGTCCGGACTTATGTCGGGTGTGATGCATGCGCCGTTAACGGGTATTTTCTTGATTGCAGAACTTACCGGAAGTTACAATCTTTTTATGACGCTGATGATTGTGTCCACCATTTCGTTTATCACTATCCGAGTATTTGAAAAACACAGTCTGTATGCGCTACGTCTGGCTCAGAAAGGCGAACTGATTACGCACCATAAAGATAGAGCGGTTTTGACCTTGCTGAAAATGGAAAATGTAATAGAAACAGATTTGAAGGAACTTACGCCGAATATGACTTTGGGCGAATTGGTTAAAGTGATAGCAACTTCCAATCGAAATATTTTCCCTGTGGTGGAACCTGAAACCCGTAAGTTTATGGGGATTGTTTTGCTGGACGAAGTGCGAAATATTATGTTCAGGCAGGAACTTTATAAGCGTTTTACGGTAAAGCAGCTTATGATAGCGCCTCCGGCAACGATTAATTATAATACGCAGATGGAAGTTGTGATGCAGATTTTTGAAGATAGCGGTGCGTGGAATCTTCCTGTGGTGGACGATGAAAAACGCTATATGGGTTTTGTTTCCAAATCAAAAATCTTCAATTCATACCGACATGTATTGGTGCATTTCTCTAACGAATAAAAATACTTTGAATGGCTAAAAAACTAAATTATACGGAAGCAGTTGCGGAATTGGAAAAAATCCTTACCGAACTTGAAAATAACGATGAAGTAGATATGAACGTTATCTCAGCGAAAGTAAAACGTGCAGCAGAGCTAATTGAAATTTGTAAAAAGCAACTGCATGAGATTGATGCGGATTTAGAAAAAATCCTTAGCGATTTGGATTGAGTTCCATGTTTTGAGCTTTGAACTTTCTTTGTCTGTAAACTGCTCTAATTTCACTCTACACTCTCAATACTCTTCACTCTGTGCTTTTATCATTATTCCGCTGGTGATTCTGCCGGATTTAATGCCTAATCTGCGTGCAGAGAAAAATCGTTCGTGCTCGCTATAGGTACAATGTTCGGATATTTCTATGTTTTCGAGTTGCACTCCGGCTTCGAGAAGTGTGATTTTGTTGGCAGTCCAAAGGTCGAGATAGTATTTGTCGCTTTTCTTTTGGAATATCTTTTCTATTTCAAAATTTTCTTTCTTAAATGCTTCCACCACTTCCAATCCAACCTTATACACATCTACCGATATAGAAGGTCCGATAGCTACAATTAAATCAGTCGGATTGGTTTTGTAGTTTTTGGTAAGTGTTTCAATGACGTTTTTCAAAATTTGTGAGCAAGTGCCACGCCAGCCAGCATGAACTGCACCAATAGCTTTGTTTTTGGGGTCATAAAGCAGAATTGGCACACAGTCGGCTGTGGAAATGCCGATACATTGATTGGGTAGATTGGTAATTAAAGCATCAAAGCCGTGAAGCTTTTTTGCTTGTGCTGATTTGTTTTGTTTCAGAAAATCTTCGTCAATCACTTGCACATGATTTTCGTGGGTTTGATAGGGTAAGTGCAGTTGAGATGACTCAATTCCGACTTCCGTGCAAAATAGCGAGAAGTTTTCTTGAATATTTTCTTGCGTATCACCTGAAAATCTGCCTAAGTTCAACGAAGCATAATTGCCCGAACTTACGCCACCCGCACGAGTGGAAGTAAAGTGTAGCAAGTCGTTGAACTTCTGTAGATTTTCGTATTGAATTATATCAAGTTTTCTATTCTTAAAGCTGTTCATCCCAACCAATTCCTTTGTATTTGCTTAAATCATCATCGTCGTCATCTTCCCACATTTCATCAAATTCTTCATCACCTACTAAATCGTCCTCATCTTCTTCGTATTCAGGTGCGCTGATTTCCATCGGTCTGTGCACAATATCCACGATTTGATTTACTTCTTTATTTAATTCCGTCCAAATTAAATCTTTCAACTCATCAATTCCCAAACCGCTGACCGAAGAGATAAATACCGTTTGAATATCGTCCGGAAGTTCTTTTTTCATCTCTTTTATCAGTTCCTTATCCAGCATATCGCATTTTGAAATAGCAAGAATGCGCTGCTTATCCATCAGTTGTGGATTATATTTTTCAAGCTCGTTGAGTAGAATGCTATATTCGTTTTTAATGTCTTTGCTGTCGGCAGGAATCATAAATAGTAAAATCGAATTTCGCTCAATATGTCTCAAAAATCTTAATCCCAATCCTTTACCTTCTGCTGCACCTTCTATAATTCCCGGAATATCAGCCATTACAAACGATTGATTGTCATGATATTTTACAATTCCTAAATTGGGAACCAAAGTAGTAAACGGATAGTCGGCAATTTCTGGTTTAGCGGCAGAAACCACAGAAAGCAGAGTCGATTTTCCGGCGTTAGGGAAACCAACTAAACCTACGTCAGCTAAAACTTTCAGCTGCAAAATAACGGTTTTCTCAATTCGTGGCTCGCCGGGTTGTGCATAGCGTGGTGCTTGATTAGTAGCGGTTTTAAAGTGCCAATTTCCTTTACCGCCTTTACCGCCTTGAAGCAAAATAAGTTCTTGACCGTCTTCTTTTACATCGCAAAGAAATTCACCTGTTTCGCCGTCGTAAACTACTGTTCCGAGTGGAACTTCAATGATTTGGTCTTTTCCGTCTTTCCCGAAACTTCTGTTTCTGCTTCCACCTTCACCATCTCCGGCAAATACGTGTCTGGCGTATTTTAAATGTATCAGTGTCCAAAGATTTTTGTTGCCTCGCAGTATAATATGACCACCGCGTCCGCCATCACCTCCATCCGGACCGCCTTTTGGGATATATTTTGCCCGATAAAAATGCGCAGAACCTGCACCGCCTTTACCGGAACGACAATATATTTTTACATAATCAACAAAGTTTGAACCTATAGCCATATCTTTTCAATATATAAAATAAATCCATTGATGCTCAGGGCTTTTCAATGGATTGAATAAATGTTAAATGGTTTGCTCTATAACCTGCGTTATTCGCTCAAAGATTTCTTCAATGCTTCCTGTCCCTTGAACACCTTTGTATTTGTCTAATTTTTCATAGTATGCGGTAACTGGCTTAGTCTGATTTTCATAGACATCCAGTCGAGCCTTAATGGTTTCAAGATTATCGTCACTTCTGCCTGATATTTGACCTCTAAGTAGCAGTCTGTTAATTAGTTCCTCTTCTTCTACAATCAGTTCAATTAGCAAATCTGTTTTTAAGTTTCTCACTTTAAGCATTTCCTCAAGTGCAACTGCTTGATTTACCGTACGGGGAAATCCGTCGAAAATGATTCCATTGTTTTTGTCTTTATCCAAAGAATCTATTTTGTTGGCAATCATTCCGATTACAACATCATCGGGAACTAATTGACCTTTTGAAATAAAACTGTTGGCATATTGTCCCAATTCGGTGTTATCTGCAATCTCTTTGCGCAGAATATCACCCGTTGAAAAGTGATTCAAATTATATTTCTTAATAATTAAATCACTTTGTGTCCCTTTGCCGCTGCCGGGTGCTCCATAGATAATTAGATTTAACATGATTTTATTTTTTTAGAATTAGTGATTTTAATTTAGTTATTTGATGTAGAATATACGAATTATTTTTTAATCTACTACCGTGTAAATATCTTTTAGGTTTCTTCCATAACCATCGTAGTCCAATCCGTAACCAACAATAAACTCGTTTGGAATTTTGATAGCTACATAATCTACTGCAATATCACGTTTCAGAGCGTCCGGTTTTTGTAAAAAAGTAGCCACTTTTATATCTGCTGCTCCTTTGGCTTTTAATGAAGCAATAATTTTCTCCATCGTAATTCCTGTGTCAACGATATCTTCCACTACAACCACATTTCTTCCTACTACACTTTCATTCAGTCCCATAACTTCATGAACTTTTCCGGTAGAATATGTCCCCACGTAGGATGAAAGTTTGATAAATGTAATTTCACAAGGAATGTTTACGGTTTTCATCAAGTCTCCGGCAAACATAAATGCTCCATTTAGAACGCAAATAAAAATTGGATCTTTGTCAGCCAAATCTTTGTTGATAGCCTCGCCAACTCTTTTTACAGCGGCTTGAATAGTTTCTTCGGTTATCGAAAGGGTAAATTGTTTGTCTTTAATTTTAATTGCGTCCATAGAATTTTCTTGTTTTAGGTTTGAAACTTCAAAAATAAGAAAAAAATTAGAAATACATATTGTTTTTTTGACAGATTTATTTTCCACAGAGAATAATGTAAGTTCAAATAGATAAAATTACTCTTTTCTGTTTTTATTTTTAAAAAATAATATGTACATTTGTTAAAATATTTATAAAAGAAAAGAAATATAAAAACATTAAATATAAAATAATCGTATGAAATTCACAGTATCAAGTACCGAACTTTTGAGCCATTTACAAGCTATAAGCCGTGTGATAAACAGCAAAAACTCACTGCAAATCTTGGATAATTTTCTGTTTAGTTTGGAAGGAAACAAGCTGACAATGACAGCATCGGACATCGAAACCACTATGATTACTTCTATGGAAGTACAAGAAGCAGAAGGTGGTGGCATGGTTGCGGTGGCAAACAAATTATTGCTGGATACATTGCGTGAGTTTTCAGAGCAACCGCTTACATTCCATATCGATGATAATACGCTGGCTATGATGGTTACATCTGCCAATGGTACTTATAACTTCATCGGTCAAAGTGGCGATTTGTATCCACAACTACCTGAATTGAGCGAAAATATCCGCACGCTGACAGTATCCGCGCCTATTCTTACGAGTGGAATCGGCAAAACATATTTCTGTATGGCAGACGATGAACTTCGTCCGGTAATGAATGGTATTTACTTTGATATTGCGGATGACTTAACGTTGGTGGCTACGGATGCTCATAAGTTAGTTCGTTTCAAATCAAAATACGAATCGGCTTCTGTGGGCGAAGGCGAGAAAATGAGCTTTATTTTGCCGAAAAAACCGGCTACCATGCTGCGCAATATTTTACCGAAAGAGACAGAAAATGTAGAAATACGTTTTGATGAGAAAAATGCTTATTTCCAACTAAGTAACTACACGATGGTGTGTCGTCAGGTGGAAGGAAGATATCCTAACTACAACGGCGTAATACCACAAAACAATCCATTCAAAATAATGGTTGACAGACAGACTTTCCTTAATACGCTGAAACGTGTAGCGGTTTTCTCAAATCAGGCAAGCAATCTTATCAAACTGGATATTACGACCAATCAAATTCATGTTTCGGCTCAGGATATTGACTTCTCGATTTCTGCAGAAGAATTTATCCCTTGTAGCTATGAAGGCGAACCAATCAAAATCGGCTTTAAATCTACTTTCTTAATCGAAATGTTGGGTAATGTAGAAGCAAGCCAGGTAGTTCTTGAACTGGCAGACCCGTCTCGTGCAGGTATTTTGCTACCGTTTGAGAATGTAGAAGGCGAAGAAATCTTGATGCTGTTGATGCCGATGTTGTTGAACGACTAAATAGAGCTTACAATTTGAATAGATAATCCAATAGCAGAAAAGTGTGTAAAAACTAAGCTTTTCTGCTATTTATTTTGAAGTAAATATGAAACCGACATGATTAAAATAATCATTAAACACTCTTGGGAATGATTATTTTAATCATCAAAGGTTCCATACACCGCAATGTAAAAAATCAAAATAATCGTATGAAATTAAATCTAAAAAATCCAATCGTGTTTTTCGATTTGGAAACTACCGGAACGAATACTGTAACTGATAGAATAGTAGAAATTTCTTATCTAAAAGTATCGCCAAACGGTCGTGAAGAGAGCAAGACTATAAGAATAAATCCCGGAATGCCAATTCCACCCGAAGTTTCAGCTATTCATGGTATTTATGACGAAGATGTAGCGGACTGTCCTACATTCAAAGAAGTAGCGAAAGAAATTGCACGCGATATTGAAGGCTGCGATTTGGCGGGGTTTAACTCGAATCGCTTTGATATACCGCTTTTGGCGGAAGAATTGCTCAGAGCCGAGGTGGATATCGATTTGAAAAAGAGAAAATTTGTGGATGTGCAAGTGATTTTTCACAAAATGGAACAAAGAACTTTGTCGGCTGCTTATAAGTTCTACTGCGACAAAGAATTGGAAAATGCGCACAGTGCGGAAGCAGACACAAGAGCGACTTACGAAGTGCTTCAAGCGCAGTTAGATATGTATTCGGATTTGGAAAATGACATCGAATTTCTATCAAAATTCACAACTCAAACCGACAATGCTGACTTTGCAGGAAGAATTATTTTCAATGAAAAAGGCGAGGAAGTATTTAATTTTGGAAAATATAAAGGTCAGAAAGTAACAGAGGTTTTGTTGAAAGATATTGGCTATTACGGTTGGATAATGGGAAGTGATTTTGCTTTGGATACAAAAAATGTATTGACTAAAATTAAACTACGAAATTTTATGAAATGATATTTTGCTTTGAAACTATATTGTTAAAAATTAAGTTTCAGCACTTTATCGGTTACATTGGCATAAACCTTGCTGTTTTTTTGTTTGGGCTTGTGGTGTTATTTAAGATTAAGATGAATGTGAGAGGAAATGAAAACAGTTTTTAGATACATATTTATAATTATACTGATGATGGGAACTTTGCATCCTATCAAAGCCCAAGATACACCTACCGGAAGCAGAACGCCCGAGCAAGAAGCCGCAAAACAGACAGAAAAATACCAAAAAGAGCTAAAACTAACCGAGCAGCAAGCAAAATTAATCTATGAAATTAATTTGAAGTATGCTCGTGAGCGGCAGCAATCCAACAATCGCACGGAAGCTGTAAGTAGAATCAGAAAGAAAAGTGAGGAAATCAAACGAGTTTTGAGTGAGAAACAAAACGACGACCTGCAAAATAAGCGCTTAGAAACTCAGTCGGTAGAAATTGACGGACGAAGAAATTTTACTCGTACACGTGGTGCTGTAAGACAAAGTGAAGGCTCATCAGCACGTTCCACCGATAGAACAGAACCAAACTCATATAGCAATAGACCTGTAAGACAAAACAGAGTAAGTCCATCTACTCGTCAATCAACAAGTCAAGAGAGAGTAAATAGTACAAGCAGACCTGTACGTGAAAACTATCGTCCAGACCGAGAAAGGCAAACACCTACCACTCGCTCTTCTTCATCAAGCACGATGCGAGAGAGAAATACTTCGGTTAGAGAACAACGCTCATCCAATAATCCGGAAGTAAGAAGTTCAAGAAGTAGAGAACAACGACAATCAAGTAGTACAAGCAGAAGTTCCGGTCGCTCTTCACAACCGACTCGTCAATCTTCCGGAAGCCGTAGATAAATTTCGTAAACAATGTCCAACCCCTATTTTAAGTTTAAGCAGTTTACTGTGTTTCATGATAAATGCGGTATGAAAGTTGGCGTGGATGGCGTTACGCTTGGTGCTTGGGTTGATGTGAACGGTGCAGAAACGATTTTGGATGTGGGTTGTGGTTCGGGATTGATTGCTTTGATGCTTGCACAGCGAAGTGATGCGAAAATAACGGCTATTGATATTGATGAAAATTGTGTACTGCAATCCAAGAAAAATATAGAAAACTCCCCGTGGAAAGACAGAATTTCGGTTAAGCATTTTTCCTTTCAAGACTTTGCCGATAGCACAACAGAAACTTATGATTTGATAGTTTCCAATCCACCTTTTTTCAATAATTCCCTAAAAAATCCTTCTCAGGCTCGTTCGGTAGCACGCCATACCGATACACTTCCGCATTTGGATTTGGTAAAAAACGCCATAAAGCTACTAAATGAAAAAGGAAAGTTCTGTGTGATACTACCTGTCACGGAAGGCGAAGATTTCATTGAGTTAGCAGTAGAAGAAGGACTTTATTGTAGTCAAAAACTAACTGTTTTTCCCAATTATGTAAAACCTGCCAAACGTTTACTACTCGAATTTAGAAAAGAAAAAACAGAGTGTAAAGTTTCTGAAATGACGATTGAAAAAGAAAGGGGAATTTATACGGAGGAGTATAGAGAGAGCGTAAAAAACTTCTACTTGAAACTGTAAGTCCCCTTTAGGGGGATTTAGGGGGCTTTTTCCACAACCACTTCGCCAACACCACACTTCCCAAAGTTCCTGCCGTAGCAATCAGAAATGCCTCCAAGCCAAGTTTTCCGAATTGAGCAATTACATTTTTATTTGAGCCGATTTCCAACCCAAGCAAAAACAATAACACCCCAATAAGTGCTATAATTAAGCCTTGTATAAAGCGAATTTTCTTGCTTCGAAGTAAATAGCCGACAAGAATTCCTACAAGCATAAAACCAATTACGATAAACATACGCGAGCAAGTTTTGAGAATGCAAAGATAGAAATTTAATGCTGATTTTAGTGATTGGTTTGATTTTGATTGAACACAAATTGCACAGATTACACGAATTAACACAAATTATATCCAAAATTGAAGGGCTGCTGAATTGGCTTTATTCACATTTTATTTATCTTAAATGATATCGATAATTAATCGCAAAAAGTCAAGGATAACTGCCAAAAAATAAGTAAATTTGCATTTTCAAAAAATATTGGAAGAATTTAGAACAAACTACTGTTTTCTATGTTTAAATAAGTAAATAAATTCCCCCTGCGGGGGTTAGGGGGGCTTAACTATATAAAAAATGAGAAAAAAAGCATTATTAATGATTTTAGACGGTTGGGGAATTGGTGATAAATCTGAAGCAGATTTAATCTACAACACTCCAACACCGTATTGGGATAAGCTTTTGGCTACTTATCCAAATTCATATTTATTGGCATCCGGTGAAAACGTGGGATTGCCTGATGGCCAAATGGGTAACTCTGAAGTAGGACACTTAAATATCGGTGCCGGACGTGTTGTTTATCAGGATTTGGTGAAAATTAACCGTGCTTGTCGTGATAACAGCATTCTTGAAAATCCGGAAATTGTAAAAGCTTATTCTTATGCTCGCGACAATAAGAAAAAAATTCACTTGTTGGGACTTGTTTCTGACGGTGGTGTACACAGTTCATTAGAACATTTGCTGAAATTGGTTGACATTGCCAAAGAATACGGTGTGGAAGATACTTACGTTCATGCCTTTATGGACGGACGTGATACCGACCCGAAAAGCGGAAAAGGCTTTATCGAAGAGCTTCAAAATCATATGGATAAGACAACGGGTAAAATAGCTTCCATTGTAGGACGTTACTACGCGATGGACCGTGACAAACGTTGGGAGCGCGTAAAAGAGGCGTATGACCTAATGGTTAGCGGCGTGGGAACACCTGCAACTGATATGGTTCAAGCTGTACAAAATTCTTATGACGAAGGTGTTACCGATGAGTTTATCAAACCGATTGTTCACGTGGATGCTGCAGGAAATCCTGTAGCGAAAATTGAAGAAAACGATGTGGTGATTTTCTTTAACTTCCGTAACGACCGTGCAAAAGAAATGACTATCGTTCTTACGCAAGAAGACATGCACGAACACGGTATGCACACTATTCCGTTGCAATATTTCACCATGACGCCTTACGACAGCACTTTCAAAGGTTTGAATATCCTTTTTGATAAAGACAACGTAGAAAACACGATGGGTGAATATGTTTCTAGCTTAGGTTTGAAACAATTGCGTGTAGCTGAAACAGAGAAATTTGCTCACGTTACATTCTTCTTCTCCGGCGGTCGTGAAGCAGAATTCCCGGGTGAAGATCGTATTCTTGTTCCTTCGCCAAAAGTGGCTACTTACGACTTGAAACCTGAAATGAGTGCACCCGAAGTGGCAGAAGAAATGGTAAAAGCACTTAATTCGCAAAAATATGACTTTATCGTGTTGAACTTTGCTAACGGTGATATGGTTGGACATACAGGTGTGAAGGAAGCTATTATCGAGGCAGTTAAGGTGATTGATAAATGTGTTGGAAAAGTGGTTGATGCAGCAAAAGCAAACGACTATGAAACCATTATCATTGCAGACCACGGAAATGCCGACAATGCTATTAATGCCGATGGTTCTCCAAACACTGCTCACTCGCTGAATCCGGTTCCGCTTGTTTATGTAACAGAAGATAAAAACGCAACGGTTGAACCCGGTATTTTAGCGGATGTGTCGCCTACAGTTTGTCAAGTTTTGGGAATTGAAGCACCAAAAGAGATGACAGGGAAAGGTTTGATTACGTTTTAATAAAACCGACAAAAGATAAAAGAAAACGCTGTAAGTAATCTTATAGCGTTTTTTGTTAGGAAGATGTAGGTTTTTTAACACATAGAAATGGTTCAAGCAAAAAAGTTGGGGAATGAAAAAAGTTTTTATTGAAAAGGAACTTAGCAGTTGGGATGTTCGGCTTCTAGCCGAACATAAAAAACAGAATATATAGGTTATCTTTCGGCTAGAAGCCGAAAGTCCCAACTACCATCTACTATCTACCATCTTCCAACTTTTTTTGTATTTTTGCAAAAAAAATTGACATATATATGACATTACGAAAAGAACTTTCAAAACGCATCTTGATACTTGATGGTGCGATGGGCACGATGATACAGCGTTATAAGTTGGGCGAAAAAGAGTATCGTGGAGAGCGTTTTGCTGATGTAGAAATTTTACAAAGAGGAAATAATGACCTGTTGGTACTAACTCAGCCGGAGATTATTCATAACATTCATAAACTGTACCTTGAAGCCGGTGCGGATATTATTGAAACTAATACGTTTAATGCTCAGCGGATTTCGATGGACGACTACGGGATGAGTGAGTATGTGCATGAAATCAACTATAAGGCAGCACAAATCGCTCGCCAAGTTGCTGATGAATTTACAGCTAAAAATTCCGACAAACCACGATTTGTTGCCGGTGCTGTTGGTCCGACTAACAAAACCGCATCCATGTCGCCGGATGTGAATAACCCTGCCTATCGAGCGGTTAGTTTCGATGATTTGGTGGCAGCATACAAAGAGCAGATGGTTGCTTTGATAGAGGGTGGGGTAGATGCTTTGCTGATTGAGACGATTTTTGATACGCTGAATGCAAAAGCGGCAATTTTCGCTGCGGAAGAGGCTATGCAAGAAACCAAGAAAAAGGTAGAGCTGATGCTTTCCGCAACAGTTACTGATAAAAGTGGTAGAACGCTATCCGGACAAACGCTCGATGCTTTTCTGACTTCAGTTTCACACGCTGATTTGCTTTCGGTGGGCTTAAACTGCTCTTTTGGTGCAAAGGATTTGAAACCTTATTTAGAAGAAGTTTCCAAGCGAGTGCCTTATTTTGTTAGTGCTTATCCAAATGCGGGACTGCCTAATCAGTTTGGCGAGTACGATGAAACGCCAGAAATAATGGCTGCTCAGGTAAAAGAATACTTTGATGGGGAATTAGTTAATATCATCGGCGGATGTTGTGGTACGACACCGGAACATATTCAAGCCTATAATAAGCTAATTGAAAATGCAGTAGTAAGAAAACCTGCCGAGAAAGATTTTAATTTGAGATTGAGTGGATTGGAAGAGGTGGTGATTAAGCCGGGCTCTCTTTTCCTGAATATCGGCGAACGCTGCAACGTAGCCGGTTCCCGTAAGTTTCTACGTCTTATTAACGAGAAAAAGTACGAAGAAGCACTTTCTATTGCTCGTCAGCAAGTGGAAGACGGCGCGCAGGTGATTGACGTGAATATGGACGATGCAATGTTGGATAGCAAGGCTGAAATGATTACTTTTCTCAACTATTTGGTTTCAGAACCGGAAATTGCTCGCGTGCCGATAATGATTGACAGTTCCAAATGGGAAGTGATTGAAGCCGGATTGAAGTGTCTGCAAGGAAAGTGCATTGTCAATTCCATTAGTTTGAAGGAAGGCGAGGAAGACTTTTTGGAAAAAGCTCGCTTAATCAAACGGTATGGTGCTGCGGTGGTGGTAATGGCATTTGATGAAAAGGGGCAGGCGGATAACTTTGAGCGACGAGTGGAAATAGTAAGTCGCGCGTATAAACTGCTGACGGAAAAAGTAGGTTTCCCACCGCAGGATATTATTTTCGACCCGAATATATTGGCAATTGCCACGGGAATTGAAGAGCATAATAATTACGGCGTTGATTTTATCCGTGCCACAAAATGGATAAAAGAAAATCTGCCTTACGCAAAAGTGAGTGGCGGTGTGAGCAATTTATCATTCTCTTTCCGTGGAAATAATCCCGTGCGTGAAGCTATCCATTCCGTGTTTTTGTATTACGCTATTCAGGCAGGCATGGACATGGGAATTGTAAATGCGGGAATGCTGCAGATTTACGAAGAAATTCCAAAGGATTTGTTGGAGCATGTGGAAGACATTGTCCTTAATCGCCGTTCGGATGCCACAGAGCGGATGATTGAATTTGCAGAAAAAATCAAAAATGAAAATACGGGCGAAAAAACCGAACACATTGATGCGTGGCGTTCCGAAGCGTTGGATAAAAGGCTTGAACATGCTTTGATAAAAGGGATAAGCGACTATCTTGAAGAAGACCTTGCAGAAGCTTTGCAGGTTTATCCTTCGCCGATTGATATTATTGAAAAGCCTTTGATGAACGGGATGAATATCGTTGGTGATTTGTTTGGGGCAGGAAAAATGTTTTTGCCGCAGGTGGTAAAAACGGCTCGTACAATGAAAAAGGCGGTGGCTATCCTTCAACCTGAAATAGAAAAGACCAAAACAGATGGTGCCGATCTATCAGCCGGAAAATTCCTTTTTGCCACAGTAAAAGGCGATGTGCACGATATTGGAAAAAATATCTGCGCTGTAATTTTGGCTTGTAATAACTTTGAAGTGATTGATTTGGGGGTAATGACACCGACAGAAAAAATCATTCAAACAGCGATTGATAAAAAGGTAGATATTGTGGGTGTGAGCGGACTGATAACGCCTTCGCTCGAAGAGATGTGTAACGTAGCCGAAGCCATGGAAAAAGCAGGTTTGACCATTCCGCTGATGGTGGGCGGTGCCACGACTTCAAAAATCCACACTGCAGTTAAAATTGAACCGAACTATCCGAGTGGATTTGTGGTACATACCAAAGACGCATCAGAAAACACATCGGTAGCTTTGCAATTGATGAATAAAGCAAATAGGGAACAATTGATGGAAGACACACGCTCTGCTTATCAAGCTATTCGTGAAAAACAAACCGAAAAACCGAAACTGCTTTCATTGGAAGAAGCAAGAAAAAAGAAACCGAAGTTGTTTTAAGGTAGTTTAATATCTTTATTATGATAAAAACATTAAGATATTTAAGGAATTTAGACACATTAAGCTTATTTAATTAAATCTTAACTTCTTAATGTTTTCAAAAAAAACACAAATAAGCAATGAAAAAACATTCAGAACACACTCATTCTCACAGCCATATCCACCACCATCACGGCGATGTGAAGAATATTAAGATTGCGTTTTTTCTCAATCTCGGTTTTTCTGTGATTGAAATTGTCGGCGGAATTTTAACCAACAGCGTGGCTATTCTTTCGGATGCGGTGCATGATTTAGGCGATAGTCTTTCGTTGGGTATGTCCTGGTATTTTCAGAAACTCTCTCGGAGAAAACGAGATGAGGTTTACACCTATGGCTACAAGCGATTTTCGATAGTGGGTGCTTTGGTAAATTCCATTGTTCTAATTGTGGGTAGTGTTCTGATTTTAGGGGAAGCTATTCCACGTTTATTCAATCCGCAACCTGCAGATGCACAAGGGATGTTTTGGCTGGCTGTTTTGGGAATTGCTATCAATGGATTTGCCGCTTATCGACTTCATAAAGGCGACACGCTAAACGAAAAAGTAGTTTCGTTGCATCTTTTGGAAGATGTGTTGGGATGGGCAGCAGTGCTGATTGGTTCGGTAGTGATGCATTATACCAACCTATTTATTATTGACCCGATTTTATCTATTGGAATTTCTGTTTTTATTCTCTTCAATGTCTATAAAAACATCAAAGAAATATTTAGAATTATTTTGCAAGGTACACCACATGCAATTGACACTGAGCTCGTTGAAACCGAAATTAAAAAGATAGATTTGATAGATAGTATCCACGACTTGCATCTTTGGACGATTGACGGAAACTATAATATCTTAACCATTCATGTGGTACTAAAATCAGCACAAAGCATGGAACAATTAGCCATCCTCAAAAATCAAATCCGAACGACTTTAAGCGAAAAAGGTATTGAGCATATTACCATTGAGTTTGAAACAGTAAATGAGGATTGTGGATTAGAAAATTGTTGTGGGTAAAGTATAGACTCTTAGATGACAGACTTTTAGACGATAGACTTATAGATTTTCAGTTTCCCTAGTATTCGGGAAGATTTTTTGACTCAAAGTGATGGATGAAACATCCAAGCTACATCCGACATCCAACACCTATCATCCAACTTTTAAACATCTTCTTCCATCCACTTCAACTTTTTCAATCCCCAGAAAATCAACGATAACACTACACCAACTACGGCAGCGAATGCCATCCCTTTAAGTTCAACCGTTCCGAGTGTAATTTTTGCGCCGCTAATTCCAACAACGAATGTAACTGCACCAAGTACCATATTGCTGTTTTTGCTGAAATCAACTTTTTGGTCGATTAAAATTCGGAAACCCTGCACGGCAATTATACCGTAAAGCAAAATCGTAATTCCACCCATCACAGGCGTTGGAATAGTCATAATGGCAGCAGAAACTTTTCCTATGAGAGAAAATAAAATCGCCAAAATCGCCGCACCACGAATTACCCAAACGGCATATACACGGGTAATTGCCATTACACCGATATTTTCGCCGTAAGTGGTATTTGGTGTGGAACCTACAAATCCTGAAATAAGATTGGAAATTCCGTCGCCAAGCAAGGAACGGTGTAACCCTGGTTCTTTCATCAAATCTTCACCTGTTACTTTACTTGTAACGATTAGGTGGCTGATATGTTCGGCAAGAACTACCAAACAGGCAGGTAGAATAATTACAATCGCATTGAGACTGAATTTTGGCGTATGGAATTCCGGGAATGCAAACCAAGACGCTTCGTGAATTGGCGTTGTATCAACCATTCCCATGCAGAGCGCTAAAATATATCCTGCAATGACGGCAATAAGAATAGGAATTACCTGTAAAAATCCCCTGAAAAGTACCGAGCCAAAAATACCAACTGCGAGTGTGAACATGGAAACAAGAACAACTTTCGGGTCTATAACAAAAGCTTCTACCACTTCCCCAACCGGAGTAGGTGAAGGTGCTAAACCTGCCTGTTGTACAGCTACCGGAGCCAATTCCAACCCGATAATTGCCACTACTGCACCCATCACAGCTGGAGGCAGTACAATATCAATCCAACCGACACCCCATTTTTTTACAATAAGCGACACCAAAATAAAGAACAATCCGAAGAAAATAAATCCGGATTGAGCCGCATTAAATCCGCCGTAATTGGCACTGATAAGTAGAATTGGTGCGATAAATGCAAAGCTTGAACCGAGGTAAGCGGGGATTCCGCCTTTAGTAACCCAACTGTAAATCAATGTACCGATACCGTTCATTAAAAGTACGATAGCGGGATTAATACCAACAATGATAGGAACTAAAATGGTGGCGCCAAACATGGCTGCCAAATGCTGAAAACTAAGAGGAAGTGTTTGTAAAACAGGAAGTTTTTCGTGAATTCCAATGGTGCGTTTTGGCATAGTGATTTTTGATTTTTTCGGTAAGTTTAAAAATTTTTCCAAAATTACAAAAATATTAAATTAATCGCCAATTTTTCCTGCACGAATTTTGTAAATAGTATAGACGTCAGAAGTGTAAAAAAATTACTATTTTTGTAAAACCTAATAATAACCATATAAAATATGAAACCGAAAACTAAAAAAATCTGGACGATTGTTTTGTCCGTTTTTGCACTAATTTTTGTGCTATTACTAACCTTGCCTTTTGCTTTTAGAGGAAAAATAATGGAAATCGCTAAACAGGAGTTGAATAAGCAACTGACTGCCGAAGTGGATTTCAAGAAACTTAATCTGAGTTTTATCCGTAACTTCCCGAATGCTTCCATAAGTTTGAAAGATGTTTATATTGCCGGAAAAGATGATTTTGCAGGTGATACATTGTTGATTAGCAAGGATATAAGTCTGGTTGTTAACCTAAAAAGCATTTTCAGCGATAGCGGTTATGATGTGAAAAAAATCTATATCACAGACTCGAAAGTGCTGGCGCATGTGCTGAAAGACGGACGTGCAAATTGGGATATTTTCCCAAGCGATACTACCGAAGTAGATACCACAGAGTCAAACTTCAATTTCAAACTGAAAGATGTAAAAATTGCCAAAGCTGATGTTATTTACCTGAGTGATTCGGGAAATGTGGCGGCACAGCTAAAAAATCTAAATGTTAAGCTAAAAGGTGATTTTACTTCGGAGCATACTCTGCTAAATACGCAATTTACAATTGACACACTTAATTTTTGGAGTGGGGGAGTTCGTTATGTGCATGATATGACAGTCGATTTCAAGGCTGATATTGATGCTGTTTTGAAAGATGACCTATATACGTTTGCGAACAACGAAATTAAACTGAATGCTATTCCGCTTTCTCTAAATGGTTGGGTGCAACTGTTTGATGAAGGTATGGATATGGATTTGAAACTGAATACCGATCGAGTTGATTTCAAATCGTTACTGTCCTTGATTCCTGCGATTTATTCCAATTCGTTTGCAGATATAAAAGCCGACGGAAAGGTAAGTTTGAACGGTTTTGCCAAAGGTAAAATGGTGGATGAGGATTATCCTGCATTTGAGTTGAAACTGGATGTGGAAAATGGAAAATTCCAATACCCGAGTTTGCCAAAATCTGTTGACAATATTCAGATAGCAAGTAACTTAAGTAGTCCAGGCGGTTCGTTGGATAATACAGTGGTGGATGTTTCCAAGTTTAGTTTTAATATGGCAGGAAGTCCATTTTCCGGAAAACTTCATATCGTAACGCCACTTTCTGACCCTGACTTCAAACTTTCCGCATTGGGAAAACTTAATTTAGGCATTATCAAAGATGTATATCCGCTTGATAAAGGTACAGAGCTAAACGGTGTGTTGGATATGGACGTAAATGCCGCCGGAAAAATGTCTTGGATTGAAAAAAATCAGTATGAAAATTTCAAATTCGGCGGAAAGATGAACGTGAAAGATATGCTGGTAAAAATGGCGGATTTAGGACAAGATGTGCGTGTGAACAATGCCAACTTGCTTTTTAACGACCGCTATTTGGATTTGACCGATTTGAATTTGAAAATTGGACGAAACGATCTAAGTGCCAACGGAAAAGTTGAAAATTACTTGGCATACGCTCTGCGAGATATGATGCTGAAAGGCGACTTTAAAATCAGCTCTAACTATATGAATATAACCGACTTTATGAGCGGTGATGAGGAAGAAAATGATACCAGTTCGATGTCGGTAATAAAAATTCCGAAAAACTTGAATCTAAATTTAGCAGGCGATTTCAAGGAGTTGGTTTATGACAAAATGAATTTCAAAAATGCCAACGGACAACTAAAAGTAGCTGATGGCGAACTGAATATTCAGAAAATGAATGTAAATGCCTTTGGTGGAAATATGGCATTGATAGGAAAATATAGCTCAGCTAATCCGCTTCAACCTGCTGTTGATTTTGATATTGATATGCA
This sequence comes from Bacteroidales bacterium, assembly GCA_012837935.1. GTDB lineage: Bacteria > Bacteroidota > Bacteroidia > Bacteroidales > Paludibacteraceae > UPXZ01. The sequence continues at coordinate 26,450 of DUQG01000083.1, forward strand.
ACAAATTTCATTTGCCGAGATTTTCAGTCAAGTGGAATCTTTGCAGAAATTTGTGCCGATTTTTGAAAAATTGGCGGGTAGATTTAACACCAAACTTTCGCTTAATACGCTACTTGCAGGCGATATGATGCCAATTTTGAGTTCCATTATCAGTAATGGAAATTTCAAGGCGGAAGCGATTACGCTAAAACAGGATGTGTCTGCTTTTCAAGAACTTGCAAAATCCTTGAAAATGGATAATAAACTAAGTAATTTCAGCTTAAAGGATATTGCACTTGCTTTTGAAATAAAGGATGGAAAATTGAATACCAAACCGTTTGACTTGAAGTTCAAAGATTATGCGATGAACATCGGCGGAACCACAGGCTTAGACCAAAGCATTGCTTATTTGGGAACGGTAAAACTTCCGGATAAACTGAATTTAGGAAAATTCCAAAACGTAGGTTTCAAAATCGGCGGTACATTTACAAAACCGAAAGTGGAACTTGACCTGAAAAATACGTTGACTTCGCTGGTAGATGAACAAAAAGATATGGCACTTAAAAAAGTAGATTCTGCGAAAAATGTGGCATTGGATAAAGGACGTGCAGAACGTGACAGAATACTGCAAGATGCTCAGAGACGTGCCGATGCGATTTTAGAACAAGCTAAACAGCAAGGTGACAGATTGGTGCGTGAGGCACAAGTTCGTAGCGATAGTTTGGTGTCTAAAGCAGCCAATCCCGTTGCGAAAGCATTGGCTAAAAAAGGTGCGGATGAGTTAGTTAAGCAAGCTCAAAAACAGGCGGATAACCTGAATAATAAAGCGAGAGCCGAAGCCGATAGAATTATCAAAGAAGCGGAGGAAAAATCAAAGTTTTAAAACATTAGAAAATAAATCAAGATAAAATGAAATTATTTAAGTATAGTCTATTTGCATTGGCATTATTGTATGGAAATGCTGCTTTCTCGCAAACGCCTGCTGAGGCGAATGCCTATTTTGAAAGCGGTGACTACCAACTTGCAAGTGAGGCTTACCAAAAACTATTAAAGAAAAAGTCGCGGCGAGCAGATATTGCTCTTTACCACTTCCGTTTGGCGTACAGTGCGTCCAAGCTAAACGATATGGAAACGGCTATTGAGCATTACAAGAAGGCTGCGAGTAAATACCCGAAGAGTAATTTTTATTTAGGAGAATATTATTTCGACCATTACAATTTTCAAGAGGCAGCCGATGCATATGAGGCTTATTTGTCAGCGTTGGATGAGACTGATAGTTTGTATAGTGAAATAGAGAAAAAACAAAAACAGTCGGCTTTGGGTGCACGTTTTCTGAATAGGGTAGAAGATGTGGCAATAGTAGATAGTATGGTGGTTGATAAAGCTAACTTTATAGAAAAATTCAATTTATCTCGTGAAATAGGCACTTTGACGCAACAGAAAGAGTTTAACGGTGTGCGAAATCAATCGCTTTCCACCTTTACCACGCAGCGTGGCGATAGGCAATATTTTTCAAAAACAGAAAATGGAAATGTGAATTTATTTACCAAAATCAAACTGCTTGATAGTTGGTCAGAGGCTCAGCCATTAGCAGATTTGAACACGGAAGCCAACGAGAATTTCCCGTTTTTGATGCTGGATGGTGTTACGCTCTATTTTGCTTCCGATAGCGAAGAGTCGATGGGTGGTTACGATATTTTTATCACACGTTTGAATACGGAAGACAATAGTTTTTTGAAACCTGAAAATATCGGAATGCCTTTTAATTCGCCATTTAACGATTATATGATGGTGATTGATGAGTTGAATAGAGTAGGTTGGTTTGCATCCGATCGTTATTTGCCGGAAGGGAAAGTGGCTATTTATCAATTTATTCCAAACACCGAAAAGAAAATTGTTCGCAGCGAAAATTTGGATTCAATTATTGATAAAGCAAGAATTAGCTCATTCGCAGAATTGGATGATGAACAGAAAATGTTGTTGAATAAAAGTGAAAACGCAAGGAATGTTGTGGTAAATAAAATTTTTATCAACGATAAAATATCCTATGTGGATGCTTCCGACTTTAACAGCAACGAAGCTCGCAATTTCTATTATCAAGTTGAAAAACTAAAAGAGGAATTGACAGTTTCAGTTGAAGAACTTGTGTCACTTAGAGAGGCTTATGCCGGAACACGCAACGAGAACAGCCGTAAAAATATCGCTTCAAAAATTTATTCCCTGGAAGCTCGACTTAGAGAGATAAAACCGCAGGTTGAGCAATTGACCGTGAAAATGCGTAACGAAGAAATAAAATCTTTGAGGTAGTGCTTGTTTTCTGACAAATAAATACTAACTTTAACCCCAAAATAAAATAATATGGATGTTTTAATTGTAGTTGCTTTAATCGTTTTGGCGATTGTTTTTATTTTGCTTGAACTTTTTCTGATTCCCGGATTTTCCATTTCCGGAATTACAGGCATACTGTTAATGGCTGTGGCGGTTTGGTATGCCTACAGTCATATAGGTTCGATGGGTGGAAATCTGACTCTTGCAGGAAGTTTTGTGTTGACCGGATTTGCCGTTTGGGGATTTATCAAGTCAAAAGCATTGGAACGAATGTCGCTGAAAACTAATGTTTCAGGAACTGTGGATGCGATAGATGAAACAGTAATTAAAGTAGGCGATAAAGGCAAAACCGTTTCTCGACTTGCACCGATGGGAAAAGTGTTGATTAATGGCGAAGTGATGGAAGCTAAAACCATTGATGAGTTTATTGATCAAGATGAGGAAATTGTAGTGCTTGAAGTGTATAAAACCAATGTGTTGGTTGAAAAAGCATGATTATAGTCAAAAAAAGAGGATAATTCCATATGTTAAATATTGAAAAATAGTCAATTGCCACGCCATTTATGGCGTGGATAAAATTAGAAGGTATTAAATGGGCTTTAGTCCAAACTTAGATAAATTTCGGCTAAAGCCATATTGAATTAGATTATATATCCACGGCTTGAAAGCCGTGGCAACTAATAAAAAAATAACAATAAACAATTATATATTATGATGATTCAAACAATTCTTTTAGTAGTAATTGGAGTACTTATACTCATGTTTTTTTACTATGTACCGTTCTTACTTTGGATTTCAGCCAAAGTTACCGGAGTTAACATTTCGCTGTTGCAGCTTTTCTTGATGCGTATTCGTAAAGTTCCGCCACGTACTATTGTGGCTTGTTTAATTGAAGCTCACAAAGCAGACCTTGGAAATGAAGTTACTCGTGATGGATTAGAGGCTCATTACTTGGCAGGTGGTCATATTGAGCGAGTTACGCATGCTTTGGTTTCCGCATCCAAAGCGAATATTGACTTAAATTTCAAAATGGCAACAGCCATCGACCTTGCCGGACGCGATGTGTTTGAAGCAGTGCAAATGTCTGTAAACCCGAAAGTGATTGATACACCACCGGTTACGGCAGTAGCCAAAGACGGTATTCAGCTAATTGCGAAAGCACGTGTAACTGTTCGTGCCAACATTAAGCAGTTGGTGGGAGGAGCAGGCGAAGAAACTATTTTGGCTCGTGTGGGTGAGGGAATTGTATCATCCATTGGTTCATCAGAGTCTCATAAAAGCGTACTTGAAAATCCGGACTCAATTTCCAAACTTGTGTTGAGAAAAGGACTGGATGCCGGAACTGCATTTGAAATTCTTTCCATTGATATTGCCGATATTGATATAGGTAAAAACATCGGTGCACAGCTGCAAATGGACCAAGCAGAAGCCGACAAAAACATTGCGCAAGCAAAAGCTGAAGAGCGCCGTGCGATGGCTATCGCTTCCGAGCAAGAGATGAAAGCAAGGTCTCAAGAGATGCGTGCTAAGGTTATTGAGGCTGAGGCAGAAGTGCCAAAAGCAATGGCAGAGGCATTCCGTCAAGGGAATTTGGGTATAATGGACTACTATCGCATGAAAAATATAGAAGCAGATACTTCCATGCGTGAAAATATCGCCAAACCTCAAGGACAAGGTTCAGGTGTCGTAAGTGCACCAAAACCACCCAAACCAAAGAGCTAAGTTTATTTAACATGAAATAAAACAAGCGGGAATAACAAGAAATTGCTGTTCCCGCTTTGCTTTTATTAAAACTCTTTATTTCTTTCAAAACATTAACTTTTATTTTTCTAAGGTAATTCTTATTTTTGCATGTTACCAAAATATGACCGGATGCAATTGTTTTGATGAAATTGGTTTGTGGATGACTTTTGCATCAATATTATTTGATGAAAATAGCTGTGGGGATTGATAATTTTTCAAAAAACCTAAAGAGAATGGCGAAACTAAAACTCATACTGTCGTTTGCTTTATTGTTTGTTTTTTCCTTTACTAAAGCGCAAAATACAGCAGTAGAAAAGGCAAATGAAATGATTGCAGATAAAAAATATGCAAGTGCTTTTGAATATTTACATGGCAGTGACCCAAATAATCAAGATCCGGATATTTCAATTTTGAAAACAAACTTGCTTTTAACCTATTTTGTAAAAACGGAAGATTATCAACGATTTGGGTTAAAAGATTTGTTGCCAGGTCAAGATTTACAGGTTTTGCGAGAGAATAATACCACGGTGCGCATGTTTGATTACAAGCCGGATTCGATTTTGAATAAGCTTATGCGACAGTATCCGCAAAACTATAAACTGCATAAAGCGCTGGGGAATTATTACTATGAGGTTCATGTGGAATATGGTGACAATTGGATATTGCCGGACTCAGTTGTTGTTGAGAATATCCGTAAAAACTACTTGTCTGCTTACGATAATAAAGAGTTTGATTACTGGTCGCTTTTCGGTTTGGGATATACCTATTTGCTGAATGAAGAGTATGAGCAATCTATTCCTTTTTTACAAAAATCCATTGACCTTAATCCGAATTATCCGTTAAGTTACTACAATTTGGCTTTTGCATATTATAACACCGAAAACTATACAAAATGTCTTCCGGCTGTGCAGAAAGCTTATAATATGCAGACCATTCCTATTTACAAAGCTGAGGCTGCGCGGCTGATTGCCATGACTTACGAGGCATTGAAGGATGATAACAAAGCGCTCGATTATTACCGTACGGCTGATAAAATTCTACCCAATGATTACAACACAATTTTGCCTTTGATGACGTTGGAAATGAAACTTGATGACCCGCTGTACAAAAGACATACAGACCATTTGTTTTTCCTAGACCCGTCAAATCCGGTTATTTTTCAAGATATTTTCAAAGCGTACAGTGAAAATGAAAATGAAAAAGAATTTATCGAGTTTATGGAAGATTTGAAACCGAGATTTAGACAAAATAACACGGTTATGGCAAATATTCATCTGCATCAAGCTATTGCGCAATACGAAATGGATGAATGGGTGGCGGCGAAAATTAATTTTGAAAGAGCCAGAAGTTTGTTCCGAAATCTATTTAAACCTAGTCATGGTGTTTTTAATGTGATAGATTCTTATACGAATGCTATCAGAAAAAAGAATAATTAGTTTTGAGCTTCAGTCATCGGTCACTTCGATACACCGAAATTTTGCTTCGCTCAATTTCGGCACTCAGTGACCTAGTGCTTCTATGTTACTTCGGTCATCATCAAACATCATACATCAAACATCATACATCATACATCATACATCTAACAGTCTAACATCTAATTTCAACTATGGAACTATCCGTATTTGCTTTACGTTTAGCCGCTGCTATGGTTGGTGGTGGTCTTATTGGTCTGGAAAGAGAATTGAGTAATAAAAGTGCCGGACTTAAAACTAATATGCTGGTTTCTATCGGAGCTTGTATTTATGTGTTGATAAATCTGTCGCTTGTGGAGAGTCAAGGTGCAGGCGATCCTACCCGAATAATCGGTCAAATCGTAACCGGAATTGGTTTTTTAGGTGGTGGTGTAATTTTGCATAGAGGACTGAATGTGCATGGACTAACTACTGCGGCTACAATCTGGTGTAGTGCGGCTGTAGGTTGTTTGGCAGGATTAGGGATGTTTAAGGAAGCTGGAGTTGCTACTCTTGCTGTGCTGACTGTAAACTTTGCACTTAAAAAGTTAGATGGTTGGTTTGACGATGAAATTCAAAAACGGAAGAAAGGTGAGTAGTTGCGTGGCTTGATAGAAAGACGGTAAACCACAAAATTGATACGATATGAAAAAAATTAAAATAGGATTATTATTTGGCATTATTGCCGGAGTTATTGATGTAATTCCAATGATTATGCAAAACCTGACATGGGATGCAAATATTTCTGCATTTACTATGTGGATAGTTGTTGGATTTCTAATTGCAACAATTGATTTAAAAATCAATTCGATAATTAAAGGGATTTTGATAGCCTTCTTGGTTTTATTACCATCTGCAATTTTGATTGGTTGGGAAGAACCAGTTTCATTAATACCAATATTAATAATGACAACAATTTTAGGTGGGTTACTTGGTTTTTCAATTAATAAAACTTTGAATAAAAAATGAGTGCTTTTTCTGAAATTTGTATTTATGAGGTAAAACCTGAAAAGATTGATGAGTTTGAAAAGTTGATTGATGAAGTTGCAAAACATCATAAATCTTTTGATGGTGTAATTGATGTAAAATATATCAAAAGGACACATAGACAAAAGGATTTTAATGCGGTGAAAAATGGCGAACCTGCAATCCGACTGACAAGAAAACCGCAAAGCGTAACTTATATTTTATATTGGGAGCTTGAAAATGAATTGATTCATGCAGAAGCTACAAAATCCGGATTAGAAAAATTTTATAAACAATTCAATCGTTGTTTAACAACAATGCCGAAAATAATACTTGGAGAGAGAATAAAATAAAGAATGACTGCATAGTGTTCGGCGGGAGAACTGCTTTTTTTAGAAACCCCAAAAAATATCATTTAATTGACTACGATTTTAACAAAATAATTTCGTAGTTTTTTGTTTGAAATATATATGTTATTCGGTTTAATTGTGCTATATTTGCACAACAAATTTAAATGCTTTTTAACGCTTTATAACAATCTCTAATTATGAAAAGAATAATTTTACTGTTAAGTGTCATCAGTTTGTTGACATTAAATTTAAATGCAACTACTTGGTTTTCAGCAACACATACTTGTCCGGTTTGTAAACATCAACACAAATATAAGGAAATAGGTAGTTATGGCAGTTATATTTATCAGTGGTCATCCAAGTTTCAATATGTATTTTGGCCCCTGATTGATTCGCAATCTGTTTATCTCTGTCCGAAATGTCATTTTACAACTTATATGTGGGATTTTGACACTGTCCCTGAAAACAAAGTGGATAGCTTAACAAACTATTTATCCACCGTTAAACTTGAAAAAGAAAATGAGTTCTATTTCAATATTCCAATGACAACTCGACTTGAAATAGCAGAAAATGTCTATAAAATACTTGGAAAAGACAATCAGTTTTGGTGTAAATTTTATCGAGTACAGGGCTATCATTATGACCAAGAAAAAGATGTAGAAAAAGCGAAAGAATCTCGGCTGAAATCATTGGAATATGCAAAATTAATGCTTTCAGATACATCCTATGCGGGTCAAGAGAAAGAAATTTTTGTTATCATGGCAGCAATGTATAACTTTGTTGGTCAAAAAGATAGTGCATTAATTTATTTGGATAAGGCAGAGTCAACGACTTACGAAAACAAAAAATTGAAAGAAGAAAATACGAAGGGACTTGATGAATATTTGACCGGATTGATTAAGCAATATAGAGAATTGATTCGTAAAGAAGATAAAGAATAGTTTAGAGTATAAACATGCTAAGTTTAGTGTAAAAAAGCAACAAACGAACTCATTTGTTGCTTTTTCTCACTACTGTCCACTTAAAATAAACTGAGTGTCAGTTGATTATCTTTTCGTTCTTTGACATTATTGATATCTATATTCGTAAATAGCTCATTTACAGGCGTTCTTTCTAAAAGAGAGATTCCTAAAA
>DUQG01000043.1 GCA_012837935.1 Bacteroidales bacterium
ATTCCCTAACGGGAATACGTTAGCACAACCAAACATACAAAAAAACGTACAACAATAAATTCGCCGTAGGCGATAAACATCAATAGAAAAACAGCACGTAGATAAGATAATATTCCCCGTAGGAGATATACAATTTAACATCAGATAGCTACAATTATAGTGTTTATCTCCTACGGAGAACAGATTTTAAGGGGGGCAACATCTTTCTATTGACATTAATTCCCTAACGGGAATATGTTAGAACAACCAAACATACAAAAAAACGTACAACAATAAATTCGCCGTAGGCGATAAACATCAATAGAAAAACAGCACGTAGATAGGATAATATTCCCCGTAGGGGATATACAACAACAAATAATATGGCAAACACATACACTCAAATATACATTCAATACGTATTCGCCGTTCAAAACAGATTGTCCTTGATAAAAAATGAGTGGAAAGACGACTTGTACAAATACATGACAGGGGCTATAAGCAATCAAGGACACAAAATGTTTTCAATTGGTGGAATGCCTGACCATGTACACGTTTTGGTTAGTATGAATCCTAAACAAGCACCATCAGATTTAATGCGTGAAGTAAAAAGGAGTTCTTCAATATGGGTAAACGAAAACAAATTAGTAATGGGGAAATTTTCTTGGCAAGAAGGGTTTGGTGCTTTTAGTTATGGTCATTCACAAACATCAAGGGTTATTGAATATATTGAAAAACAAGAAATTCACCATAAGAAAAAAACGTTTCATGAAGAGTATTTGGCATTATTGAAAGCATTCAATATAGAATATGATGAACGATATATCTACAAAAAAGTTGAATAGTTAATCCCCTACGGGGAATGAATTTTTAGATTAAACGAGTTTTATTGATATGTATTCCTTAACGGGAAAACGCTTTAACATCGATAATAGCTTTTTATTGACATTGTTTTCCTGCAGATAAAGGCTTTTATAAAAGAATTTACCCTTTTTATCTATATTATGCTTCGCCGTAGGCGATAAATATCAATAGGATTAAATTACAAATTGATAATTCCCCGTAGGGGATTAAGATTGAAATTAGAACGCAAATCCGAAATAATACTATAATAACAAAATTTATTTCTAAAACAACAAAAAACATAAAACAATGAAAAACAGCAAATTCTATCCCTGGATTGTAGTAGGATTGCTCTGGTTTGTAGCTTTACTCAACTACCTTGATAGGCAGATGCTTTCCACTATGCAATCGTCCATGCAGATGGACATAAAAGAGCTGATCGAAGGTGAAAACTTCGGTCGATTAATGGGTGTATTTCTACTTATTTATGGTTTGATGAGCCCTGTAGCCGGAGCTATTGCCGACCGTGTAAACCGTAAATGGTTAATTGTTGGTAGTTTATTTGTGTGGTCTGCCGTAACTTACGGAATGGGACACGCTAAAAATTTCGACCAAGTATATTGGCTACGTGCACTTATGGGTGTAAGCGAAGCTCTTTATCTGCCTACCGGACTGGCAATGATTGCAGACTTCCACAGTTCCAAAACCCGCTCGCTCGCCATCGGAATTCACATGTCCGGACTTTATACCGGGCAGGCGTTGGGAGGATTTGGAGCCACCATTGCTGCCAACTACACCTGGCGCACGGTATTCCACTGGTTCGGAATTATAGGGATTATTTATGCCGTTATTCTTGTATTTGTTCTTCACGATGTGGAAGGTCATGCCGGAACAAAAACTGCTAAGCTTAAACAACAAACAGCACCGGGCGAAAAAACTCCTTTCCTAAAATCATTTGCTGTTGTTCTCTCAACGCTCTCGTTCTGGATTATCCTAATCTATTTTATGGCACCGAGCTTTCCGGGATGGGCAACCAAAAACTGGCTACCTACTCTATTCTCTAAAAACTTAGATTTAACAATGGATATAGCTGGTCCAATGGCGACCATCTCAATTGCTGTTGCTTCCTTTATCGGCGTACTTATCGGCGGACCACTATCCGACCGCTGGGTTCAAAAGAATATTCGCGGACGTATGTACACAAGCGCTATCGGGCTATCACTAACCATTCCTTCCTTGGTATTGATGGGATTTGGAAACACCTACGTGGCAATGATTGGTGCAGCTATGCTGTTCGGAATCGGATACGGTATGTTTGACACCAACAACATGCCGATTCTCTGTCAAATCATTCCGGGGAAATATCGCGCTACAGCATACGGCATTATGAATATGATGGGCGTATTTGCAGGATATGCAGTTACTCGAATGCTTGGAAGCTCTACTGATGCAGGAAACTTGGGAGCAGACTTTAGCAAACTTGCTATTGTGGTAGTAGTTGCTTTAGTATTAATGCTTGTATTCCTAAAACCGAAAAAGGAACTTACTTATACAGCAGAAGAATTAGCTGCGAAAAAGTAATTATAGCAAACATAAAGAATTTATCCCTTACGGAAAACATAAAAACACATAACTCTATAAAAACATAATATTATGAAATTCGAAAAGATAAAAGGACTTATTGTTGCACCTTTCACACCTTTTGACAAAAAGGGTAAATTAGATTTAGTACCTATCGATGATTATGGTAAATTGCTTGAGAAAAACGGTCTAATTGGTGTGTTTATTAATGGTTCGTCCGGCGAAGGCTATATGCTGACGGTAAAAGAGCGGATGAAATTGGCAGAAGAGTGGGTAGAAAAAGCTCCGAAAGACTTTAAAATTATCGTTCACGTAGGTGCAACTTGCATCAAAGACAGCTACAAAATGGCTAAGCACGCTCAAGAAATTGGCGCATTCGGTACAGGTGCTATGGCATCCCCATTTCCAAAAGCCGGACGTGTAGAAGAATTGGTAAAATATTGCGAAGAAATCGCTTGTGGTGCACCTGATTTGCCATTCTATTTTTACCACATCCCGGTATTAAATGGTGTATATCTACCGATGCTGCCTTTCTTAAAAGCGGCTGACGGTCGTATTCCTAATTTAGCAGGTATCAAATATACTTACGAACATCTATACGAATACAATCAGTGTATGCTTTATAAAGACGGCAAGTTCGATATGCTTCACGGACAAGACGAAACCGTGCTAAACGGCTTAGTTATGGGTGGTGCACAAGGTGGTATTAGTGGAACCGGTAACTATATTGGCAATATTCTGGTAGGTATCATCGAAGAGTACAACAAAGGCAATATAAATAATGCTCGCAACCTTCAAAACTATGCACAAGAGGTTATCAATGTGATTGCGAAATACCGTGGCAACATTGTTTGTGGAAAACGTATCATGAAGTTCTTAGGTTTGGATTTGGGTATTAACCGCACTCCATTCCAAAACATCACAGACGAAGAAGAAAAAGTAATCTACAAAGAGCTGGAAGCTATTGACTTCTTCAATCATTGCAATAAAAAATAATTTTTAAGTAGTAAAAATAAGCCGTATTAAGTCAATGCGGCTTATTTTCTTTGCTCTTGGCTCTTTCAGCTTCCAGTCGAAAGCCCATTGCTAATGGTCGTCAAGAGAACTCTTAATACTGTCAACAACCAATTTGCACTTATTTACTAATAAAAGCTAAAATCGTAATCATTTTTGCAAAAAAGCTCATTTTGCAAACTCGACTTTACAAAATAGACATTTTTCTCTCATTTTTTATAGATAATACAAAAAAAATTATCTATCTTTGCAGGGTTATAAAAAAACGACTTTTATTTAATAAAACTCTTTAAATATCTACACTGAATTAACTTTCAAAGAAAGAGTTCTTTAAGAGGCATTTATTCATTTTCAAACATTTAATTATATTTCAATATGGATAACACATCACTCTTTGTAGTGGTTCTTCTTACGGGCTTGGCTCTGGTAATCTTAGGACTTACTGCCGCCATTTTACTCTCCCCGAAATCTATCAACTTCCAAAAAGGCGAAACTTACGAATGCGGACTTCCAACTCGAGGTACATCTTGGATGCAGTTCCGTGTAGGTTATTATCTTTACGCTATCTTATTCCTGATGTTTGACGTGGAAACTATTTTCTTGTTCCCTTGGGCAACCGTTGTGCGTCAACTTGGTACATCCGGATTTATTAGCGTATTAATTTTTGTCGTAATTCTTGGTTTAGGTCTTGCCTATGCTTGGAGGAAAGGAGTGTTGAAATGGACGTAAAAAAAGTAAAAATCAAAGCATTCCCCGCTGAAGAGTTCAAAGATAACGAAACGCTTCAAGCTTACATTGATGAGCTGAACGCAAGCGGGACAAATGTGATAGTCGGCAAACTTGACCAGATGATTAACTGGGGACGCGCCAACTCTATTTGGCCTCTAGCATTTGCTACAAGCTGCTGTGGCATTGAGTTTATGGCTGCTGCTGCTGCTCACTACGACATTGCACGCTTCGGGATGGAGGTAGTACGTAACAGTCCACGTCAAGCAGACGTGATGATTGTAGCAGGAACCATTGTCAATAAAATGGCACCGCTTCTAAGACGTGTATATGACCAGATGGCAGAACCGAAATATGTGGTTGCTATGGGTGCTTGCGCTGTTTCGGGTGGTCCGTTTGTCAATTCATATCACGTAGTAAATGGGGCTGACAAACTAATTCCGGTAGATGTATATATTCCCGGCTGTCCGCCACGTCCTGAAAGCTTATTCTATGGACTACTTCAGCTACAACGCAAAGTGAAAGTAGAGAAATTCTTTGGTAACCAACGAATTGTACGTCCATACAACGAGGCTACGCTGATTGACCCAAAAACAGGTGAAACTGTTGATGTGAAGAATGAATTTAAATAATTTACGATTTACGATGTCCAATTTACGATTTTAAGCAATACCAAAAGATTTATTCAATTGTATGTCTAAAATCGTTCCCGATAGCTATCGGGACTAAAATTTTCCAAATGAAAGATTTAATACTAAATATCGTTCCCGATGCAGTAATCGAAGAGAAAGAAAAACTGACCGTTACCGTTGAGCCGAAACAATTACACCCGCTTGTAAAAGCACTTTATTCTAATAAAGAATTGCCTTTTGACTACCTGATAAGCCTTATTGGGATGGACTGGGGCGATAAGCTTGGTGTAATTTACCTGCTTTCATCATCGAAAGACATGAGTCGGGAAATTGCAATCATCACAGCTACCGAAGACCGTGAAAATCCGTTACTTTATTCCATTACAGACATGTATGAAGCCGCACATTTGAATGAGCGCGAGGTTTATGCATTACTGGGAATACGCTTTATCAACAATCCTGATATGCGTAAATTCTTATTGGCTGAGGATTGGAACGGCTATCCACTTCGTAAGGACTATAATGATGACCCAAAACTGAATCCAATTACTATTGCTAACAAAGAAATTGTGGATATAGCGCCTTTCATCAAAGAAGATGAAAAAGGAAACCTGGTAGAAGGAACAACCGATATTTTTGAAGAAGACGACTATGTAATCAACATTGGACCACAACACCCTTCCACACACGGTGTGATGCACTTCCGCACAGCACTGAATGGTGAGGTTATTAAGAAAATAGATGTTCATAGCGGATATATTCATCGTGGAATAGAAAAAATGGCGGAAAGCATGACTTATCCGCAAATTCTGCACTTGACAGACCGTTTGGATTACCTTTCGGCAAGCAACAACCGACATGCGCTTTGTATGTGTGTGGAAAAAGCAGCAGGAATTGAAGTTCCCGAACGTGCTCAATATATCCGTGTAATTATGGACGAACTGAACCGAATTAGCTCTCACTTACTGGCTTGGGCTGCACATTGTAATGATTTAGGGGGTACTACGGCATTTATATATGGTGTGCGTGAACGTGAGCATGTATTGGATATTTTCGATAAAACTTGCGGTGGACGTTTAATTGTGAATTACAACGTGATTGGCGGTGTGATGAACGACATTTATCCTGATTTCCAAAAAGATGTAAAAGCATTTATCCCTTATATGCGTGAAAAACTGGTTGAGTACGATAATTTCTTTACTCACAATCCTATTACGCTTAACCGTATGATAAATGTAGGAAATCTAAGTTATGAAGATGCTGTTAGCTATGCCGTTACAGGTCCTGCCGGACGTGGTTCGGGATGGTCTTGCGACGTACGCATTCACAAACCTTACTCACTTTACGACAAGGTGAAATTCAAAGAAATTATTCGCACCGAAGGCGACAGCTATGCACGTTATTTAAATCGTTTGGACGAGATAGAACAAGCATTGCAAATTATCGAACAGTTGGTTGACAACATTCCCGAAGGAGAATTCAAAGCAAAAACAAAACCGATTATCCGACTACCGGAAGGACAGTTTTACCAAAGTGTGGAAGCAGGTAAAGGTGAATTTGCCGTATTTATTGAAAGTAAAGGCGACAAAAGTCCTTACCGTATCAAATTCCGTTCGCCATCATTCGCTGCCGTATCAGCCATGCCTATCATTTCCGAAGGGGAACTTTTAACAGACTTTATTGGTATCGGCGGTTCTATGGACTATGTGATACCGGATATTGATAGATAGTTTTATTTAGTTTACAGTTTTGAGTTTTCAGTTTACAGTAGATTGAAAAGACTTAAAATTCTTAACTTTTTATTTAAGTAAATAGAAATCGATTTTTTATCGTAAATAATTTATGAATTACAATCAACCATTAGAACTGACGGGACTTGTTTCTAATCTACACGAGTTTTTTAGAGACAATTTATCCCCGTTTTGGGCAACTTTAGTTGAAGGGGCATTGGTTTTATTAGCATTATTGACGCTTTATGCCGTGATAGCCTTGGCGCTTATTTATATTGAGCGTAAGATTACAGCCTTCTTTCAGTCCCGCTTAGGTCCAAACCGACTGGGTAAATACGGTGTGATACAAAGTATTGCAGATATGATTAAAATTTTAATCAAAGAGATTATCCATATCAAAGAGGTGGATAAGTTCTTGTTTTATGCTGCGCCGTTCTTTGTAATTGTATCGTCTATGCTTACATTTGGGGCTATTCCTTTCGGACAAGGCTTGCAGGCGGTGGACTTTAACATTGGTATCGTTTACGTATTAGCCACTTCGTCTATCGGTATTATCGGTGTTTTATTGGCAGGATGGTCTAGTAACAACAAATACTCGATGCTTGGTGCGATGCGAAGCGGTGCTCAGTTTATCAGCTACGAGCTTTCTGCCGGATTTGCGCTGATGACCGTCGTAGTACTTTCAGGAACAATGCAACTTTCGGAAATCGTGGAAAGTCAGCGTTATGCATGGAATATTTTTAACGGACACATTCTTGCCCTAATAGCCTTTATAATTTATCTGATTTCCGGTCACGCCGAAACAAACCGTGGTCCATTTGACCTTCCGGAAGCAGAGGGCGAGCTTACTGCAGGCTATCACACGGAGTATTCAGGATTGCAGTTTGGATTTTTCTATCTTGCAGAATATCTGAACATGTTTATCATCGCTTCTATTGCAACTACCGTATTTTTGGGGGGCTGGATGCCGATACAAATTAAAGGTTGGGATGCCTTCAACCAAATCATGTGGTATATTCCATCATACGTTTGGTTCTTTGGAAAAGCAGGCTTTTTGGTATTTCTGAGTCTTTGGGTTCGCTGGACATTCCCGCGTATGCGTATCGACTTGCTATTGAATTTGGAGTGGAAATACCTACTTCCGATAAACTTAATAAACATAATCGTAATGGTTGTTATGGTACTTATGGGATGGACACTTAGCGATTGGTTCCCAGCTCTATTTGGTAATTAAGATATTTTCAAGAACTCAAATTTACAAGAACACATTAATAATATATAATAAATCATTGTTCAGAAAACTATGAACCCATTTATAAAATATATTTCCGGAATTTTCACTGCACTAAAAGCTTTGATTGGCGGTTTACGTGTAACATGGAGAGAGCTTTGGAGAAAAAAAGTTACCATGCAATATCCTGAAAACAGGGAAACACTCGTGATTTCTGACCGTTGGCGCTCGGAACTTCATATGCCACACGATGAAAACAATGAGCACGCTTGTACAGCTTGCGGTATTTGCATGAATAACTGTCCGAATGGAACCATTAAAGTTACTTCAAACATGGAAGAAACCGAAGACGGCAAAAAGAAAAGAGTTTTGGATAAGTACGTTTGGGATTATGGAACGTGTACTTTCTGCAACCTTTGTGTAATCACCTGTCCATCAGATGCTATCCAATTTAACAATGACTTTGAAGGTGCGATGTATGATAGAAGTAAGTTGATAAGACAACTGAACAAGCCGGGTAGTAAACTTCGTGAAAAGGAGAAAGTAGAAAAACCTGCTGCACCTGCTAAAGAAGCTGCAAAACCTACTGAAGCACCTGCTAAAAAAGAAGAAAAGAAAGAAATAGCGCCTGAAGCTAAAAAAGCAGATGAAAAATCGTCTGATAAAGAAAATAAATAAAATACAATTCTGAAACAGAAACATATAAGTTATGGCAGAACAAATCATATTTTACATTTTAGCACTCGTAATAGCTGTATTTTCAATAATGGCAGTTACGAGCAAAAAAGTAATCCGCTCAGCTACTTATCTACTATTTGTGCTATTGGCAACCGCCGGATTATTCCTGATGCTTAATTATTACTACCTATTTGCTGTACAGGTTACCGTATATGCAGGCGGTGTAATGATTTTATTTATCATGGCTATTTTCCTAACGCACAAACCGGGAGATGAATTTAAGACCAAAATGAATTGGAAAGTAAAATCATCGGCTATTTTATCGGTGCTCGGCTTGCTGCTTAGCGGATACATTGTAGTAGCTAATGTTACACGTATTATCAACTACGTAAGTGGCAAAGAGATGAAAATGCAAGAATTGGGTGTTACCATGATGGGAACAGAAAAGTATCAGTTCCTGTTGCCATTCGAGGCAATGAGTGTGCTGCTGCTTGCTTGTATCATTGGTGCCATCATGATAGCACGAAAAGAGAAAAACAATGTTGAATCCAATAATGATTTAGATAAATAAAATGGGAGAATTATTAATCAATACGTCCGGTGCACCGGCACCTATGCTGCCATTTTTAATTGTCAGCTTAATCATGTTTTTTGCAGGAGTTTACGGTTTTTTCACTCGTAAAAACCTGATATTGATGCTTGTTTCCGTAGAACTGATACTCAACGCGGTGGATTTGAACTTCGCAGTATTTAACCGTTATCTTTTCCCTGGACAAATGGAAGGTATGTTTTATTCGCTTTTTGTAATCGCGATAGCAGCCTGTGAAACTGCAGTTGCCATAGCCATTATCATTAATGTATATAGAAAATTTGGCAATGTAGAAGTGGATAACATTCAAAATATGAAAGAATAATTTTAGTTATGAGTTATGAGTTTGGAGTTCTGAGTAGCTTACAATTAAATAACCGACTGAATGCAACTTTTCATTATCCTTTACATCAAAGAACTTGATTGAATTTTTCAAAAAATATAATTTATTGAGTTTCCGACACTACTCGTAACTCGAAACTCAAAACTTAATACTGACTATGGAATATACCATTTTAATTCTACTACTTCCTTTGCTAAGCTTTTTGGCAATCGGATTATTAGGAACAAAACTAAAACCCTGCACAGCCGGACTGGTAGGAACAATTACGCTGGGTGCAGTTACTGTTCTTTCCTACTTCACAGCTTTTAAGTACTTCACAGCACCAAAAGTGGACGGTGCATGGGAAGCTTTCCCTGCTTACGATGTTACCTGGCTTAATTTAGGCGAAAAACTGCACATTGATTTGGGAATTTTACTGGATCCCATCTCGGTAATGATGCTGGTGGTAATTTCTACCGTTTCGTTGATGGTACATATTTACAGTATGGGCTATATGAAAGGTGAAAGAGGATTCCAACGCTACTATTCCTTCCTTTCTCTTTTCTCTTTCTCCATGCTTGGGCTGGTGCTGGCTACCAACATTTTCCAAATGTATATTTTCTGGGAATTGGTGGGTGTATCATCTTACCTGTTGATTGGTTTCTACTACACCAAACCTTCGGCAGTACTTGCTTCTAAGAAAGCATTTATCGTAACACGATTTGCCGACTTTTTCTTCCTGGTGGGAATTTTAGTACTATCCTACTTCACTCAAACCTTCAACTTTACCGAATTGATGTCAGGTGACGGCAGCATTTTCAGTTCTGCAATCGGTGCAAGCTTTATGGGTGCAAGTGCATTGGTTTGGGCAATGGCACTGATTTTCATCGGTGGTGCCGGAAAATCGGCTATGTTCCCATTGCATATTTGGCTACCTGACGCAATGGAAGGTCCTACACCGGTATCTGCACTTATCCACGCCGCTACGATGGTGGTTGCAGGTGTTTACTTAGTGGCTCGTTTGTTCCCTATTTACTTGGGTTACACACCGGAAGTGTTGGCAGGAATTGGCTATGTAGGCGCTTTCACAGCAATGTTTTCAGCCATTATTGCCATTACACAGACAGATATTAAACGTGTGCTGGCATTCTCAACCATTTCCCAAATCGGATTTATGATGGTGGCACTTGGCGTAAGTACAAGCATGCATCTAAATCATGGTGACCACGGAGGTTTGGGTTATATGGCTTCCATGTTCCACTTGTTCACTCATGCTATGTTCAAAGCCTTGCTGTTCTTGTGTGCAGGTTCAGTGATACATGCCGTTCACAGCAACTACATGCAAGATATGGGAGGACTGCGCAAATATATGCCAATTACACATATCACATTCTTGATTGCATGTTTGGCGATTGCAGGTATTCCACCGTTCTCGGGATTTGTTAGTAAAGACGAAATTCTTACTGCTGCTTATGGTTTCAGCACAGGAATGGGCGTTTGGATGACCATTACAGCAGGACTTACAGCATTCTATATGTTCCGTCTGTATTACAGCATTTTCTGGGGCAAAGAATACAAAGTAACAAACGGACACACACCACACGAAAGCGGACGTTGGATGACTTTCGCATTGATATTCTTGGCGGCGATTACGGTTGTTGGCGGATTTATTCCTTTTGGAAAATTTGTAACAGCCGACTGTGTGCCGTATGATATTAAACTGGATTGGACAATTGCAGCTATCAGCGTAGCAGTAGCAGTTGTAGCGATTTTGTTGGCAAGAAAACTTTACAAAAAAGAGAACGAAAAGCCGACAGAGCTTGCAACCAAAATATCCGGTGCTTACAAGCTGTCGTACAATAAATTCTACATCGACGAGGTGTATATGTTTATTACGAAAAAAATCATTTTCAACGGAATTTCTCGTCCGTTTGCATGGTTTGACCGCCACATTATTGATGGTGCAATCAATGGGTCAGCTTCACTTACCGCTTGGACTTCCGAAAAAATCAAAAGTTTCCAATCCGGAAGTTTGCAGTGGTACGCATGGGTATTCCTTGCAGGTGTGTTGCTGATTACAATTTTGGCAATATTTGTATAAAGTAGAAAATCGCTTGTAATTACAAGCATAGTCAATGAAAAAGATATTATTTATAATTACACTGGGCGTATTAAGCATTAATGCATTCGGACAAAGCTATGTTAGCTTAGCTGCTTGCAATAATGACCCTTTAAAATATATTGAAAGAAACTATCAAGATAACGCTACATACTATAAAGGCAAAACAATAGGAAACTGGGCAGACCAGTGTGAGCTAAATCTTACTCAATATAAATACATTCCGTGCATATATAGTCCTTGGGCTGAAGATAAAAGTATGGTTGATTATATTGAATCTATCAGAATAGATGTAAACTTTACAGAAAATTCAACTAATTATTCTTACTATATATATATATATATATAGACGAATCAACACCACGTAAATGGGATGATGCTATGGATTTAGCAAATGATGATATGTCTTACTGGGAGCAAAAGTATTATGACTTTTATAAAACAGCCAAAATAAAAAAGATTGATGTAGGTAAAAAAATTAATGGAAAATATAAAAATGATTATAGAAGACCTTAATCAGAAGCTTTAATACATATGTTTTTCATGTGCTGTTTAGGTTAAAATTAAATGAAAAAAATATTTTTTATATTTATATTAGCCTTATTTAGCATAAGTGGATTTGGACAAGCTTATGTTAGTTTAGCTACTTGCAACAATGACCCTTTAAAATATATTGAAAGAAACTATCAAGATAACGCTGCATACTATAAAGGCAAAACAATAGGAAGCTGGGCAGACCAGTGTGAGCTAAATCTTACTCAATATAAATACATTCCGTGCAAATATAGTCCATGGACAGAAGATAAAAGTATGGTTGATTATATTGAAGCTATCAGAATAGATGTAAACTTTACAGAAAATTCGACTAATTATTCTTACTATATATACATATATATAGACGAATCAACACCACGTAAATGGGATGAAGAGTGTAAGTTAGATACTAATTATGATGCCTATTGGGAAAAAAAGTATTATGACTTTTATAAAACAGCCAAAATAAAAAAAATTAGAATCGGAAAAAAAATTAATGGAGAGTATAAAAAAGATTATAGAAGACCTTAATTGATTTTTTTATAGGTGTGTTTTTTTAATATAGGTGTTGAGTTTAAAAAACACATTAAAATACGGCTCAATAATATTGTGAATACGGCTCATTTTTTACTTATTTTAAGCAAAAAAAGAGATATAGATGAGCCGAAAAAAAATACTCATAATATCGCGACCAATATGAATTTGCGGTCAAAACTTATTTTTGATTTTTGATAAATTTTATCTATGTTTTATCATTAACAATTAATTTTACGTAAAGACTATATACACAAAAACACAAATTTTAATGTGTATAATATATTGATTAACAATACGCACTTAAAGTTCGTAAAGATAAAATTAAAATTTTATTGATTTAGACTTTTCAGAGTGTACCTATTTATGGAAAAATAAAGAATTTTAATTGTTTCACTAAATAAATAACCCCGCCAAAATTCCCCCTTTAGGGGGTTAGGGGGCAGAATTATGAACTTTCTATTAATATTCGTACTGATACCTGTTCTGATGTTACTTTTACTGTTTATGGTAAAAGAGCGGAAACAAGTTCTAACCATTATGGTTGCCGGTAGTGTAGCATTGGTAGTTGCATCGGCTTATCTTACCGTCTCTTACTTAGCTCAACGCAGTGCAGGTGCTGCCGATCCGATGCTTTTCACATCGAACTGGATGTGGTATAAACCACTTAATATCGCTTTCTCTCTGGGTGTAGATGGAGTGTCGGTAGCTATGATATGCTTGTCGGCTATTATCGTGATGACGGGAACATTCACTTCGTGGAAAATAGAACCGCTGACCAGAGAATTTTTTATGTGGTTCTGCTTGCTATCTACAGGCGTATTCGGTTTCTTTATTACCACCGATATGTTTACCATGTTTATGTTCTACGAGGTGGCACTTATCCCGATGTACCTGCTAATCGGTATTTGGGGAAGCGGTAAAAAAGAATACTCGGCAATGAAACTTACCCTAATGCTGATGGGAGCTTCTGCAATCCTGTTGGTTGGTATTTTAGGTATCTATTTTAGCGCCGGTGCTACAACTATGAACGTGCTGGAACTTGTAAACATTTATATCCCGATGGAAAGCCAATACTTGTTCTTCGTGCTAAGTTTCGTTGGATTTGGTGTTCTTGGCGCTCTTTTCCCGTTCCACACTTGGTCACCTGACGGTCACGCTGCAGCACCTACTGCAGTTTCGATGCTACACGCGGGTGTATTGATGAAACTGGGTGGTTACGGCTGTTTCCGTGTTTCTATCTACCTGATGCCGGAAGCTGCAAAAGAGTTGGCACCTATTTTCTTGGTATTAACAGCGATTGGTGTTGTTTACGGCGGCTTAGCAGCTATCCACCAACGCGACTTAAAATATATAAATGCTTACTCATCTGTGAGCCACTGTAACCTGGTGCTTTTCGCTATCCTTATGCTTACGCAAACAGCGATGACCGGTGCCGTACTACAGATGCTTTCACACGGTTTGATGACAGCTCTTTTCTTTGCTTTGATCGGTATGATTTACGGACGTACAGGTACTCGTATGATTACCGAAATGGGTGGATTGATGCGAGTAATTCCATTCCTGGGTGTAGCCTTTGTGATTGCGGGGTTGGCATCTCTGGGACTTCCGGGATTAAGCGGATTTGCTGCTGAAATGACTATTTTCTTCGGTGCTTTTGAAAATGCAGACGTTTTCCGTCGCGTATTGACAGTTGCCGCAGTGAGTTCTATCGTAGTAACAGCAGTTTACATTCTGCGTATGGTTGGTAAATTCCTTTACGGACCTATGCAAAACCAAAAACATGCAAGTATTACGGATGCAGTTTGGTTTGAGAGATTGGCTGTGATTGTACTGATTG
Source organism: Bacteroidales bacterium (assembly GCA_012837935.1). Taxonomy (GTDB): domain Bacteria; phylum Bacteroidota; class Bacteroidia; order Bacteroidales; family Paludibacteraceae; genus UPXZ01. Next base: position 14,353 of record DUQG01000043.1, read on the forward strand.
CAGGTATCGTTTATATCGGTTCATTCCCATTTGGACTATCCGAAATGCTTAACGACAGCCTTGGGAATGTAATAGCAGCGTTGCAACGATAAACATTGCATATTGAGTTAGATAAACTATTGATTAATATACTACATAACATAGAAATATGGACTATATAAGTAATTTTCTATTCATGCGTAGCGAAGTTTCGCTTTTGGCAGTAATGGTTTTCCTGCTTTTGTTTGATTTGATAGCAGGCAAAAAAGGAATGAAATATTTTCAGCCGATAGCGTTGATAGCTTTTGCGGCACACACTATCTGGACATTTGTTCCTTACGAAGCAGGTGTTTCATTTGGCGGAATGTACGATTACAAGCCGGTAATGACCATTGTGAAAGGAATCCTTAACATAGCTACTTTGATTGTATTTATGCAAGCCAAAGAGGTGTTTGACACCGAAAGACAAGGGAACAAACGGGGTGAGTTTTACTTCCTGACTATGGTTACCTTGCTTGGAATGTATTTTATGATTTCGAGCGGACACTTCCTGATGCTGTTTATCGGATTGGAAATGGCATCGATTCCATTAGCAACAATCGTAGCTATGGAAAAGTTCAGCAAGAAATCGGCTGAGGCTGGTGCTAAATACATTCTTTTGGCGGCATTTTCATCGGGTGTGATGCTTTTCGGTATTTCTTATCTGTACGGAACTGTTGGTACGCTTTACTTTACCGATATGCCAAATCTAATTAGCGCAAACCCATTGCAAATCATGGCATTTGTATTCTTTGTAGCTGGTCTATTCTTCAAAGTTTCATTGGTACCGTTCCATCTTTGGGCAGCAGACGTGTATGAAGGTGCACCTACAAACGTAACCGCTTATCTGTCCGTGGTTTCCAAAGGTTCTGCCGTATTTGTGCTGATGCTTTTACTTTACAAAGTATTTGGAAATTTGATTGTACAATGGCAAGGCATTCTGTTCGCTGTGATTGTACTCAGTATTACTGTGGGTAACTTGTTCGCGCTTCGTCAAGACAATATCAAACGATTCCTTGCATTCTCGTCCATCTCACAAGCCGGTTATTTGGCTTTGGGTATTATCAGCGGAACCGCATTTGGTATGACTACGATGATTTACTATATCTTTGTGTACGTATTCTCTAACCTGGCTGCATTTGGCGTGATTTCAAGCATTGAGAATAAAACAGGAAAAGTAAATATCAGCGACTACAAAGGACTTTACAGCACGAACCCGAAACTTAGCTTTATTATGATGTTGGCTATGTTCTCTTTGGGTGGTATCCCGATTTTTGCCGGATTCTTCAGCAAGTTCTTTATCTTCGCAGCAGCACTGGAAAAAGGATTCTACGTACTGGTATTGATTGCTGTAATTAACACTATTATTTCACTTTACTACTATCTGTTGGTGGTGAAAGCCATGTTTATCGACAGCAGCGACAATCCAATTCCAACTATTCAAACCGACAACTACAACCGTGTGAGTTTGTTTATCTGTACAGCAGGTATCATTCTAATCGGTCTGTTTGGTGTGATTATGGATAAAATTGAGCTGTATAGCTTTGGAATGTAGTATTGAGTTCTGAGTTCTGAGTCACGAGTTCTAAGTATTACTATCGGAACAGTTCAGAGTCAGAAAACAAATAAAAAACAAAGCAGACAACTTGCTAACTAACAATACTTACTTGACTAAACAGTAAATATTATTTAGAAAAAATTTAGAAAAACCCCTTGCTTTCTTTCAAAGTTTGGGGTTTTTTGTTGGTCTTGAATTTTCAAAGAAGAATTTACTTTCTTATCTTTGCATTCTTAAAAAAACAATTAAATATATAGAGAATAAAAATGGAAATATCCGGAAAAATTATTGCCGTTCTTCCGCTACAAAGCGGACAAGGTAAAAACGGTTTGTGGCGTTCACAAGATTTCGTAGTAGAAACTGGTGATCAATACCCAAAAAGAGCTTGTATTAACTTATTTAACGACCGCATAGACAAATTCCCGGTAGCTGTAGGTGATAGCGTTACCGTAAGTTTTGACATAGAAGCACGTGAGTATAATGGCAGATGGTACAACACCGTTCGTGCCTGGAACGTAAAAAAACAAGAAGTTGCTGCGCCTGAAGCTCAAGCCGGTGCTCCTGTTCCACCACCTGCATTTGATGAAGCTCCTGCTGATAGTAGCGGTAGCGATTTGCCATTCTAAACGGAAATAGTGAAATTATAACAACTAAGCAGTTGTAAATTTATAGAAACTTGCGAAGGGGTCAGAGAAATAAAAAACAGTTCTGACTTTCCTTCGCAAATTTTTTTTGTAACTTTAGGCTCTTAATATCATTAAGCAAAAACAATGATGTACCCATTTCTAAGAAAAACAGCACTACTTGCAAGTTCTGCTATTACAGCAGTTACTTTGTCGGCACAAACAAACGACACACGTCCTAATATCATTCTTTTTATGGTGGATGATATGGGCTGGCAAGACACTTCCCTACCCTTTGCGGACGAAAAAACGCCGCTCAACGAACGTTATCACACCCCAAATATGGAACGATTGGCATCACAAGGAATGATGTTTACACAAGCTTATGCCTGTGCTGTTAGTTCACCTACACGTGTAAGCCTGATGACCGGAATGAATGCAGCTCGCCATCGTGTAACCAATTGGACACTAGAAAAGAATAAATCTACTGATATAAAAAGCGATGTGCTGGAATTTCCCGAATGGAATATAAACGGCATTTGCCAAGTGCCCGGTATTCCATCTACCTACGAAGTAACTTCATTATCGCAACTGCTTAAAAACAGCGGCTACCATACTATTCACTGCGGCAAAGCACATTGGGGCGCCATAGATACGCCGGGTGAAAACCCGCATCATTTTGGTTTTGAAGTGAATACTGCCGGACATGCAGGCGGTGGACTGGCAAGTTATTTAGGCGAGCTGAATTTCGGCAACCGCACCGATGGAAAACCATCACCTTTGCAAGCTATACCCAATTTGGAAGCCTATTGGGGAAAAGATATTTTCGCAACCGAGGCTTTAACACTGGAAGCTGTAAAAGCTTTGGAAAAAGCCAAAAACTTAGGGCAACCGTTCTATTTGTATATGTCGCATTACGCCATTCACATTCCGATAGATAAGGACAAACGCTTTTACCAAAAGTATATCGATGCAGGACTATCGGAAAAGGAAGCAGGATATGCATCACTGATTGAAGGGATGGATAAAAGCTTGGGGGATTTGATGGATTGGCTTGTGGAAAATGATTTAGAGCAGAATACAGTGATTATTTTTATGTCGGATAATGGCGGACTTTCTTCATCAGCTTATTGGCGAGACGAACCGCTACATTCGCATAACGCACCGCTCAACAGCGGGAAAGGCTCTGCTTACGAAGGCGGAATACGAGAGCCGATGATTGTAAAGTGGCCGGGAAAGGTGCAAGCTAACACCAAATGCAACAGTTACCTGATTATTGAAGATTTTTTCCCTACCATTTTGGATATAGCACAGGTAAAAGAGCGAAAAACTAAACAACCAATTGACGGTATCAGCTTTATGCCAATGCTGAAAGACAGTTCTTACAAACACAATAACCGCAGTTTTTATTGGAACTATCCAAATCTTTGGGGCAATGAAGGTCCGGGAATCGGTCCTACCTGCACCATCCGAAAAGGCGACTGGAAACTCATTTACTACTACGAAACAGGCAAAAAAGAGCTGTTTAACATCACCGATGACATTGGTGAAACAAAAGATTTGTCGGCACAAAACCCTAAAATCGTCAAAAAACTCTCACGTGAATTAGGGAAATATTTGCGAAACGTAAAGGCACAACGTCCTTCGTTCAAAGCGACAGGGAAAGCTTGTCCGTGGCCGGATGATGCCCCCTAAATCCCCCAAAGGGGGACTTTACGGGATAGTAGTAAAACAAAAAATAGCTGACTCGATATTTGACAACTATTTTGGGGTGCAACGGCATCCTGCCGTTGACTTGTCGGCATCTTGCCGACAATCCCCACTACAAACTCAAGACTCAGAACTAAACTTCTACCTTCTACTAAAAGTTTTTTCCATCGCACGAATTAGACTCTGTGGTGACCATTCCGGTGCAATCATACGACGTACAGACTGAATAGGATTAATTGTGTCTTGTTTGGTGGAAAGGATAAACGACATTTTGAAGTGGTCGTTCATTTGAGCGGTTGTCTCTGCATTTGTCAAGCCGTAGGGATAGGCAAAATATTCTACCGGTTTTCCGATGATTTCTTCCAATTTATTTTTAGGCTCAATTACATTTACACGCAAAATACTGTCGTTGTTGTAGCGAATAGCTCGCGTGTGGTCCCAACTGTGAAAACCAACCGTATGTCCTGTTTTGGCAAGTTCGGCAAGTTGCTCGGTGGACATATAGTTCTTTTTATTGTAAGTGATGGTCATTATAAAAAATACCCCTTTGAAACCGTATTTTTCCAAAATCGGTTTTCCTATAGTAAAATGTTCCACTCGCGAATCATCAAAACTTATCATTACAGGCTTTTCGGGCAGTTCTTTATTATAAACCAAATAATCGTAGTATTCATCCGGATTGATACTCATATAACCACTATCAGCCAACACTTTAATCTGAGCTTCAAATGTAGCTAGCGATACGGTGTATTCATCACTTCGACCGTTTTCAATACGGTGATAACAGAGTACGGGAACTTGTTTTTTGGCTAAAATCTCAACAGTAGAGTTTTTCTTTATTTCAGGTTCTACCACTTCGCTTGTAGATGTTTGAGTCGAGTCGTTTCCTTCCGGATTGTCAGATGATGATGGTTTATTACAAGCTGAAAAGAGAAAAAATGATGCTATAATTACGATTAAATATTTTAGTTTGAACATATAGGTTTAATAAAATATGAATTAGAAAATAAAATGATTACTAGATATTTCGCCTAAATATTTTGGCTGATAGATTATATTTAAAAGTTTTAGAGTCAGTTAACATTAAGATTATTAAGGCATTAAGACACATTAAGACTGCTTAATGAAAGACTTAACTAACTCTTAAATTCTTAATGTTAAAGAAAAAAATATTGATTAATAACTTAGGCTTTTTGAAACATAGTTTTGGTTTCTACTCTAAAATCTTTGTATCTAAAGAAAAAATAGGCAAACAGCAGTACGCACAGGCCTATCAAAACAGCAAAAACAGCAAAGCTATTCTCGTCTGTGATTGCAGTAGTCAGCGAAAACATAGCCGTACCAATCAGGATAAAGATAAAGTTCACCATATTCAGATAAGCGATGGTATCACCGCGTTTACGACCCAAATCAGCATGTTGCACCATAGCCATACAAGGCACTTGAAACACGCCCGCAACAAAGGCAAACAGCGTTACTAATAAGACAAAACCGACAAAAGAGACCGGTATCAGCAACATCACGGCTAAAATCAGAATCATTCCCAAGATAGCGGGTAATATTAAGCCTTTGCGTACCGTAGCACCCGAAAGTCGCCCTGTGATGGAAGTTCCCAACGCAATTCCAATGGCAGCAAAAGCCATCACCATTCCGGTGGCTGAATTGGAAACTTCGTAATGATTTTTACAGTGAATAATGGCGTTCATCTGCACCATGTTGGAAATCAACCAAAATGCGGAAGCACCCAAGACGGCACTATTTACCAAACGATGGCTTTTCGCAAAAAGGTAATTTTCCTTTAAGAATTTAATTGGATTAAGAGTCTCTGAACCGGACTTTTCTTCCGGTAGTTCTTTAGCTCGAATGGATTTTGCAGAAAAATAGCCCAAAACAGCTACACCTATTATTATCACGGAAAACAGCCAAAGTGAGTAGTTATCCGAAACAACCGATGCGAAGAAAGTTCCAAACAAGATACCCAAGAAAGCCATTGTTTCAAACAATCCGCTACCGAAAGAAGCACCTTCTTCACCACCGATATCGCGTATTAAACTGTATTTTGAAGGAGAATAGAGGCTGCTTTGCGTACCCATCAGCAGCATGGCAATAATTGCCAACTCTATCCACTGAAAATAAAAAGCAACACATGCTATCAGCATAATCGGCACTTCGATAAGTTTCAAAACCCGAAAAACTTTCAGCTTAGAATACCTTACAGCAAATCGACCACCTAAAGGCGAGAAAATAAGATAGGGCAAGACCAGACAAGAACCTATAATGGAAATTAACTGTGAGTGAGTCATCCATGCGGGCAAAGTCCATGTAATCGCCACAAAAATGATAGAATTTTTCAGGAAATTATCGTTGAAAACACCTAGAAAGTTGGTAATAAAAAGCGCCAACCACTTATTGAGTTTTTGAGCCATTTGCGTCTAAAATAAATTAGCTGCAAAATTACTAATTATTTTCAACGCTCGAAAACAATCCGTAGTGGTCTTTTAGAGTTTTAAGATTTTAAATGAGATAGGTAGTTCTAATGTTCCATCAATGGAATTTCCATTTTTATCGAGCAGGAATAGTTTGGGAAGTAGCTTAGAAGCACGAAGAATTTCATTTTTCATTTCTTCATTTCGAGCTTCAAGCACATTACAACTTAGCAATTGACCGTTTTTATCGACTTTTAATCGAAGGGTTAAAGTTTCTTCCGTGCTTTTACCTTTCAACTCAGCAGGATAAACAATATGTTGAACAAAGAAGCTCATCAATTCTTTGCTAAGCTTGTCAACACAAATTAAACTATCACAATTCAATGTATCTGTGGAAAGGTCGGTGAATTTTGCATAAGTTGTATCAAGTACAACTTTCGTTTTCCCAACCATTATCATCGGGAACTCACAAGTTTTATTCGGCACAGTATCAGCAACAAAAACTGTGTCCTTTGTTTCAACAACAATTGGTTGCTTTGACTTTGTCCGTTTTTTTGCAGATAAGTTACCCGTTATCAAAACAAAAAGAAATAATATGTAAAGCGTTTTTCTCATTGAAATTTTTTCTTTCTATACTTTATCAAAAACAGAGCCAAAGATTTCAAACAAACAGTTTTCAAAATAATTAAGACATTTTCTGAATTTATTATATCTTTGCATTTATTAAAAGTTCAAAGTCAAATTATGAAAAAACTTGCATTTCTTATTAGTCTTTTACTAATAACAGTTTCTTTTTCAGTTAGAGCACAGTCCTACTTTTTCTACGTGCAACTGAAAGATAAAAACGGCTCACCCTATTCGCTCGACAAACCTTCTGACTTTCTTTCTGAAAGAGCTTTACTACGCCGTGCACATTTCAATATCTCGCTTGACAGCACCGACTTACCTGTAAATCCATATTATATCAAAGCCATAAGTTCGGAAGATATACATATTCACGCTACTACCAAATGGCTAAACGGACTAACAATAAGGCTAAAAGATAGCACACAAATTGAGAGTATCAAAAACTTGGACTTTGTGGATTTTGTACAATTTACGGGAATAACTGACGAAATCAATCAAACGCCGAGCAAAAGAAAAAGGACAAAAGAAAGCAATTACGATTACGGCTCTGCAGCCACCCAAATCAACCAACTAAACGGACAATTCCTACATCAGCAAGGCTATAAAGGCGAAAACATCCATATCGCTGTGATAGATGCCGGATTTATGAATGTGGATAGTAATCCGGTTTTCAACCCTCTATTTTCAGAAGATAGATTGCTGAGTACCAAAGATTTTGCTAATCCTTTTTCAAATATTTATAGAGAAGATGCACACGGTGCTCATGTACTTTCAACGATGGCAGCAGAAGTGGATGGAAGTTTTGTAGGAACTGCACCCAAAGCTTCTTTTCACCTGCTCCGAACGGAAGCAGCAATCGGTGAATATCTCTATGAGCCTGACATGTGGATTTCTGCCATTGAATATGCCGATAGTGCAGGCGTGGATTTAGCAACCACTTCACTGGGATACACCACATTTGATGATGCTGGTATGGATTATAACTATTCCGATTTGGATGGAAAAACAATTCGTGCCAGTATCGCAGCTAATTTAGCCTATCAAAAAGGAATTTTCTTAATTAATGCTGCCGGAAATGACGGTGGAAACTCTTGGCGACATATCGGTGTCCCTGCCGATGCAGAAGGTGTTATAACCGTTGGTTCGGTAAATAAAGACAGCCTTTATTCATCTTTTTCTTCCATAGGACCATCCGCTGATGGCAGGGTGAAACCGGAACTGGTGGCAATCGGACAACGCTCGGCAATCGTTAATCCGTACGGAAACCCAACAAGCGGCAATGGAACTTCCTTCGCTGCACCGATATTGGCAGGTGCCTCTGCCTGTTTTTTACAAGCTGCAAAAAAATTGGTACCCACTCTCAGTATAAAAGAAATTCAGGAACTGATATTTAAAAGTGCTCATACCTATGAAACCCCAACACCCCAACTGGGTTATGGGATTCCAAACTTTGAAAAAGCATATTCGATGCTTTTAAGTAGCTCTTTGATAAAAACTTATCACTCACCATCTACAAACAAAAACACTTTCAAAGTAGTTGTTTCTGACACACAAAACGACATACTGCTTAATCTTTCATCGGAAATTCCAATGCAAAAAAGAGAAGTTGGTATTTACTCCACATCCGGTCAATTGCTATTAAAAACAAAAGTTACCAACAACAGAGTAATACTACGCAATAATAACTTGCAAAAAGGGATTTATATTTTACACGTGCACTAAAATGATAGATTCTATCTCATTATCAGAACTAAGTCAGCAGGTTACGGACGTTATCCAGCTTAATTTTGCGATGCCTGTATGGGTACGAGCCGAAATCAGCGAATTGCGTGAAAATAACGGACATTGCTACTTAGAACTAATTGAAAAGGACGAAGATAGTCACAACATTATTGCTAAAGCTCGTGCAACCATCTGGTCTAGTACGTATCGAATGCTGAAACCTTACTTTGAAAGCAGCACAAGCGAGAGTTTACGTGCCGGATTAAATGTGCTGGTTTCTGCGAAGGTAGAATATAGTGGACTTTATGGTTTTAGCCTGAACATTAGAGATATTGATCCAGTTTTTACTATTGGTGAATTGGCTGCTCGAAGACTACAAATTATCCGACAATTAGAAGAAGAAGGCGTAGTGGATATAAACAAATCGCTCCCCTTCCCTACTCTTCCTCAGCGACTTGCGATTATCTCATCCAAAACGGCTGCCGGTTACGGCGATTTTTGCGACCAGCTAAAAAACAATTCTTCAAAGTTTGCTTTCTATCCCAAATTATTTCCGGCTATTATGCAAGGGATGCAGGCAGAAGCATCTATTATTCAAGCGCTTGAAAAGATTTTTGAACATATCGAACTTTTTGACGTAGTAATCATTATAAGGGGTGGCGGTGCTACTACCGATTTATCTTGTTTCGACAACTACAACTTAGCCTTAAATTGTGCTCAATTTCCTCTCCCGATTATTGCGGGTATTGGGCATCAACGCGATGTTTCTATTCTCGACATGGTGGCTCATACAAGTGTAAAAACACCGACAGCCGCAGCTGAGTTCTTGATTTCTAAATTGAGTTTAGAAAAAGAAAACCTAAGAATGCTTGTAAACAGTATTTCCGATGAAGTAATGCAGACTTCTATTGCAGAAAACAGGCGATTGGATATGCTGAAATTACGCATTAGACAAGCAGGAAAGACAGGATTTTTGAAAGAAAACAACCGAATAAATGCTTTGCAATTTCAGCTAAAAAACCTTGCTCGTAAACGAATAATGCTTGAAAGCAACAAACTTCAACTTATTGAAACAAAACTAAAAACTCACTCGCCGGAATTTCTTATAGAACGAGGTTACAGTATCACAACACTTAATGGGAAACGCCTTACGTCCAAAGAACAAGTGAAGGAAGGTGACCAAATAACCACTCATTTGTCTGACGGCAGCTTTGAAAGTGTTGTTTCAAAATAGTCGCAAAATCCTACCTCCCTGAAAATGAATAAGGTGCATCTGCATCTCTTATTCCACGATTATAGTTTGGTTTATTATCCATGCTAAAATCAAGTTTCATTCCTTTTTTTATCTCATCAATCTTCAGGTAGTTTTTGCCGTAATTTTCGCCGTTTACTCTCAGCTCTTTTACATATACATTTTCAAAAGAGTTATTGGTAGTCTTAATTTCCAGCTTTTTTCCATTAGGTAAATGCAACGTTGCTTTTGGGAAAAGGGGTGAACCTAGTACATATTCCCCACTTCCCGGACAAACCGGATAAAATCCCAAAGCCGAAAACACATACCAAGCCGAAGTTTGTCCGTTATCTTCATCACCGCAATAGCCATCGGGTGCAGGCGTGTACATTCGCTCCATCACTTCGCGCAGATGATATTGTGCTTTCCACGGCTCACCGGAATAGTTGTAAAGATAAATCATATGCTGAATAGGCTGATTGCCATGTGCGTAATTCCCCATATTCATAATTTGCATTTCACGGATTTCATGGATTACCACACCGTAATAACTCTCGTCAAAAATTGGCGGAAGAGCGAAAACAGTGTCAAGCATTTGGTTAAAAACTTTCTTTCCTCCCATTAAATCAATCAAGCCTTGCGGGTCATGAAAAACCGACCATGTGTAATGCAATGAATTTCCTTCGGTAAAATCACCGCCCCATTTGAAGGGGTTAAACGGTTCACTAAACTCTCCGTTGGCTTTTCGACCTACCATCAGATTATATTTTTTATTAAAAAGATTTCGGTAATTTTGACCTCGATGAGCAAAAACTTCTATCTCTTTCTCGGGTTTACCCAATGCTTTCCCTAACTGGTAAATACACCAGTCATTATATGCATATTCAAGTGTACGAGCAGCACTTTCGTTAATTCCTACATCGTTCGGTACATATCCCAGCTCATTGTAGTAATTGTATCCCCATCGTCCTGTGGAAGGCACTTTCGGGTGCACACTTGATGCCGTGCTTACTATTCCTTCCCAAAGCACATCGGTATCTTTCACTTTTATTCCTTGCAAGTAAGCATCTGCCAGCACCGATGCCGAGTTATTTCCCACCATGCAATTGCGATGCCCCGGACTTGCCCATTCTGGAAAAAACCCGCTCTCTTTATAGGTATTTATCAATCCTTCCTGCATTTTTTGGTTCATTTCAGGATAAACCAAATTTAGCAAAGGAAACAAACTTCTAAATGTGTCCCAAAATCCGGTGTCGGTAAACATATATCCGGGCAAAACCTCACCATTAAAAGGGCTATAGTGCACTATATTTCCCTTCTTATCGTACTCATAAAAGCTTCTTGGAAAAAGTACGGAACGATACAAAGCCGAATAAAAAGTCCGCAAATGGTCAATGTTGGTTGTTTCTACTTCAATTCTACCTAAAACCTCATTCCAACGCTTTTTACCGTCACTTTTTATCTGCTCAAAATTACGATTACCCAACTCTTTTAAGTTAATTTCTGCCTGCTCAAAACTAATAAATGAAGATGCAACTTGTGCATGTACTTGCTCGCCTCTACGAGTAGAAAAACCGATAATTGCTCCCGCATGATTGGCTTTTATTTCAAGTTTTTGACTTTTAATTGAACCATTTTCCACAATAGATTGATAGCTAAACGGTTTATCAAACTTAATAACAAAGTAATTTCTAAAATTTTCGGGTACTCCTCCGGAATTTCTAGTAGTATAACCGATTATCTTATTTTCTTCGGGAATAATTTTCACATAAGAACCTCTATCAAAAGCATCAACTGCCACATATGAGTTTTCATTTTCAGGAAAGGTAAATCGAAACATAGCCGCACGTTCGGTAGGTGTAATTTCCGTTACCACGTCATAATCAGCCAGATAGACTTTATAATAATGTGGCTTTGCCGCTTCTGCTTTATGTGAAAACCAACTGGCTCGTTTTTCCTCATCAAAAATCGCTTTTCCCGTCATCGGCATAATGGAAAACTGCCCGTAATCATTTATCCACGGACTGGGTTGATGGGTCTGTTTGAAACCGCGAATTTTATTAGCGTCATAAGTATATGTCCAACCGTCTCCCATTTTGCCTGTCTGTGGTGTCCAGAAGTTCATTCCCCAAGGCAATGCAATAGCAGGATAGGTGTTTCCGGTAGAAAGTTCGTGCTTGGATTGTGTGCCAACCAATGTGCTGACATAATCAATGGGTGTTTGGCTTTTTGCAAAAAAAACAAATGTAAAAAGGAAGAATAAAATAAACGTGTTTTTTCTCATGGTTATTTTCATTTTTTGTAAAACAATTCACTGTAAAATTACAAAAAAAGGATACTGTTTCCAATATCCTTTTGATTATTTCACTATTAACCGATTAAAATTGCAAAACGTATGTGCTAAAATCGCTGTTAGTAAAATCACAATCTTACTTATACGGCTTATGCGTAAATAAATTGCTTAGTAATGCACTTTATCTACTTCCATTTTTATGCCTATACCTTCTTTTGGACAGAGAATTGGTTCTAAATTTGATAATTCAACAGCTACAACATCGCATTTTAATGAATAGTATCTTGATTTCATGTTTTCATCGAACTCTCGAATTTGAATAGTCTCTTCCGATTTCTCATAATTCAAATCATCACTACCTATGGGTATAAAATTTACATCAAAGTTATCCGTTGGTACTGCTACTTTTAGATTGAATTTAAGTGTCGGATATTTGGACTGAAAGTAGATACTCGGGATTCCGGCATAAAGTGCAGAACGTTGATTAAAACTATAAATAACTACGTCACCTGCATTGATATTGTCAATTTTATAAGTTAATTGGTTTATACTATCATTTAAAGGCTCGTCTTTGAGTAATTTGTTGTTGATTTTAATTTTTTGTTTTTTATTGTTTTTTTGAACCCAAATATTAATATTACTAATTTCATCTCGACTCCCTTGTCGATTCTTAAAATAAGGTATTTTTATCAAACTTTCCGATAGTCCATTAGCAGAATTTATTTTTATTTCTTTGTAATAATCTGTTGATACATAATACTTCCTTATTCCAACCGCTGACTTAGGACCTGTAAAAGAATTAGAATTTAACCAAGGTGTTTTAGTGTACCAACCAAAAGTAATATCAATTTTAGTTTCACAAATTGTCACGTCTGTGGTTACACTGTTTGAATATTTTGTACTTTGAGAATATCCGGCAATAATCATAAGATTAATTATTGCAAATAGAATTATTCTTCTGTGCTTCATTTTTAGTGATTTTTTATTGATTTATTACAGTTCCAAATCTACATCGTGCATTTCTTTCCAAGGAAGTCCTTGTTTATTAAGTTGTTCCATAAATGGATCCGGATTAAACTGCTCCACATTATATACACCCGCTTTATTCCATTCGCCTTGTAAAAACATCATAGCACCAATCATAGCCGGAACACCCGTTGTATAACTTACCGCCTGAGTTCCGGTTTCTTTGTAAGCTGCTTCGTGACTACAATTATTGTAAATATAGTAAGTTTTAACCACACCATTTTTGAAACCTTTGATACGGCATCCAATGGAAGTTTTTCCTTTGTAATTTTCACCCAAATCACCCGGGTTAGGCAATACGGCTTTTAAAAACTGAATAGGAACAATCTTGCAGCCATTGTAATCCACTTCGTCAATGCGAGCCATTCCGATATTCTGAATTACGCGCAAGTGAGTGAGATATTCTTCGCTAAATGTCATCCAAAAACGAGCACGTTTAATGGTCGGGAAGTTTTTTACCAACGATTCAAGCTCTTCGTGATAAATCAAATAGGATTCCTTTGAACCAATTTCAGGATAATTCAACGGTTTGTGAATGGCATGCGGCTCTGTTTTAATCCATTTACCATTTTCCCAATATTTCCCTTTTTGGGTTACTTCGCGGATATTAATTTCAGGATTAAAGTTCGTAGCAAAAGCTTTTCCGTGGTTTCCGGCATTACAGTCCACAATATCTAAATAGTGAATTTCATCAAAATGATGTTTTGCTGCGTGAGCCGTAAAAATACTGGTTACGCCCGGATCAAATCCGCATCCAAGAATTGCAGTAAGTCCAGCTTTTTTGAATCTATCGTGATAAGCCCACTGCCATTTGTATTCAAACTTAGCCTCATCTTTCGGCTCGTAATTAGCTGTATCCAAATAACTTACCCCAGTTTCAAGGCAAGCATCCATAATGGTTAAATCTTGATAGGGTAATGCCACATTGACAACCAACTCCGGCTTAAACTTCTTAAAAAGTTCAACCAATTCTGGCACACTGTCTGCATCTACCTGAGCAGTTTGAATGTCATAGTTATAACGTTTTTTCACGTCAGCAGCTATCACGTCACATTTTGACTGTGTACGACTTGCAAGCATTACTTCTTTAAACACCTCAGGATTTTGTGCCATTTTATGCAGCACAACTATTCCTACGCCACCGGCACCAATTACTAATACTTTTCCCATATTATTTGATTAAAAAATATCAACATTTTTGATATAAGAATACAAAAATAAGTCAATAAAACTTATACACCAAATTTATTTTATCATTTTTAGCTTTTTCCTGTTTTATGGCAAAAAGGGACATTACGACATCCTGTTTTTATAATCCTCATAGCCAAATTTTCGGATTAACTTAAATTCATTATCACATGTATAAATACCGATAGAAGGGTGTGAAACACCATTAAACATCGTAGTTTTTACCATTGTATAGTGTATCATATCTTCAAAAATCACTCGGTCGCCAACTTTCAATTCTTTTTCAAATGACCAATCGCCAAAATAATCTCCCGCCAAACAGCTGTTTCCACCCATTCGGTAAGTCAGTTTTCCTTCCACAGCATCGGTTGCTCCGGTAATTGCAGGTTTATAAGGCATTTCAAGGCAATCAGGCATATGGCAAGCAAAAGAAACGTCCAGCATAGCCGTTTTTATTCCTCTATTTTCCACTACATCTAGCACAGTAGATACCAACACACCTGTTTGCCATGCAAAAGCACTTCCCGGCTCCAAAATAATATGCAAATGCGGATAGTTGGCTTTGAATTTCTTCAAAACAGCAATCAGATGCTCCACATCATAATCTTTATGCGTCATCAAATGCCCTCCACCCAAGTTGAGCCATTTTACTTGACTTAGATGTTTTGAAAATTTTGTATCTATTACTTCCAAAAGTTTTTCCAAATCATAAGAATTGTTCTCACAAAGCATGTGAACATGCAGACCTTCAATGCCTTTTGGCAACTTATCTCCCAACAAATCCGCCACAACTCCCAAACGAGAACCCGGCACACTCGGATTGTATAAATCAGTTTCCACTACGGAAAACTCGGGATTAATTCGTATTCCGCAAGAAATATTTTTCCCTATTGTTTCCGGATAAAATCGCTCAAACTGCGAAAGAGAATTAAAGGTAATATGACTGCTTAGCCTCATTATTTCGGGAAATTCCATTTCGGAATAAGCAGGTGCGTAAGTATGAGCAGGACTTCCCATTTCCTCGAAAGCCAAACGTGCCTCCGCCAATGAACTTGCCGTGCTACATTTGATATATTCTCTCACAATCGGGAAAGCCGACCACATAGCAAAGGCTTTGAATGCCAGAATGATTTCTACCTCTGCACGCTCAGCCACCGATTTGATTAGTGCTAAGTTTTTTCGAAACGCCTGCTCATCAAGTACATAGCAAGGCGATGGTATTTTTAAGTAATCCAATTTGATTTCTTTCTTTTTGATTGATTATTAAACTTTTACTGCTTGTTCAAAATCCGGTTGTACTTTGCCTCATTTTTCAGCAGCTCCAATGCAACTTTTAGCTCATTGTCGTCTTTCAGCATATAACGCACCGGACCTTTTTGGTAGTAATATCGACGTATAATTTCCACACTAAGCAGTTCTTCAATCTCTTTTCTATTGTCTCGTATATTTTTCTCCACATCGGGAACTAACTTCACTTTCAATGCTTCAAACTCCTCTTTTGCCGTTTCATCCAAACCTTCGAGTTTTGCCAATTCGATTAATTGGCTGTAATAAGTTTCAGTTTGGGTGGTATAAGTAAATTTTTTCTCATTCAGCAAATAGCTTACAAAGTCGTCAAACTCTTTATCGGTTAGTTTGAAGTTTTCGGGACTTTCTATTTTTTGATTATTTTGAGCATAAAGCGTCGCATAGTCAAAATAATGATTTTGAGCATAAATATAATAAGCCACGTTCATCTTTCGAGTGTCAGATGTTACCGTATCCGGTAGCACTCCACCGCCATCATAAACCGTGCGTCCATTGGTGGTTTTGAATGCCGTAAGCAGACTGTCCGGCACACGTCCCACGCTTCCATCCTCATTTCTGTGGCTATAATCCAATGCCTGCACACAGCGACCGCTCGGCGTATAGTATTTGGCTAGCGTAATTTTCACATGTCCGCCATAACCCACAGGACGAATGCTCTGCACAAGTCCTTTTCCAAAAGTGCGCTCTCCCACCACAATTCCTCTATCCAAATCTTGCATCGCTCCCGCTAAAATTTCAGATGCTGACGCTGAACTTCGACTAACCAATACAGCTATTTTCATATCCGGAAAAATTGGCTCAGAAGGTGTGCGATAGATTCTATCCGCTTCTTTTGAACGACCTTTGGTAAAAACAATAGGCGTTCCTTTTGGCACGAAATAACCCATAATAGCAACCGCTTCATCCACTATTCCACCCAAATTGCTACGAATATCAATAACCAACGAAGTGATCTTTGATTTTTCAATCATATCTGTAATTGCATTTTTAGTCTCCAATGCAGCTTTATCGGTAAAATCACTTAGCATCAAATAACCGACATTCCCATCTAAAACGGTATAATAAATAATGGGATTAAATACAATATTTTCTCGCAAAAACTTCTTTGTAATCGGACGTTTGGTATTCGGTCGGTCTATTTTGATAACAACCTCGGTTCCGTTTTTACCTTTCAGCATTTCACTGACTTGTGCATTGGTTTTGCCTTTGGTGCTTACGCCGTCCACTTCCAAAATAATATCCCCGGCTCGCAAATCATTTTTCTGTGCCGGCATATCTTCATAAGGCTCTGAAATTACCGTATTGCCGTCTTTTTGCATAATCAGCGCACCAATTCCGGCATATTCTCCGGAAGTCATCATCTTAATATCGTCATTCATCTCCTCCGGCATATAAATCGTGTAAGGATCCAAAGACGACAACATATGATAAATACCTGTTCCGACAAGCTTTTCGTAATCTAATGTATCAACATAATAGGTGTTTAACTCACGTAGAACATTGTTAAAGACACTCAAATTCTTATTGATACTGAAGTATTTATCGTCTTTTGTCTGAGCAGAAACAGCGAAGGCAAAAAACAGTGCCATCACCACTCCCAATCCTTTGAAAAAGACTTGTTTGTAAATTTTATTGAACATATAGTTTTGTTTTTACTTTAATTCTAAATTTCCACGCCCGGCGGTAAAAAATCATTAATATCCTTGCCGTATTTTATCAAATCACGTACCACAGTAGATGAAATAAATGAATACTCTGTTTCGGTAAACAAGAGCACCGTTTCAAGTCCGCTAAGTTGCTTGTTGGCATTGGCAATGGTATGCTCGTACTCAAAATCGGCAACCGTTCTCACGCCACGTAGTAGGAACTTGGCATCTACTCTTTCTGCGAAATCAACCGTCAGACTATCATATGTTTCTACCGATACTCGCGGTTCATTGCTGAAAGTTTGCTTTACAATTTCCACCCGTTTTTCAAGGTCAAAGTGGGTCTTTTTGGATTGGTTTACCCCTATTCCTATCACTATTTCATCAAAAATATCCAATCCACGCATCACAATATTGTAATGTCCAATGGTAAATGGATCAAATGTTCCGGGAAAAATGGCTCGTTTCATATTTGTTGTAGTTTTACAGTTCACTTTTATAAGACTACAAAGATACGGATTTTTTTAACGCTGTGGGATTTATAGTGTGGTGTTTTAGTTTTTTAAAGATTTGGTGGGGAAATAATAGGTTGTATCTGACATTGCTACTGTCAGATATCTGCCATTAATAACGACAGATATTTGACAGCAAGTTAAAATCTATTTTATTAAATTCACTTCAATCAATCAGCAATTAATCTCACTTTTCATTCACAATCCCTGCTACTTGCCCATTCCTTTAAAAATCACTAATTTTGCATTTCTAAAAACTAAGCTAAATGCAAGAATATTTACAAGATAAAGTATTTAAGTTGATTTCGGAAACTGCGGATGAGATGGGACTTGAAACCTATGTTATCGGTGGTTTTGTGCGTGATTTGTATTTGCAGCGTCCGTCGAAAGACATTGATATTGTTACAGTGGGTAGCGGGATAGAACTTGCTCAGCAGGTACACAAGAAATTAGGCAGAAAATCCAAAGTCAATGTTTTCAAAAACTACGGCACTGCACAAATAAAAGTCGGCGAATGGGAAGTTGAGTTTGTGGGTGCACGTAAGGAATCTTACAGAGCCGATTCCCGCAATCCGATTGTGGAAAACGGCACGCTTGAAGACGACCAAAACCGCCGTGATTTTACGATTAATGCATTGGCACTATGCCTGAACAAAGAACGCTACGGCGAATTAGTTGACCCGTTTAATGGACTGACCGACCTTAAAAACTTTGTTATCCGTACGCCGCTGGATCCGGATATTACATTTTCGGATGACCCACTGCGGATGATGCGTGGAATTCGTTTCGCATCGCAGCTAAGATTCTTTTTAGAAGAAAGAACTTTTGATGCCATTGCTCGCAACAAAGACCGAATAAAAATCATTTCTAAAGAGCGTATTGCTGACGAACTGAATAAAATCATTCTTTCACCAAAACCTTCTGTTGGGTTTATATTATTGGAAACAACAGGCTTACTGGAACTTATTTTCCCTGAATTTATTGCTCTAAAAGGTGCTGAAACCCGTGACGGCGTTGGACATAAAGACAATTTCTATCACACATTGGCTGTGCTGGATGAACTTGCCACCAAAACGGATAATCTTTGGCTTCGTTGGGCTGCTATTTTACACGATATTGGCAAGCCAAAGTCGAAAAAATTTGATCCAAAACAGGGTTGGACGTTTCATAATCACAACTATATTGGACAAAAAATGATTCCCGGAATCTTCCAAAAAATGAAGCTTCCGATGAATGAAAAAATGAAGTACGTCCAGAAACTGGTTTCGCTACATATGCGTCCAATCGTGCTTAGTACAGACGAAGTAACAGATTCAGCTGTTCGCAGATTGCTTTTTGAAGCGGGGGATGATATTGATGATTTGATGATGCTGTGTAATGCGGATATTACCTCTAAAAATCCCGAAAAAGTACGTCGCTACCGTCAGAACTTCCAATTAGTTGAGCAGAAATTGGTTGAAATAGAGGAAAAAGACCGCATACGAAATTTCCAGCCACCTGTGGAAGGAAATGAGATAATGGCAACTTTCAATTTGCCACAATGCCGTGAAGTCGGTGATATTAAGGCAAAGATAAAAGATGCTATTCTAGACGGTATAATTCCCAATGAATACGAAGCGGCAAGAGAATATATGCTGGAAGTGGGCAAAGAAATGGGGTTAAAAAGAGCGGATGTAGATTAAGTATTCAACTTTTATTTGTGATAACAAGAAAAAAGTCAGAAAAAATTTTGCTGAACTTATTTTATTCCTTATCTTTGCACCCACAAAATTTGAAACAATGGCGAGATAGCTCAGATGGTTAGAGCGCATGATTCATAATCATGAGGTCCCGAGTTCAATTCTCGGTCTCGCTACTTACAAAAGGTTGTTATTTTTAGATAACAACCTTTTTTTATTGTAACTTTGTAATCCAAAAATTCAAAATCTCAAACAATCATATCCTATGATTTACATCGTAAACAAATCTACAAAACCCGATTACAATATTGCACT
Source organism: Bacteroidales bacterium (assembly GCA_012837935.1). Classification (GTDB taxonomy): domain Bacteria; phylum Bacteroidota; class Bacteroidia; order Bacteroidales; family Paludibacteraceae; genus UPXZ01. Next base: position 34,235 of record DUQG01000043.1, read on the forward strand.
GGAAGAATATTGTTTTAAAAAATTACTACAACACGACAAAATTTTTATTCTCTGGATAAATGAGCCTGCTATTATCGTGGGTAAACACCAAAACACCATAGAAGAAATTAACTCAAAATATGTAAAAGAAAACGGTATCCACGTGGTGCGCCGAATTTCTGGCGGTGGTGCAGTCTATCACGATTTGAACAACCTTAATTACACCATTATTTCAAACGAAGACAAAGGGAACGAATTTGACTTCAAAACTTTCTCACAACCTGTAATTGATACGTTGGGTGGCTTAGGCGTAAAAGCTGAATTTACGGGTCGAAATGACATTGTAATTGACGGAAAAAAAATCTGTGGAAATGCACAGGCTTATTTTAAAGGACGCGTAATGCACCACGGTTGCATACTTTTTGACACCGATTTGAGCGTTCTTGCTAAGGCACTTAAAGCACCAAAAGACAAAATCGTATCTAAATCAACCAAGTCCGTTCGCAGTGCTGTGGATAATATTTTAAACCACTTGCCTGAGAAAATTTCTGTACATCAGTTTGCCGATAAGCTTTTGGAACAGATGAAATCTGAATTTCCGGAAATAAGCGAATACAAGTTTTCCAAAACAGAATTAGCTGAAATTGAAGCTACAAGAGCTTCTAAGTTTGGAACTTGGGAATGGAATTATGGAAATTCTCCGAAGTTTGACATCGAACGTAATAGCCGTTTTCAAGCAGGAAAAATCCAAATCTTTGCTAATATAGCAAACTCACATATTAAGGAAATCCACTTTTTCGGAACTTTCTTTGGCAATAACAGCGACTTATCCGAAGTAAGAAATGCTTTAATTGGCACTCAATACACTCCTGAAGCGGTTCGTGAAAGTCTGTCAAAACTTGACTACAATAGCTGGTTTGCGGGATTTACATTGGATGAATTGACGGAAGCGATTGTTGAATAGTAGTTTATATCCGAAAACAACTCAGATAATATCATAAAAAAAACGGGGGATTTTCCCCGTTTTTTTATTTCAAATACTCTTCTGTAAGAGCTACCCAATAGGTTGCACCACGACTAAACATATCTTGATTGAATACATATTTTGGGTGGTGAACCATAAAGGTATCGCCGTTACCAATCATACAGTAGGTTCCTACTTTTTTCTGCAACATAAATGCAAAGTCTTCGCTACCCATATATGGATGCATATTTTCTACCACTTGGTCTTCGCCAAAGGTTGCTTTCGCTACGTTAGCAGCCCATTGTGTGTTTTCAGGTGTGTTTACCAATACAGCTCCTGCTACACCCTCACGAATTTCGTAAGCACAATTAAATGCTTCTGCTTGCGCTTTGGTAATCCTGCGGATTTTGTCAAGCACCATAATACGAAGGTCTGCCTCCATATTACGAATGCTTAAACGCAAGATAGCTTTCTGTGGAACAGCATTTCCGGCAATACCGGATTGGAATGCTCCTACGTTTACTACAGAGTTTTTCCAAGGTGATACGTTACGGCTTACGATAGTTTGCAATGCCATTACAAGAGAAGCACCACACACAAGTGGATCAATACTTAATTCCGGCATAGAACCGTGTGAACCTTTTCCGGTCAATTCAATTTCCCAGTTATCCACGGCAGCCATTGTTTCGCCTTCGCGGAAGTGGAATTTACCTAACGGCAAGCCCGGCATATTGTGCATTCCATACACTGCATCCACAGGGAAACGCTCGAAAAGTCCGTCAGCAACCATAGCAGGTGCGCCTTCCATGGTTTCTTCTCCCGGTTGGAAAATCAAGCGAACTGTTCCGTTAAAGTTTTTGGTTTGAGCCAAATATTTTCCTGCACCAAGCAACATAGTAGCATGTGCATCGTGCCCGCAAAGGTGTGACCAACCTTCTATTTTACTTTTGTACGACAAATCATTGTCTTCTAAGATAGGAAGTGCGTCAAAGTCAGCACGCATACCGATAGCTTTCTTACCATCACCTACTGTCATAGAACCCACTACGCCCATACCGCCAATGCCTTCTATTACATCGTATCCCCACTCTCTTAGCTTATCAGCAATGAATTTCGCCGTAACAGGCAGCTCCATATTCAACTCGGGATTTTCGTGCATAAAATCCATCCACTCCTTCATTTCAGGTTGAAGTTTTCCAACTTCGGCTAATAATTTTTCGTTCATGATGTTTAATTTTTATGGGTTTAATTGTTTTTGATTTATTTACTATTATTTTTTTCTTTCAATCGTTTTATCTCTTTATCAAAATCAGAAATAATTTTCTGTGTCTTGTTAAATTCTATATATTCTGTTTCTGCCTTTTAATCTGCTTTTAGTTTGGATATTTTTCCTTTATCAGGCAAAATATCATATTTACGAAAGGCTAAAAACTCATTGACACTGGCAGAAAACTCATCCATATTGAATGTGTTTTCACGCTCAATAAGGTCTTCGATATAATCGAAGTAACCTGTTACAGCTCTTTCAAGTCGTTTGATTTCTTTTTCAGGCAAATAATTTTTCGCAATAGTAACATCCGATTTCAAAATACGTCCATCAGGGGAATTTTTCCATGTCGTTAACCCCATATTTTCCTTATTCCTGTCAGCCTTACTGTAAATAATTTCAGCTGCAGTTTGTCCGGTTATAGCATAGTGAAACTTGTTTTGCACCATAGCATAAAATGCTCTGGTGGTGGGTGAATTGCGATCGTAATCAATACTGCATTCAGCAAAAACATCGGTTATCTGTTGCCATATACGTCGCTCACTTGCCCGTATAGAACGAACACGTTCGAGTAATTCGCGAAAGTAATCCTTACCAAATAGTGTTTCTCCCTGTTTTAAACGTTCATCATCAAGCACAAAACCTTTCAGCATATATTCTTTCAACACCTTGGTTGCCCATATGCGGAAATGAGTTGCTTTTGCTGAATTTACCCGATAGCCTACAGAAATAATAGCGTCAAGGTTATAGAATTGTGTTTCTTGTGTTTGAGTTCTCCCTTCCATTGCACCATGTTGAGTGGTTGTTTCCAAAATGGAAATAACCACATTTTCTTCAAGTTCTCCTTCGCTAAAAATATTTTTCAAATGTTTGCTAATAGCGGGTACTTGCACACCAAACAACTGTGACATAGCTTTTTGTGTTAGCCATAACGTGTCATCTTTTACTACCGCTTCAATCTTTATATTTTCTTCCGGCGTGTTGTATAGAATAAATTGAATTTCTTTCTTCATAATTTTTTCATGAGATGTTGGTGTGATAAGCCAATCATTAGTATTCTATGAGCAAAAACATCTCCATTTATTTAGTGTTTATTATGTTTGTTTTCCACTGATTAATCCCATACTTACTCGACATGGTTTTAAGAAGAGCATCATAATACATAGCCTTTTGTAAATCGCCTTTTCTATAATAACTTTCACCAAGCGCATTTATGTAAAACGCATTATTGGGTCTGTAATCACATAAAATTTGAGCTAAAATAACAGCTTTATCAAACTGCTCTTGTTTTAAACATTCATAAACAACGAGCCTTAAAAGATTAGGATGTAACTCTGTTTCAATAGTATATCTTAACAGGCTGTTCTGATTATTTTGTACCCAACCTAAGTCCATATTAGTAAAATATTCAATTATTTCATTCCACGACTTACCTTTCTTAATAATATCTTCGATATACTTGTATGGTACAACAAATTCAGGTGATTTAGCATAATACAATCGAATAAGGTTATCAACTGTCAAATGTTTTTCGTTAATTACCTTTTTTATATCCAAAAGTCTGTCGCTATATTCAGCTATTTGATATTTACTGTAATCAATTTCTTTAATCAAAACTTTACATGAAACATAAAGGGTGTTGATGTTTGGCAGGTAATACACCAAAAAATCCTTTGTGGGCTTTACCGAATAATTAATAGAATCCAAATATAATACATCTATGGGGAATTTTTCATCAGCGAGCATTACTGTATCCTTATTGATGAAATGTATATTTTTCTCATAATCAGACGTGTAATATTCTTTTGGTAGCAAACCATCACGAAGTGCCTCATTCCAATTGTGTGAAGTCATATAGAAGTCTATCTCTTTCTCAAGAAAAGGAACAATGCCAGAAATACTATGTGCGTGCCAATGTGATACTAAAACAAATTTCACAGGTTTGTTATAATATTCTTTGATAAAGGATAAGAATTTGTCTCCAAGTTCAATTTCTTTCTTGAAATTCTTCTCTTTTCTTATTGAAGACTCAACGATCGGCAAATCCAAAAGAACAACAAACTCCTTATATTCTAAAGCGGTGGATTGTGAAACACGCGTACTATCAACCCTTATAAAAGAAATACTCTCAATATCTGTATTCTCAATATCCCATCTTTGAACTACAAAAGATGATTGTATTTGACCAAATGCCAAGCTACTGCATAGGAATAGAAAAAAAATTGTAATAGTTTTGTTCATATTTTTACAATTTATTTGTTTGCAATCATAGAAATTCTATCTCTTTTATAATTACAAAGAGTTGATATTTTAACAAAAACATCAACTCTCAAAGTTAGTAAAAATATTTAATATCTAGCGTGTTTTTTGGATAATTTCACATTGTCAAGAAAAACAACGAACCCACTGAAATTATTATCCACAACAGGATACCCAAGGCAAAACTTCGCGGACCCGATTTTTTGATTTCGCTAATCGTAATATTAGAACCGATAAGGAAAAGTGCTATGACCATACCACGACGTCCAAGCCAACTAAAGTGCTCGTAACTGCTTTGCATAGAGGGAAATAAATTGGCAAAAATAATAGCCAACACGAAAAACAGGATAAACCAAGGGAATTTGATTGATTTTTTGTCCTCCGTTTTATTTGCAAAAGCTATAATCAGCGCTAATGGTATAATCCACAAAGCACGAATAAGTTTTACTGTGGTGGCAACTTGCAGCGCTTTATCGCCATAAATCGCTCCGGCGCCCACCACCGAACTGGTATCGTGAATGGCTATGGCTGCCCAATTTCCAAATTGTTCTTGGGTAAGTCCCAATCTGTGTCCTATAACCGGAAAGATAAAAAGCGCAACGGCATTTAGCACAAACACCACTATCAACGCAAATGATGTTTGATAATTTTTACTATTAATAATCGGTGCAACGGCAGCAATAGCACTTCCGCCACAAATCGCAGTTCCCGACGCAATCAACAACGAAGTGTTTTTCTCCACTTTCAAAAGTTTGCCAAGTGCAATACCCATAAACATCACAACGGTTACTGAAATTATTGTCTCAATAATTCCTGTTTTCGATGATGCAATTACATCGCTCAAACTCATACCGAATCCCATTAAAACAATCGATGCTTGTAGCGTTTTGGAAGTATATTTATGTAGGCTGTCATGCTTAATGCCAATAAAGGAAAACACCAAACCAATTAGCAATGCCACGGCAGGCGAAATAAACGGCATAAAACAGAGTGCAATAACGATAGAATAGAGCCATTGGCTATTTTGTAGAGTTCCTACAAAGTTGGAAGAGTTTTTTGTTGTCATACTGTACTTTTATTTTTTGCAAAAGTACAGCTTTCGCATAACAAACACAAATATAGATTTATTATCATTAATAACTAAAAATTATACTGGAAAAGGAAATTTTCAAATAATTCAATCTGTCGGCTTTTGTGTCCTTGCTTAGTTGCAATACGAAATTTTCTGGAAATTGAAAAACCAACTACGTTAAGCCTTACAAGCGTTTTCATGTAGAGTTCGTTAAGTACAGCTTTTTCTGAAATAATTGCCAATCCATCAAAATCTTGCAAAAAGTTTTTAATTGCCTCAGTACTACCTAAATAGAGATGAGTATTCAGATTTTCAAAATTGATTTTCTGTTGCGCTAACATCTCTTTTATAACTTCTAATGTGCCTGATCCCTGCTCTCGCAGTACAATAGGAATTTGCAGCAAATCCTCTTTCGAGATATTTTCGCGTTTGGCATAAACGCTGTTTTTTCCTGTAACCACAATCAACTCGTCATCCATAAAACCTTTGTAGCGAATACCTGACTGCGACGAATGATTTTCCACCAAAGCCATGTCAATCTTATTGTCCGTAAGCAGCTTCTCCATCTCGAACGAGTTGCCATTTATAAGGTAGATTTTGATGTTGGGATAGCGCTTATGAAACGATGCAATCACCTGCGGAATAACATATTGCGAAATAGTGGAACTTGCCCCGATAATAAATTCACCCGACACACTATCGTGCAACTGCCCGATTTCAAAATCAAGAGCACGATAAAGTTGAGCTATCTCTTTGTAAGCGTTATAAACTCTTTCACCCACTTTAGTAAGGTAAACTTTGTTTCCTTTCCGTTCAAAAAGATTGGTTTTATAATGTTCCTCCAACTCTTTGATATGCCTCGAAACGGCAGGCTGGCTGATATTAAACTGATCTGCTGCCTTTGAAAAGCTCAGATTCTCAGCTACCGACATAAATATTTTATCTCTGTAATCCATAAAATAAAAAAACAACAGTTTACTACAAATGTGATTAGCTAACAAGAATTTAGCTTCTCAAAATCTAATAATCCAATAATCTCCCATAATCATTCCAATTGCCATACATCTTACCTTGTTTTATTTTTTCGATAAGGTTTTTCAGCATCCTTTCGTAAGAAGTTGGATAATGTTGCTTATAGAATGTAAGATTTGATGCTCGTATTCTTTGATATAAAGGATGAAACGATTTAAACTTCGTCCATACTCGTGCCTTTTTCAAAACAGCTTCCACATCTTTGTCTATTCTGAAACTTCGTACATCCATTTCCGGAAGCACTGCCCGACCGCTGTCCGTCATCAACCCTAACTTTTCAAGTCTTCGTACACGCTCTTTATTTAATTCTGTCCAATCACTTTTCTCTCTTCGGGGTGAGAATCGTTGCATCTTTTTTCCATCAATTAATCTAATCGTGCTATCTATCCATCCGAAACACAAAGCCTCTTCAACTGCATCCAAATACCAAAAATGTGCATCATCAACAGGACGCCCTCTTTTAACAGAAACATAGCATTCACTTTCTGAAGATGAATTTTTCTCCAACCATGCTCGAAATTCTTGTCTATTTATAATTTTCAATATGTTTTTATATTTCATATAATTGTGTATAACTCCAAAATAAGTTTATTCACACTCCCAAAATTACAACTTTTTCCAATAAAATAAAAAAAACCGAGAGCATCAATTCAATTGATACTCTCAGTCTTTAATTTATCTTCTATCTCGCTTGAATCCACAATTCCAACTTCTGCAAGAATACATTCCTTGACACCTTCAGGCTGTAGTCTATTTTCTATTTTTAGTTTAGATTCGTCAATTCCATCATTTTATGCAAGACATGGCAGGTAAAATCCTCTTTCCATCATTATATCTACAATCAACTAATAGGTATAAAAACTTTGTATCGTTTTGTTTACTCATTATTTTCTTTGTGTTTTTTGATATACTTTTTGTTAAACATAACTCATTTTTTGTTTTCTCTTATCCACAACAGTAAAAATTATCATCAGAATAGCAGCGATTAATGCCATTGCAGAGCCGAAATAAAAAGGTGCATTTGAATTGACATTATCATAAAGCAGTCCCGCAATTAAACTCGCAGGTAACAGTGTAATTCCGAGTACGGCATGATAAAGACCAAATCCTGTTCCTTTCAAATCCTTGCTAACAATATCGGAAATCATGGCTTTTTGACTACCATCGGTCAATGCACTGTAAAATCCATACAGCATAAACAGGAAAATAAAAACATTTATACTATTGAATCTGCCGAAAAGGAAATAGACAATCGCATAGACTAAAAACCCAAGAATAATCAGCTTTTCACGACCAATCTTGTCCGATAGCTTTCCAATGGGTATAGCCAACAATACCGATACCGTATTGAATATCATATACACAAACGGAATATATGCTTTATCAATACCTGTTTCGGTTGTTTTTACCAACAACAAAGCGTCTGCTGAATTACCAAGAGTAAATACAAAAATGATTACAAGGAAAAAATAAAATTTCTTAGGTAAATATTTTGGCGAAATCTTTTTGGTAGTCTGGTTCTTTTCTGTATTTGCCTCTTTTATAAAAAAGACAATCGTCAGCACACCAAGAATTGCAGGAATGGTTGCCAATAAAAATATGTACGAGTAATTTAGCGGAAAAACAGATAACAATAAAAAAGCGATTAATGGTCCGACAATGGCTCCGCTGTTATCCATAGCTTTCTGAAATCCGAAAGTTTTACCGGCTTCATTTTTCTTGATTGAACTGCTGATAAGGCTATCTCGTGGTGCAGTTCTTAGTCCTTTTCCTATTCGTTCAAAGAATCGGAAAAACAAAATCTGAACAGGTATTCTTGCTATTGCATATAAAGGTGTTATAATGGCTGTGATACCATATCCGATAATCATAAATGGCTTGTTTTTACCAATCTTATCGCTCCAATATCCCGAAACAGCCTTTAATAAAGACGCAGTACTTTCTGCAATCCCTTCAATCAGAGATATAGTGGTTTTGGATGCTCCCATCGATAGCAAGAAAAGTGGCATAACGCTATATACCATTTTAGTAGATGTGTCGGTGAAAAAACTTGTCAACCCGGCAAAAAAGGCGTTGGATTGTATTCCAAATATTTTTTCTTTTTTCATGCGTTATGCTATTTATTGCCTTGTCTTTTTAAAGTATCATATTGAGTGGTTGTTTCCATTTTGGGAATTGTCGAGATTCAAAGCTTCACTAAGCGTTTTAATTTAATACCATTTCTATCTTTACACTCTCTTACAGTGTATTGTATAATATAAATTGAATTTCTTTTTTTATTTAACAACCGTATTTATTTCACACTCCCAAAATTACAATTTTTCCAACAAACACCCACTAACTTTACAAAAAAACGTGCCTTGGCAGCATTACTCTGC
>DUQG01000017.1 GCA_012837935.1 Bacteroidales bacterium
AGAGTGGGATAATGAAGAGTTCCGTCTGTCTTTAATCTACTTTGCCGGTGATCCAGGAAAATTAAACATTCATTTAAGATCAGTGATAAACGATATCCTACCAACTACGGCTAGCAAGTTAGATAAGTTATGCCGACAGGTTGTTGAAGAGATGGAGGAAATAATCTACGACCAAACTAGACTGAGTGAGAAATCTGCAGCGCGAAAAACCCGTCAGATCGGCAACTTGTTTTATCTGCTGGTTACTGCTTTTGGTCCATCCTATCTGTGGAGTTCTCTGGAAAAAGCATTTAAAAAACAACCCCTTGCTAAAAGATTGTTTTATAAAAATTGTTCCGCCAGAATGACCCAGTTGGCCAAAATGCTTCCAGAAAGTATGTTTACCCTACAGCAAGAGGCTGTTGATTATTTTGCCATTAACCGGTTCTTAGATAATTATTCCATTGAATTAGTAAATACCGGAGATTGTCAAATTAATAGTCCCAAAAATCCAGAAGGAGGTGATTTAATCATGAAGCCAGTACAAGAGCTAATTAGCTTAACCTGGGAAACACTAGCTGAAGATATCAAGTTTGAGAATATTGATGAATTGGGCTTTGCAGCCGGTCAGGTTGTTCAAAGGTTTGGTAATAGTTATTATGCCGGCACTAATGGCAAGGACTATATAAAGCACCGTATCATGACCTTTGGAACCAGCCTGACACCAGAAGTTATACACCTTAAGGCTTTAGGCAGAATGGAAGAGTACACGAGCATGCTGGACCTTAAAGTATCTTTGGATGTTCTTAAGCGTGCTGCAGTTATTACTATGGGATTCGTACAATATGAAGGAGAAATAAAAACTAACAAAGACCGGTTTATGGCTGCATTCTGGGCTGGATATTCCCTGGGTAGAAAGAAAAAAGCATCCGAACTTAAAGAAAATCAGGAGAGTGATAATTAATGAGTATCAACAGTGCCGAAATTGTATTTATTAAAAGTGTTAAGGATGGTATACCAAACCGGGATCCCTTAAACGACAGCAATGCCCGGCGCATTTTTGGGGAAGATGATGGCAGAATATCTCTTTCCGATGTGAGTATAAAAAGAGATGTTCGGGACTATATAATGGCTAAATATCCGGATGGTGGTCCGGATAATAGAAACTTTATATATGTCAGAGAAGAACGCACAGAGGACGGAAAACTATTAGGGCGTGGATCATTGGCTTCCAAAATTGAAGAGAGATCCGGCATTAAGGCTTCCCGAATGCAAGATTTACTAACAACTGCGGCCTTCGATGTCAGGGCATTTGGCATTGTATACAGCGTTAAAAAAGAGACATTTAAATTAACCGGGCCAGTGCAATTTGGGTGGGCTCATTCTTTACATCCGATAGAAAGTCAGTTCATTCAAGGGACGGTGGTAATGCCCTCCCAAGATATTGGGGTAACAACAGCTGAAGGGCAGGAGAGTAAAGGATTAGGTCAGGGAACTATTTGGACAACTTATATAGTTCCGTTTGCTATCTTTGCCATGCCTGGTATTATCAATGCCAGTATTGCCCAAGAGACCGGGTTAACCAGCAATGATGTAGATCTCTTGCTGGAGGGCTTATGGAACGGCACCAAGCACAGACAAGCTAGAGGGAGGGGTATTCAGCAACCCTTATTTCTAATTCATGTAGAATATAAGGCTCCCATGTACAGGATTGGATACATCGAGGAAAGCATTAAATTGCGTGTTGAAGATAACACAGATGCTCCGACCAGTTTAGGAGATTCCAAATTAGACTTGACTGCTCTAGCTCGGCTTCTAAAAGATAATCAGGAGAAAATTGCCCGGATTAGATACTGGTCTGACTCACGGGTAACACTTTTAGGTGAGTTAGAGGGTGAGAAATGCTCGGATTGGTAGATAAACCGTCGGAAAAGGGGTGGAGCCATGGAAGTACTAGTTTTTGATATCAAGAGTTCGATAGCCCACTTTCGTCGGCCGGATACAACAAATACCCATGCCACGTATCCCTTTATACCTTATACTACCGTAAGGGGTTTAGCGGGTTCCATCATTGGGTTGCCTGACTTTAAAGGTAAAGCTTGGGTAGGGATTCGCCTAATAAATGCAGTTAAAACATCGGTGCAACAGATGTCTATGCTTGGTAAGGGGTGGCTGGGGGGAGGCTCAGATATTAATCGCCCTACTGCCATTGAATTACTGGTTGCTCCTCATTATAGAATTTACTGGCATGGTGACTATGTTGACCAACTAAAAAAATATATATATAGTAGCTGCAGCCATTATCATACTTACCTGGGCAGTGCTTTTGCGCTAACCTTTCCTGAATATGTTGATTGTTGCCACCGTTCGGCGGTAAATATTTCAGGGCAACCTATTAGCTGCTCTACCATAGTACCTATGGTAGCCATAGAAAAGTTAATACCTGTTCCGGGGACCCAATACGGAAGGGTGGGAGGTATGCATTGTGAGTACTATGGCGGTAGAAAATTCGGGATTACCACCAGTGTCATATATGAACCTACAGGAAGTGATATTACTTTAATTCCAAGAAAAAACAATAATAGCGGTAACAGCTATGTTTTTATTGATATAGGGCGGGGTGAAACCGTGTGTCTCTGGTAATCCCTTTTCACAAATGTAAAGCTCGCCCTGATGAATCCA
>DUQG01000020.1 GCA_012837935.1 Bacteroidales bacterium
CTCAACCTGCAAATGAACCAAACTTTGGAAGCTATGGCACAAGCCATTTTCAAAGAGTGGTTTGTCAATTTCAACTTCCCCGGCTTTGATGGCGAGTTGGTGGATGGACTGCCGAAGGGGTGGAGAATTGGGAAATTGGGGGAAGTTTGTGAAGTACAAATTGGAAGAACACCGCCGAGAATGCAAACACAATGGTTTAGTTTAGATAAAAATGATGTAAAATGGATTTCAATTAAAGATATGGGGCAATCAGGAGTGTACATTTTCAGCACTTCTGAATACCTAACAAATGAAGCAATAGAAAAATTTAGAATACCTGTTATTGAAAAGAATACAGTAATTGTAAGTTTTAAGTTAACAGTTGGAAGATTGGCAATCACAACTGAAAAAATGCTTTCAAATGAGGCAATAGCACAATTGAAAACTGAAATTATTCCTGAGTTCTTATTTCTCTATTTGAAAAACTACAATTGGGGAGCATTAGGAAGCACATCATCCATAGCAACAGCCGTTAATTCAAAATCAATAAAAGAAATTGAGATTTTGGTTGCTGATGAAGTTGTTCTGAAAGAATTTGAAAAAGTTATTTCCCCAATTTTTGAAAAAATAAAAAACAACTCAATCCAAATCCAAACCTTAACCCAAACTCGTGATGCCTTGTTGCCGAAATTGATGAGTGGGGAGTTGGAGATTAAAAATTAGAAAGTATGAATAATGATATTTCTCCCAAATATTTAATGAAACTGATTGCAGATATAGAAACGGCTCTGTGGGATTTGTTTCCTTCAAGCAAATACAAAAATGTCCGCTTCTACATTGAAAAATGGCATAAATATGAAGAAGGTTATAACTTTAATGACCATTGGGAGAACTTTACCATTCATATAGATAACAATAACAATATCGATTTAACAAGGACATTGAACGGTATAGATGGAGAAACGCTTTTAAAAATAGCCATTGATTTGGGACTGGAAACGCCTGATTTTATTCCATCAATTCCCACGTTTCGTAATGATATAAAAGCAGAATATCAATCGGCAAGTGCCACGTTTGAGAGTGCGTTTAAAAAAATAGAATCCGAACCAAGCATTGCAATAGGTTTGGCTAATTCGGCTTTGGAAAGTATCATTAAAGAAATACTCAAAGACGAGAGAATCAACAGCAAAATAAAATCTAATAAGACGCTGTATGATTTAGTAAGCGAGATATTAAAAGTATTTCAGCTATTTCCAAATTCGGAGATGCCTAACGAAATCAAAACGATAGGAAGTTCTTTATTATCAATTGGTCAGAGTATCGAAAAACTAAGGAGTGACAAAACAGAATTTCACGGAAAAACAAACGATGATTATAAAATAGGTGAGCCAATTTTTACTTACTTTGTAGTAAATTCTGTTACAACCGTAGGTCTATTCCTGAATTCGTTTTACAAAGCAAAGTTTCCAAAAGAGAAAGAAGAAATTGTACAATATGTATCGGAAGATGATGATTTGCCATTTTAAGTGTCTTTGGGAAACCAGAATGGAATAAAGAGTATTAAATTTGTTATAAGTTTCAATTATGCATGTACACAAAAAAATAGACATTCCTGTTATTGACTCATTTGTCAAAAAGTTTGCTGAGATGTACCTCAAGCAACGCTCACAGACGCAATTTGATTATCAAGAGGTCAATCAACAGGCTTTGTTTAATAATCTCGGATTTGGTACAGATGTATTGAAACAAATCATCACAAAAAACGCCACCCCTATCGATAAGAAAAGAGAGCAAGGATTACAACCGGCAGTTCTCAACGATATTTACCGTAGTGATTTAGGAGAGTTGTTGATGACCTATTATTTTGAAGAGAAGTTGCCTGACGGAGAGCGGTTTATCATACCACTGAAAAATATAACATTCAGAGAGCGTGCCGAATTGCCGGGAAGGGGGCTTGATGCCATTGGATACAAAAGAGTTTCAGATGAAAAAGTAGAAATACTTTTGGGAGAGGCAAAAGTATCCGCAGATAAAAAGACACCTCCTCCAGTTGTGCACACAACAGAGGATTCTATTTTTAAAACACACACAAAACATAAAAATGAAGTCCCTTTAGTCATTCAACGGTTATCTGATTATTGCCGTAGGTTGAATGCAAAAGATGCCGAAATTTTGGGCTTTGCAATTGTATGTTTACAGCATCAGCTAAGTGATAATATCTGCATTACTTACGGTTGTACATTAATCCGAGACCATAGTTGTATTAACGATACTACTGATTTTGGAAAAATGAAATCAAACGAAAAAGATTTTGAACCTGGAAAAGTACATTTTTCAATTCTGTCATTTAGTGATAAAAGCATCGACGAAACGGTTGACTTATTTTATAAAAAAGTGCAAGAACTCGTAACGGATTAAAATGAGCAATATGATTAATACCATATTACAAAAAGATACAATAGCCTCTCTTCTCAATGAGAACGAGAAAGGCTATGTATTTGCTCAATTGAAGCTTCCGTATGAATCTGATTTGAATAGTAGCGAACTTTTAAGACTTGCGTTTTTCATCATCAATTCGGTTTTTAACAATGAGCAGGATGCACCGTTATATGCAAAAACCACAGCATATAAACTCCTGAAATCAATTGATATAAATTCTGACGAAGACATTCAGCATTTTTCTGATGTTTTTGGAATAGAGGGAATAGACCCATCCGTACTTTACTATTTTTATTTGGCAAATATTGCTTTCAAGGCAGAAAAACAAATCAGCATCCGAATAGATTTAAAAGACTTTCATCCGGCAGCAGAAGAAACGGGCAACTGGAAATATAGAATACTCAATAAAACCTTAGAAGCATATATACTTTTAATCCGAAAGCACAATGGATTCTCGGACGTAGAAAGGGCTCTTTCAATTATTGAAGAGTTAAAAAAAGAACAGCAACAGTATGAAGAGACTTACTTAAAGCAATTTTCAACTGGCAGAGAAGTCAATGAAGCTTACACCTTGTTGTCGATATACCATCTTTCCAAAGCATTGGTAGAAACCGCTAACTATCTGAAGCAGGGATATGATTACAAAGAGCGTTTGGATGCTGTTATCCGACAACATTTGGACTTGGCTAAGAAATTAGTTCAAGGCGAACCAAGATTGGTCAGTATCTTTTATCTTTTGGAGTTCGGTTTGAACACAATGTATAAAAATGCGATATGGACACAAACGAAATTCAATGACAAAATCAAACTTCTTTGTAAAAGAAAGGCAGAATCCGGTATTTTAGAACTTTTGCCTTCACAGAGAGAAGCCTTGTCGGATAATTTACTGGATGTTGCATCTAATGTTACTGTATTACAAATGCCTACAAGTGCAGGAAAAACACTTTTGGCAGAATTCAACATCATTGTTACCAAAGCATTAAGAGCAGATGCAAAGATTGTTTATATTGTTCCTTCAAGAGCATTGGTAAATCAGGTCTACTTTGATTTAAAATCGGATTTAGAACCGCTCGATTTTGCTATAGAAAAAACATCCTCTGCAATAGAAATCGACCCAACAGAAGACTCCTTTTTAAATGGTGATGAAAAAATAGATGTTCTTGTTTCGACACCTGAAAAATTAGATTTATTAATCAGAAGAAAGCATCCATCCGTAGAAGATGTTTCGATGTTCATTCTTGATGAAGCTCATACGATACAAAATGGAGAGCGTGGGGCAAAGCTGGAATTGTTATTGGCAATTTTACGACGGGAGAGACCTAATGCCAAATATATGTTGTTGTCTCCCTTTATAAAAGGAGCGGATGAAACAATCACAGAATGGCTTGGTGGAGGAAATTCTATTGCGATAGATTGGAAGCCGTCTGAAAAATTGATTTTAGGAATTGACACTAAAATAACACCCAAAAGAACAAAGAACGAAATACATATCGAGGTTTTACCATCTCCTTATGAGTCTATACAGCCTATAGGAAAAACAATTGTCCCTAATCCTTATGCCATAGAAAGCACAGGGGATAAAGATAAAATACTCGAGTTTTCTATCAAGCATTTTTCGGAAGAGGAAAAGGCTATGTTGGTTTTATGCTATGGAAAAGGCACTGCAAATAATAGAGCCGAATTTATCTATGATAAAATCAATAATTACACCATTAATGATGATGTAAAACTGGTCAAGAAATTTATAGAAGATGAAGTAGGTAGGCAAACAACTTTATCGAAAGTAATTGAAAAAGGAATCGTTACGCATCATTCTGGTATGTCAGATGAAACTAAGTTATTGGTTGAGCATTTGATAAGAGAAAAACAAATAAACTTTGTCTGTGCAACAACTACCATAGCGGAAGGTGTAAACTTTCCTGTTTCAAGCGTATTTTTTGATGATTATAGACGAGGACAACACGATAAGCTTGATGCCAATGACTTTTGGAACATAGCAGGAAGAGCAGGAAGAACGTTAGTTGATAATTACGGTAAAATCATTTTACCATTCAATAGCGATGTAAATATTCAAAATGCAAGAAATTTAATAAGTAGCGGAGCTAATGTACTAACAAGTGTTTTGGCAGAACTGTTTGAGAATGCAGATATTATAGAGCGAAAATTAACAGAAGACAATGGCTTTAATGAACTATTCAGGAGCTATTCCAACTCCTTATCTCCACTTATTCAATATTTTGTACACCTTCTTACTGTTGGAGAAAACCAATATTATGTTTCAGAGATAGAAGACTTATTTAAGGACTCTTTAGAGTACTATTTACTTGATACGGCAGAAAAAAGAGAGAAATTTATTTCTATTTGCAAGTCTATTTATGTACATATTCAATCAAAATTTCAGGACAAAGGGGTGTTGGCTTTTGCGGATAAAACTGGCTTTTCAGTTCCTTCAGTTTTAAGAGTAATGGGGGCAGCATCTCAAAATCCTGATATTAAGGATTTAAGTAGTTGGTCAAAAGAAGAACTTTTTAATGCAGGTAATCCAGCAAATCTCGCCGAAAAGATTAATGTAATAGCGGCACTACGAGAGACCAAATTAGGAGTAGAAGATAGTACCGTTCCTTTTAATCCGGAATTATATGCGAGAATAATCATCGATTGGGTTAAGGGTGATAAATTAGCAAGTATTGCTAATCAGCACCCTACATTTAATATTCAAAACACCGATGCACAAGAAACTGAAAAGCGAATTACTGATTTTGTAAAAAAGATGAATGACATACGCTTTAAAGCATCTTGGGGACTAAGTGCTTTAGAGGGAATCATTAGAGGAAATGAGGATATAAGGGATTCACATATCCCATCATTGGTCTATTTTGGAGTAGATAATGAGAAGTCTTTAGCTTTTAGAATGGTAGGAGCTCCGAGAGCTTTAGCGTTCTCCTTACAGAATATTTTGGATAAAAATTTAAACGAGTACTCTTACAAAGATTTACGGAATAGAATAAAGAGTTTGACAAATTCAGATTGGGATGGGTTAAAGCCATCAAACTCTTCATTGAGTGGAATAGAATGGAAAAGAATATCAGAAATATTAGTTAAATAATGGCAGCAAGTATCACCGAAAACCAAATAGAAGAAATTGCATTAGGTTATTTACAAAGTTTAGGCTATGAATACCTGAACGGAGTAAATATATCTCCCGATGGCGAACACCCCGAAAGGCAATACAACGAAGTGGTGTTGGTTACTCGTTTGCGTGATGCCATTGACAAACTCAACCCCAAGATTTCGCAAGATGCCAAAGAAGATGCCCTAAAAAAAGTATTGCGTACCGAAA
>DUQG01000062.1 GCA_012837935.1 Bacteroidales bacterium
ACAAAACACCATTAAAAGAACTGCTAAATCCTGACGAAGAGATTCAATTCAAGCAAAATCAAAATTTCAAAGAACAATTATTATTTTAGTTAAAATCATTAACAAATTAGTGCATCAGCAGTAATTTGGCATAAAAGTTTATTTTAAAATTCAAGTAAACAAAAAAAGTTGAGTTTAACCCAACTTTTTCTGTAACATTATTGTACAATCATTCTGATTTTTGTTGTTGTTCCGTTTCAGAGTCTTTCTGAACATTTTTTCTCATAGTACAAACACCATTGAAAACTGCATCCATCTCAATAACCAATGACTTTGCCTCTACATTTCCGTTAAGTTCTGCGGTGGAACGAAGTGTTAACGAGTTAGTGGCATTGATATCTCCAGTAACCTTGCCAAGTATTTCTGCATTGGCACAAGTTAAAGTCCCTTTTAAATAGCCTTTTTCGCCTATTACTACTTTATTTTTACCAAAAATATCGCCTTCGATTTCGCCATCCAGTCTAAAATCAGACTCAACAGTAACTTTACCTACTATTTTTGTTCCGGATGCAACAATATTTATGATGCCATTTCCAACAGTATTGTTGTCTTTGTCTCTTTTTTCTGAAAATTTTGCCATTATTATAATTGTAGAAGATTCGATTTTTCAAAAGTACAAAAAAAATGCTAATTAAAAAAGTATTGTTCTCAAATAGAACAGAAAACTTTTATTTCCAAATTTGCGGTCTTTCTACAAAGTCCTTTTTCAACCTTTGATTTGACTTGTGAACCGTTAACTCAGCATCTTCCAGCAAAATAGACTTCGGATAGCGAATTGTTCCATCGGTTGAACTAATCATTTTATCCTCTACACCCATTACACGCCGCATAGTTTTCATGATTTGGTCAAAGTTAAAATAATTAGCTGTAAACTCTGTCTCTTCGCCTGTTTCCACATTCACTTTTCGGTTAAGTTTACCCCAAGAATTAATAATGTAAGCATATTCAAGTCCTTGAAGTTTAGCCTCTTCCATCAGCATATTTTTTAGCTCATCGTAACTGTAACGCTCGTTTCCGGTAAAAGTTATTACACCTTCAACACTTTTGCTATAAGCATTAGTTAATGCGTTTCCATTGGATGTTAAGTGATTTTTTACAGGTCTACGATCTGTTAACATATCTTTAAGCAATCCATTTTCTATCAGAATAATACTATCCGGTGGAATAACTGCTTGAATATCAATCGGTGCAAAATCTCGTTTTACTCCTTCCATCTGCTGTGCTTCTTCGCCATAATTCACTTTTAATGAAAGTTGCTTTGAAATAACACGCACTCCCGACAAGTTTTGATAACGATTTCCGTTAAAATATCTGGTTTTAGGTTCTGTATAAAGGTCGTTAATTATTTGATTAACAACACTTTCTACTTGATCATCTATAATCAACAACGGTCCCATATAAGGATTATCTTCATTTTCAGTCTGATACTTTACTTTATATTCTGCAACCATATCATCAAGTGCCTTAGTCAGTTGAACATCAGTTGGTAGCGCACTTAGTTTATTTAGTCTGAATGTTCTGTAAGCAAAAATATCTTCGCCTTTTTCGGTAACCCCGCTAAGCCTGATATTGAAACTACCACCTTGTATTGGATAGCGATACATAGAACCTTCAGTATCATAATACCTGGATATAGTTCTACTAAAAGAGAAGTTTGTCGATAAATCTTCTACAAGTAAGTTTTCTTTTTTAGCTTTATCAGTCAGCAATTTACTTATTTCCAGTGATAGTTTTTTAGCCTCTTTAAAATCATATTTTTCTGTGGCAATATCTTGAATAAGCACAGTGGGCTCTCTTTTTTCAAAATCATCCAGATCCAACTCTTCTTGTTTTAAGTTTTCTTGTTTGAGCCACGCCATTTTATCCACGTAGTTACGTGCTGCACTTTTATACAATTCATCCAAACTAAACCAAATAAAACTACGTATAGCTTTTTCATCTCGGTCTATAGGCATAGGAAAGTATGTACTGGCATTATTAACGTATTGAGTTCGATGGTAATTACCTACTAAGAGTGTGGCTCTAGCAGTAACAGACTTTTTATCGCTGAATGTTTCACCGCTTTCCTTCCCAAATGATGTTTTATAATCGTAATAAAAATCTGTTTCTGTGGCGAGAATACTAATATAAAAAGGTCTTGCCAAGCTATCGCGTTTAAGTTCTGCCTTTGCTCTATCTGCCTCTATTTTCATGGCATTGAGCAACACGTCGTCCGTTTGTGCTTTCAGTAAGTTAGAGAACAACACAAGACTTATTGTAAATATATATTTTAATGATTTTAAGTTCATAATCTACTCCGAGTTAAAGTGTTTATTTAAGGTCTTTCTAAGATATATGGGTCAGCTTTTTGAGTATCCCCAGTTTTTTGAAATTCCAGTTCTTTTACAAGCATGGAAGGTGCTACTGCCGATACCGACACTCCACCGGACAAAGCTCCGCATGTTCCGTTAAATATTTTATGGTCATCGGATTCCGCCATAATCTGTGAAAAAGCTGCCAAAGGTGTACCTACAATATTAATTCCTCGAACCAATTCATCCGGTTGTCCATCGGTATAAACTCTATACACAATCAACGGTTGCAGATAAAACACATTAGCGGCAGCAGCACTGGTCATCGTTAATCCGCCACTTACTTTGTCAATTCTATAACCAAATTTTAGATTTCTTTTCTTTAATTCATCTATGAAAAGCTTGTTTAGTTCCTCAGTCGATAAAGGATTGGAACTCTCTATAATCATATTGGATTGGCGCGCCTCTGCACCAATACCAAGATTTCCTCTTCCGTGTCCATTTGAATTTGGAAAGCCCTCAATCGGAATGCGACTCATTAAGAAGTTTTTCAACACACCATTTTCAATCACATCTACTCTCTGACCTTTCACACCTTCATCATCATACTTATAATCACCACTAAGCAGATAGTTTTTGTATTTAGAAATTGTTGGGTCAAATCTTACAGAAAGGCGTTCGGGAAGCACAGTTTCGCCAATTTTCTTTTTTAATGTCTGCGCATCAAAGCCGGATTTCATACGTGCACCTTCTACCCTATGTCCAAAAAACTCGTGAAAAAACACCCCACTCACTTCTCCGCTAAGCAGAACCGGACCAGTATAACTATCTATTTTTGGCGATGCTTTCAGAGCAGAAAGATTATTGCTTAGTTTCGCTATATCCGCTTTCATTATATCAAAACTTGGTAAATCTTTCACACTTCTTCCAAAATAAGACGTATAATCCTGTAAAACCATTCCATCTTCCGCCATCACCATACCACTTACAGAAACACGTACACTTGCATCATTCTGGGTAATAGATGCACCATCCGTATCAATAAAATACTGTCTGCTAAGAACAGCACCCATATATACGTTATTGGTAAGCACATCCCTATTTTCGTCCAAGATTTTTGATAAAGCGTTATTTTTTTCTATTATCTCTTTTTCATTAAAGCCTAAATCGCTGAACTTCATCAGTTTTTCATAATACTGAGAAGCTTTTTCTATTGAAAAATCAGGCGATTTATCTTCTTCTTCCGGACGTGTAGTTCGTTGGGTTTGGTTTGATTCTAAATCATCTTTCGCCTTGGAATATGCTTGCTGTAATGCACGCCAAAGCGATAGCTTAATTTCCTCCTCCACATCCGTATTCGGTAAAGTTATTTGCGTTATGTTTCTCATATTACCGGAATAGTGCATATTGTCAAAATTCCTATCGCCGACACGCATCGTAATAGCCATTTGTCGCTGTTTTCGATTAAAATTTGATAAAATAGCACCATAACGGCTAATAATCCCTTGATTTTCCTGTTCCTCCACACGAATACTGATATAATAGACAGGAACTTCCAGATTTTTCATTACTTCAAAATTCCTCATCATCTCTTTTTGAAGAATTTCAGTAATTTTGTCTTGCGATGTAGCCTTCGGCGAGCTTAAAACGATAAAAGCTAAGGCTATCAGAAGTATTTTTCTCATTAGTTATTTGATTAATATTGTTTATAAAAAAACATTTTGCAAGCGTCAACCTGCAAAATGCCTACAAAGATAGTAGTTTCAGTAGATAAAAGATTAGATTTTTGTGCTTTTTTAAATATTTAATTTATTTTTTCCTTTTATTGCTAAAAAGCAGTAACTTTGTTTTCAAAGTCAGTTATCTTGACTTTTTAAACAGTAGCAAAACATAGAAAAATTGCACATATTCGCGTGATTTCGGAAACATAGCGAAAAATATCAAAGATATTTTTCAACTATCCGCCTTAGTCGGACAAGTTATTCTCAAAACTCTATAAAAAAGAAAATATAAAACTATTGTTCTCTACTGTGTCCGACTTTCGGCGAATGTTTTAAAGTCTTTATATAAACGAAATAATGCAGATTAAACATTACAAACATTCAGAAATTGATTTCAAAAAATGGAATGCCGCCATAGACTCTGCTATTAATGGTCTGGTCTATGCCAAATCATGGTATTTGGATATTGTGTCGCCAAATTGGGAAGTGTTGATTTTCGGCGATTATGAGTTTATAATGCCACTTCCGGTTAAAAATAAATTTGGAATAAAATATTTGGTACAGCCAACTTTGACTCAGCAATTAGGTGTTTTTTCCAGAAAGCCAATTAATAAAAAGGCTGTTGATTTATTTATTAAAAACATTCCCTATTTCAGCTACGAACTTAATCTGAATGAACAAAACAGAACTTCATGCGTAAAGCAAAACAGTTTAAATCTTTTGCTTGATTTGTCGACTGAATTCTCTGAATTAGAGCAATCTTTTTCCAAAAACACTATTAGAAATATAAATAATGCTAAAAAAAACGGATTAACTATTACTGAAAACTTCAGTTCGAATGAATTTCTTGATTTCTATTTTGGTACTGAAGTTAATTTCTCAAAACCCAATAGACTGATTACTGAAAAACTTATTAACAAAGCCGTTGAGAATCAAGCAATAAGCATTTTTGCCGCCAAAAACCAAAACAATCAAGTGGTAGCAGCATTTTGTCTATTAAAGTCGGGAAAAAGACTAATCAACCTGCTACCTGTTTCAAATGATGAAGGCAAAAGAACATCTGCCATGTTTTTACTAATTGAGAATGCAATTGAATTACATTCCGGTTCTAACAAAACTCTTGATTTTGAAGGCTCTATGATTGAAGGCGTGGCTCGTTTTTATAAAGGTTTCGGTGCAAAGGAAAAATTTTATCCGTTAATAAAGAGATTTAGACCAAACTTCTTAATTGAAAAATTATGAAAGTACTTTTTTTATCAGCTTGGTATCCACACAGATACGACAGCATGGAAGGACTTTTCGTGCAAAAACATGCTGCAGCTTCGGCATTGTATTGCGACGTGAAAGTTATTTTTGTCTATGCCGATAAAAACATTGATACTTTTGAAGTCGTTCAGCAAAAACACGAAACGGTTTCTGAATACATTATCTATTATCCAGCCGGAAAAGAAAATCTCTTTGGTAAAATAAAGAAAAACATCAATTACTTACGTGCTTATAAAATGGGATTCGATTTACTTCGTAAAGAAAATTGGAAACCTGATATTTTACATGCAAACATCCTTACACGCACACCTCTAATTGCATATCATTATAAAATAAAAACGAAAACACCGTATGTGATTACGGAACATTGGTCGAGACTTTTGAAAGAGCACAGTAATTTCAACGGTTTTTTAAGAAAATTCTTTGCAAAAAAAGTGGTTAAAAACGCAGCCTATATTCTGCCTGTTTCTTCCATTTTAAAAGAAGGCATTAATCACCACAATTTATTGCTCACAAAATACGAAGTAGTTGAAAATGTGGTTGATACTTGCTTTTACGCAACCTACCCAACTATAAAAAAAGACAAAAAGCAACTGATGAATATTACCTGTTTTTCTGAACAGGATAAAAACCTTTTTGGACTTTTGCGAGCCGTAAAAGCCATTTCGGAAACACGTTCTGATTTTCAACTTTTATTGGTAGGTACGGGTAAAGATTACGAAATGACCTATAATTATTATCAATCACTTGACTTCCCAAAAGGATGCGTTATTTTTACCGGATTAAAAACATCCGAAGAAGTAGCTGAGATGATGCAAAACGTAGATGCTATCGTGCAATTTTCAAATAAAGAAACGGCAGGGGTAGTTATTCAAGAAGCTTTGGTTTCGGGTAAACCTGTGATTAGTACCAAAGTTGGAATTGCACCCGACTTTATCGATGATAGTAATGGAATTTTAGTTGACATAGGCAATGAAAATCAACTAATTAACGCTATTCAGTATATTCTTGACAACTTAGATAAATACGACAGCAAGAAAATTATGAATAGCGCAAAAAATGCGTTTAGCTACGAAACGATAGGAAAAAAGTACTTTGAGATTTATAAAGAAACAGTACAGTATAGGAAAAATTAATATGGTTATCCGCAATGTGTCCTAAAAACATTTATCAATTCTTGTAAAACAAGCGAACAAGTTCGAGCGACCACGAGTTTTAACTCGTGGATAAAACGCCGTTAAAAGTGGGCTTTAGTCCAAGATTATTTAAATTTCGGCTAAAGCCGATTGAATTTCCAATAATTCAACCACGTCCGTCAACTGACGGAATAGTGGCAATTGATTAGGAAGTTTTGCGGATAGTCATTAAAACTAAAATTATATTCATCATCCACCGACTGGCTTTGAGCCAGTGGTGGATAATTAACGATTGCAGATAATCACAACTAAACTTTCATTGAAAGTTCAATCATTTTTCTGAAAATACGGTTGTGAAGCCCCTTTTTATTCAAAGGCTGAGTGTATGCATGAAATGCCGTTTTTGTAAATGGAAATTTCCGTAGATATTTGGCTGCTTTAATAAACTTCAAAAATTTGTAACCCGGTAAAAAAGCACCTGCTAATGAGTAAGTAAACTGCTTAACCACTCCTTGATAAAATTGATGCTCGTACTTCAAGAATAAATTTTCTTTTTTTAGCCACTCATATAGTTTATTAATCCCTTCGCCACGTCTTTTATAGCCGATGTAAGAATAGGTTCCACCCTCATTATCACTATGAAATATATGATAATAAAGCGGCTTGTTTATAACGGAAAGATTATTTGATTTTGCTATGCTTTCAATCTGAAAAAGCACATCCTCAGGCGTGTGAGTACGCGTATTTACAAATCGGATTTTATGCTGATTTATCAGTTCTCGCTTATAAATATTATTGGTTATCAGAACAAAAGTAGCACTGCTAAGACTTTCGCCACCGAAACTAATTAAATCATTTAGCACAACTTCTTTTAAGTTAGTATCCTGTTCATTCACAAAATTTTTCACTCTGGTTTTCCCGTTTTCCACATAAGCCGGAACAGACAGCACGATATCCGCATTATTTTGCTTTGCATGCTTGTAAAGCGTTTCGTACATAGTCAAATCCCTGTAATCATCGTGGTCTGAAAAACCGACAAACTCACCTTTGGCATATTCAAGACCTCTGTTTCTTGAATATCCGATATGAATATTTTCCTCGTTTTCTAAAATAACTATCCGATTATCTTTTGCAGCATATTCCTTCGCCACCTTATCCGAACCGTCGGTTGGTTTATCCAAAACAAGGATAATTTCAATGTCTTGCAAAGTTTGATTGACAAGTGTATCCAAGCACTTTCTCAAATGTTCTCCGGCATTGTAAATCGGAACAATGATACTTATTTTAGGATTTGGATTCATGTTTGAATTATTGCCCTTTAAAAACCAATTTACTGATTATTCGGGGTGTTTTCAGGTTGAATTTACTTTTTATCAGACACAAGAAATCAAATATCAATTCAATAATTCGTCGACCTAAAGGAAGTCGATAACTGCGAGAAGGAACAATTTCATCCGATTTGTTTCTGCTCCATTTCTGTACAAAACGATAAGTGTGAGCATCGACTTTATTGATTATCGAGAGTGCTAATAACGGATTCTTTGCATAAAACACCTTGAACTCCGTATGGCAGGGACGAATTTTTTTGTCGTTTTCTCCGGCAAGGAAAAAACAGTTTTCATAAAAACATTTCATCACACTTCCCCGAGTAAAGAAATGAATATGTGTATTGTCCAGCAAGCCTGTTTCTTGATATTCGAATTTACCGTTCCTTAAATTCATAAGGACAGCATTGTGTCCAATATTGGGAATGGAAGTCAAAATAAATCCATCTTTTTTCAAAAAAGGGGTAACCCGTTTCAGCACTTCACTCGGTTTACGAAGGTGCTCCAACACATCAGCAAAAATAATAAAATCAAACTCTCCGGACAGCTCTTTTTCCCAATTATCTTCCTCAATATCAGCTACAATCATCTTTTTAGCAAAGCCTCTACCCTGCTCCGCCATTTCCGGATTTTTTTCTATGCAAGTTACTTGACAACCAAAATTATTTGTCAAGAAATCAGTTACATAGCCTGAAGCCGAACCAATTTCCAGCACTTGCGAATTTGGCGTTATGAACACAAAATAATCATCATTTGCATTTAACGCTGCACCTAATTTATATATTTCCGCCATTTGATTTTATTCTTTTAATTCTTTCATCAATACCAGCGGCCATTTCCAGTTTTGGTAAGCTAACTGAACAAGTCCGGGTGCCAGAATAATTGCCCACAAATTACTATCCAATAAGTATATCAACACAAACATCAGCAGCACCGTGGCTACACCGGAAATAATGGCAGCTTTGTAAAACGGCACTTCATTTTTCGATAATAAAAATCCGCCTGCCATCCCGTGATTTTTCTCAAGAAAAGTAAAAATCAAAATCACTAATACCATTGAATTGCTTAATAAGAAAGTTTGTGATTTAAGCAGTTCCAACACCGGATTTCCCAAGAAAATCAAAGCCAATCCAAAGCATACAAACGTCAATATCAGCACTTTGGTACTTTTAAAATAGAGTTTTTTAATACCTTCCGTATCTTTTGCTACACGTAGATTGCTAAGTTTGGGCACATAAGTAGCAAAATAGACACTTGCAAGTGATGCAATTACATTAATCGCCTGAACTGTAATACCATAAGATGCCAGTTGTTCAAGTGAAACATAGAGCGAACCGACAATAACGGAAGTTTGCAATACTAGAAATCCACCTAAACTCGTAATACCCAACTTCACCGAATTGGGCAAAATCATTTCAATCACCTCTTTGTAATTCTCAGATTGTGTCTCTTTCAATTCTGATTTTAGTTCATCTGTGAAAAAAGCACGATAGGACAAAGTTCGCTTAATAATAACGGAAACCGCCTGTGCCACTACAATCGAAATCAAATCCCATCCCTGCAAAAGTAAAACAACAGAAACAGCCAGATAGAAAAGCTGACTAATAACAATAATTTGCTTATTTCGCTTCACCAATCCACGTCCAAGCAACAACGCATCAAAATAGAGAGTATATATATTATATGTATTCACTACGCAAAATAAAACCCAAGCGATAATTATTTTGCTAAAATCACCGGTAAATCGACTTTGCAAAACAACCAACACATAGTACGACCCAATCGTGGCAAGAATTAAAAAAGCAATAACCGCCATGCGAGCATAGAGCCATTTCATTGCTTTGATGGTGTTTGCAAGTAGTTGGTAATTTATATCGAGATTTAGTTCCTCGTAGGAAATTCCCGTTTTTTTCAAGGCATTAACACCTGAAAAAATATAGGTAATATTGCGAGTAAAAGATGGCGAAAACCCAAAATCTAAGAGTAGAACTAGTGAAAAGATAGTCATAAAAACAGACCAAACCCCAACTGTTTCAGACGACAACAATCTCAAAATCAATGGAAACAGAATAATCCCTGCACCAATTTGAAGGAAAGTGGAAAGATAGTTCCACAGCAAATCTTGTTTCCCTATTTTGATTGTATTTCTGTTTTTCACTGTATTATAGTTGAGTATCTTCTGCAAAATTACACTTTTCATCGGATGTGGCAAATCAAAAGAAAATATAAGTTCTCAAGATACAAAAATTAACTTTGCAATTATTCGCATAACTCGTTTTTTAATGCTATTTTTGTAGTTATCTAATAATAATCACCCCTAATCAACTAATTAACTAATTAACAAATCAACCCTGCCTGAGGCAGGCAGGT
Organism: Bacteroidales bacterium; assembly: GCA_012837935.1. GTDB lineage: Bacteria > Bacteroidota > Bacteroidia > Bacteroidales > Paludibacteraceae > UPXZ01. The sequence continues at coordinate 10,149 of DUQG01000062.1, forward strand.
AATTAACAAATTAACTATGCCAAAACATCGCATTACCTCACAAGTTATTCTCACCACATTAAGTGGTGGCTTATTGGCAACTTCCTGTGCCACTAGCAAAAAAGAATTTAAAACTACTGACGACAAACCTCTGAATATCATCTACATCATGTCTGATGACCATACTCGTCAGGCGATTAGTGCCTATTCTGACCGATACGGACTTACCACGCCAAATATCGACAAAATCGCCGAAGAAGGACTGATTTTCAGAAACAGTTTTGTAGCTAATTCTATTTCAGGACCGAGCCGTGCATGTCTGATGACCGGAAAACACAGTCATAAAAATGGTTTTATGAACAATCAAAACCATTTTGACGGAAGTCAGCAAACTATGCCAAAACTGCTTCAAAAAGCCGGTTATCAAACCGCTATGATTGGAAAATGGCACTTACATTCTGACCCAACAGGTTTTGACCATTGGGATATTCTGCCCGGACAAGGCGATTTTTATTCACCTGTAATGTACACCAAAGATAAACGCACCACCTACCCCGGTGTCTATGTAACTGACTTAATTACAGACAAAAGCATCGATTGGCTTGAAGGAAGAGATAAAGATAAACCGTTCTGCCTTTTTGTACATCATAAAGCCGTGCACCGAAATTTTATGGGAAATGTCTATATGGATTTAAATGCTTTTGAAGACAGAGATTATCCGCTTCCCGACAATTTCTATGATGATTATGAAGGACGTGAAGCCGCTGCCGGACAAGAGATGACAATTGATAAACATTATTCGTGGGATTACGACTTGAAAGTGAAAAGTCCCGACGGCACACCGGCAATTCACGGTTTCGGTGGATATAATCGGATGAATGAGTACGAAAAAGCTATTTGGGACAGCGTGTATAATCCTATTCAAAGAGAAATAAACGAGAAAAATCTGAAAGGCAAAGAAATGACCGAATGGAAATACCAACGCTACGTGAAAGATTATCTTAAAACGGCGCAAGCGATGGATGAGAGCATCGGCAGATTGATGAAATACTTGAAAGATAATGATTTGCTTGAAAATACGCTGATTATTTATACTTCCGACCAAGGTTTCTATATGGGTGAACACGGATGGTTCGATAAGCGATTTATGTACGAAGAAAGCTTCAGCACACCGCTTATTATGCGTCTGCCACAGCGTTTCAAAGCTAAAGGTGAAGTAACTGAGTTTGTTCAAAACATTGACCACGCTCCTACTTTCCTTGAAATAGCAGGTGCAAAAATTCCGGAAGACATTCAAGGTGTATCTTACTTACCGCTTCTAAAAAAGCAAAAACCTAAAAACTGGCGTAAAGCTGTTTATTATCATTTCTATGAGTTTCCGGGCGAACATGCCGTAAGAAGACACTATGGAATTCGTACAGAACAATATAAGTTGATACACTTCTATCACGACATTGACACATGGGAACTTTATGACTTGAAAAATGACCCGGGTGAAATGAAAAACCTAATCAATGATCCGGCACAAGCTGAAAATATCAAATCGCTAAAAAAACAGCTTTGGGATTTACAGGTTCTATACGATGATCCAATAAGAGAAAAATATCCTTTATAGGAAGGCATTAAAAAAGGAGCTTGATTAGCTCCTTTTTTAATGCTGTATCTTGACTACTATCTTACTTTATTAATTCTTTATTTACACGTTTTGCTACACAATTGAGTTTTGCTTGCTCTTTAAGCATCCACTGTTTCGGTGTTTCATTAAATTCCTTTTGAAATCTTCTACTAAAAGTCTTCGTACTCATATTGCAAATTTCTGCCAATTCTGTTACCGTCGATACGTTCATGTAGTTCGATTTTACTATATTTTTAAAGGTATTAAGCGTTTCTATCACCGGACCTAAAAAATTGGCAGCTTCTTCTTTTGGGTAAAATCCACGCATTAAAAACAACCATTCACTCTCTTTTATATCATGTAAATGTCTGCAATACATCTTATTAACCAAATAGAACTCCATGTTTTTCACAAAAGCTTTTATTGGTGCGACCATCTGAAGGTTTCGAATGGTTTTATTTTTCTGTGTATAGTAAGTCGCTAGTTTTGATATCGAAAACTGGTCACACAGAATTTTTGGTTTTTCGAAAAAACAAATAATAAACTTCGTATCTTTTAACACATCTATTCTATATTCATTGTAAGGTAAAAAAGAACACATCTCATTGGCTTTAACAGTCAAACTCTCACTGGAAGAATCAGTTATTTTGATTTTTCCCTTCATCATAAAAATCACAGAAAATTCACTATCAAGATTCATTAAAAAAAACTCTGACATAGAATATTCTTTAAGTAGGAAACCTGTTTTAAAATTCTGAATGTAATTTTCGCAAGCAACATGCTCATCCAAATAAAGGAGTACTTCTTTCATAAATTCGTTTGTTGTGTTAAATAAAGTTAACTTTTTAAGATTTCACCAGCTTATTAATTTATTAAAAACTTCACCAGCTAGTTACAGCGTTCAAACTCATATTTTACTGTACTTTTCTAGTTTGCAAATTACATACCAAAGACAAGCAAACAACGAGTAATTCAGATTCTTAGCAAAACTAAAATTATTTTCAAAATATCGTATATGTAAAAACATATCGCATTGGACTCTGACAAATTTAGCTAAATTGAAAGTAAATATTTCCACTTAAAGTCGGTTTTTTTCAATCAATTTGAATGAAATCTACATTTTTACATTTTTTTAATCAAAAATTTCTATAAACTAAGATGTTTTGAATATCTTTGTACAGATATTTCAAAAACAAAACCTAATTATGAGAAAAACCATTTTTAAAGGCTTAAGGCTGTTAATCGTGGGGTTGGTTTTAATATTTGCTTTTTCGTCTTGTATTACTGCAAAAAAAACCAATTATCTTCAAAAACCTTCCTTACACATTCCCAGTTATGATGTCAGTGTTGGCTATGAGGAATACGTACTCGTACCTTACGATAGAGTATATGTGCGTGTTTATTCTCTTGACAAGAATATCAATACATTAATAAATGGGATTACAAGTAGCTCTATGGCATCCATGAGTAGTTCTGACTATTCTGAACTATACACTTATACTATTGCTCAAGATGGCACAATAAATATCCCGATGGTCGGCGATGTGAAAATTGGTGGACAGTATGTACGTGAAGCAAAAAATACTCTAAAAAATGCTATCCAAAAAGTTATGTTTGATGAATGTGCAGTTGATTTACGCATTATGGGAAGATACTTCAGTGTAATAGGTAGAAATATGAACGGGAAGTATCCGATATTTCGAGAAAAGATGAATATATTTCAAGCTCTAGCTATGGCGGGCGATATGTCCATGATAGGTGATAGAAGCAAAATTAAAATTCTTCGTGAAACGCCTGGTGGAGAAACCTCTGTAAAAACTTTTGATATTCGAAGCAAAGACATCATTAATTCGGAGTTTTACTATATCCAGCCAAATGACGTTATATACATTCAAGAAATGAAAAGCCAATTCTTTTCCGTAACTTCTGTTGGTAATGTTTTTTCTACTTTCTTTTCCACAGTTTCGTTCGGAATGCTTATATATAATATGACCAAACCGAAACCGGAAACTCCATCCGATGGCACTAATTAGATGCCTTAATTTTTACACATTATGAAAAATATATTATCCTCATACAGAAACTTCCTTTTTATACTCTTTTTATTAGTAACACTAAGTTTTACACTTAGCTCCTGTTATACACAAAAAGATAAAAGCCTAATGCAAGTATCCGGCACATTGCCTAAATACGAAAAAGCTGATTATGAACACTACACCATAGAGGTAAATGATGAATTAATTTTTAGAGTAGTAAGTACCGATGATGAGTTTATCAACCTTATAGAAGCCGGTGGAGCATCACAGCAACAAGCTATTTCTTACCGTGTTTATCCGGACGGAACAATTGATTTGCCATTTATAGACTCCATTAAAGTAGTTGGTATGACAGTAGAACAAGCCAGCGTTCAAATTCAAAAGCGATTTAGAGAGTTAGTTTCAGATGCTGAAGTGAGACTGGCACTTGCAAATAAAAGCTACACGGTAATCGGTGAAGCCGGAAAAGGTATTTTCCCTATTTATAAAGATAAACTCACCATCTATCAAGCTTTGGCTCAGTCGGGTGAAATAGCTCTTAGTGGAGACAGAAAACATGTGAAAATTATTCGAGAAATAAACGGAGTACCCAAAATTTTAGAATTTGACATTCGACCAAACTCTGTTATTAAGTCCAAGTATTACTACATTTACCCCAACGATATTATTTATGTTCAAAAAGATCCGGCTAGTTTTTATAAAACAAACAACTTCGGCTCTCTTATTGGACTAATTACGTCCTCAATTTCATTATTTACAACAGTATATTACTTAACTGATTTTAACACAAAATAAACATAGAATTACTCAATATATCTTAATTAAGAATTATGGAAGAAAATAATAAGTACGCACAGCCATTTGACGATAGCGAAGAGTCCGGTTTTAACATCATGGAATGGGTAGGGCTATTTTTACATCATTGGTATTTATTTCTGTTTTTTATTTTACTTGCATTAGGTCTTGCATATCTGAAAAACAGGAGTTGGATTGAAAGCTACAAATCAACCGGAACTATCATTTTGGAAGAGAACAAATACAGTGGTTCGCAAGCACTTATGCAGGGATTTGGTGTTCAGTCCGGATTTAGAAATCTCGACAACCAAGTAATCATGCTCACATCTTATGACCTAATTAGTCGTGTGGTAGATAGTATTCCGTTTTTAAAAGTAGACTATATTTCAATGGGGAAGTTCAGAACAAGAAATTTATATTATAACACTCCGGTTACAATTACTACAGACTACATAGATCCGAGTGTATATGGTGTTCTATTCAAATTGGAAATAAATTCCGATGGTACTTACGTAATTAGCAATGAAGATAGTTCGGCTAAAAGTATTAAAGTTGAAGGAAGACTTGATGTTCCAATTCAACACTATCTATTCTTTATGACAATAAATCGTACATCGAATGCTATTTCGAATAGAATTATGTATTTCCGATTTAGGACTAAAGAATCTTTGATATCTGATTTTATGTCCCGACTTCAACCGGCATTTGTTTCTGAAGGTTCTTCCGTTTTGAGTATTTCACTTACTAGTGAAACACCAAATAGAGATATAGATTTTATTAATAAACTTTCCAGTGTGTTTATCAATGAGAACTTGGAGAGAAAGAACGATGCTGCAACTAAAACCATCAACTTTATTGACGAACAGTTAGATACGGTTTCTAAATCGCTTTCAATCTCAGAAGGCGAAATGACAAGTTTTCGCAGAAGCAATCAGATTGTTAACCTTTCGAGTCATTCTTCCAAGGTTCTAGGTAGGGCTACGCAATACGATGAACAAATGGCACAACTGAAATTGCGTGAAACTTATTTGAACTATTTAACAAATTACTTAAAAACGAATATTGATGCAGGATCTATTGTCGCACCATCAAGTTTAGGGTTATCCGACCCGATGTTAATTTCTTTGGTTCAACAATTTAACGAAGTTTTAAATAAAAAATCTGAAACAAAAGAAAGCAACCCGCTATACGCCAGATATGAACGTGTATTGGAAAACTTGAAAAACTCAATCAATGAGGTTATCAAGAATATGAAAGCATCTATGGCTATTGAACTAAACGACTTAAACGCCAAATTAGCAAACGTAAGTCATGATATTAGCGCTCTTCCGGACAAGGAAATGCAATTAATCGGAATAGAAAGAAAATACCGTGTGGATGACAACTACTACACATTTTTCTTGCAAAAACGAGCAGAAGCTGCTATTCAAAAAGCATCGAACAGTCCAGATAACTATATTTTAGATAAAGCTCGCGTAATGGCACTAACCAATGGCGGGACTAAGTCTAGAACTCTGATGACGTATCTACTTATCAGCATTCTAATTCCTTCCTTATTCATTATTCTGAAAGAGGTACTGAATACATCAATTAGAGATGCGAAAGATATTGAAAAAAGCAGTAAATTCCCGCTTATTGGCTCTATCAAACACGTAAAAAACACAGATCCTATCTTGGCTGCTAAACGTCCACGCTCTTCGTTTACAGAAATGTTCCGTGTTATACGTACTCGAATTGAATTTATCGTTCAGCGAAAATCAAAAATCATGCTACTTATCACTTCGGCTGAGTTCAGTGATGGAAAAACTTACTTCTGCACCAACCTAGCCTCTACTTATGGTATGACCGGATTGAAAACTTTGCTCATTGACATGGATATTCGTAAACCAAGTATAAATGAACGACTGGAATTATCTGAAAATGATGGTGTTACCAATTATTTGATTGGAGAAAAATCACTGGATGAACTTATCTTGAAAAAAGAAAAATATAACTTTGACATTCTGCTTGGCGGTACCGTTCCTCCAAACCCGGGTGAATTAATTCGTTCTGAACAGTTGAAGCAAATGTTTTTAGCTCTTAGAGAAAGATACGACTATATCATTGTAGATACCAGTCCGATAGGCTTGGTGGCAGATGCATACTCATTAGCACCCATGATGGACGCAAATCTTTTTGTTGCTAGAAGTGGAAAAACCAACAAGTCATTCTTCAAACGGTTAAATGATCAGCTTAAAGACGATAAGTTAAAGCATTTCTACGTAATATTAAACGACATAAATATGGATGCGAGCCGATATGGTGGTTACACTAAAAACTACGGTTACGGATATGGATACAGCTATGGATATGGAGGATACGGGTATGGTTATGGATACGGATATGGCAGAAAGAAAAGATTAAAAGAAGCCAATAAGTATGCTCAATACTACGATGATGATAGCGAAGTATAGAATTGTTTAACAAATATTATTCAAGAAAAGGATGTCTTATAACAAAGCATCCTTTTTCTTTTTTAGAATTTATAAAATAATATTTTTTGCTAAGTACATGACAAAAATTTATATATATTGATATTATTTATAAAACAGGAGTTTAACAAAGTGTTTTCTATGTAATTCAGTCCATATTTAAAGAAACTTTTTGCTTTTCTACCATTGTTAAGTA
>DUQG01000063.1 GCA_012837935.1 Bacteroidales bacterium
TAGAATGATATTTATCTACCAATATTTTCCCGTAGGGAATACATCCCCTACGGGGAATATGGTTCATTTCCAATGTATTCCTATTGATATTAATTTCCTACGGAAAATTAAGTAGCTTTCAATCAAGTAATTATTCTAATTCTTATATCGAACTCACGTTATGTTTATATTTTTTTTGGTCTAAAATTGCTTATAAATTTATTTTCCATTCCAAATATACAATATTATTTCTAATATAAAGCCTCTTATATTCAAATATTTTGCTTCATTTTCAAACCCTATTTCAACCCTTTATATTCCATTTTTCCGTACCTTTGAAAAATATTTTCAAAAAATTTTGATTTTTGATGTTATACTTTGTCAAGTTATTCGTCATTATAGTAGATGAGCTCAGAAAGATTTAAGCACGAAATACTGCCGATACGCCAACAGCTTTTTCGCATTTCGCTGAAATTGCTTGAAGATGAGGATGATGCGGAAGATGCTGTACAAGAAGTACTGCTCAAGCTTTGGCGTGCACGTGAATCGTTGGGGAATTACGAGAACTTGGCTGCTTTTGCTACGACGGTAACAAAAAAATCACTGTCTTGATAAACTGAAACTGCGAAAACGAACGGAAGCAATAGAGAATTATTCTTCACTAAGTGGCGAGGACAACCCTTATACACAGCTTGAGCGAAAAAATACCGACGAAATAATTCGGTTAATTATCAAGCGCTTGCCGCAACTTCAGCAACAAATTATCACGATGAAAGATGTGGAAGAGTACGAAGTAGAGGAAATTGCAGAAATCACGGGAACAGCACCCGAAGCCGTTCGAATGAACCTATCCAGAGCGAGAAAAAAGGTGCGAGAAGAATATTTAAAGATAGTTCGGAGTAGTTAGTTTTAAGTTAGCAAAAAGTTTAAGTTTATTGTTCAAATGAAAAAAATAAAACAACATATTATCACCGTCCAAGAAGCTGAAAAGCTGATTGAGAAGTACTACGAAGGCGAAACTTCCGTAGCGGAAGAAAAACAGATCCATCAGTTTCTTTCGCAAAAGAATCTGCCTGAGCAGTTTGAAGCTGAAAAAGCGATTTTTGGCTACTTTGAGTCAGAAAAGCCGAAGAAAAAAGTGTACAAGCTGCCTGCTCAACTAAAATGGATAACTTCTGCTGCGGCAGTAGCCGGAATAGCGGTCTTTTCACTGATTTTTGTTAATCAATCGAATGCAAGCAATTACGCCTACATCGACGGAGTGAAAACGACTAATAAGTGGATAATAAAGAATCTTGCTCAATCGACCGTTAAAAATTTAGTGGCAGAAAATACAGAGTTGGAAACAACTTTAGAGAATATCCGAGGAAACAATGTAATTGAAGCTCAATTAGATGTCTTTTCTGAAATAGAATTTTAATTTGAAAAAATCCTTTTTTACAATGAAACATACCAATAAATATTTAATCCTTATCTCGTTGATACTTTTCGGATTTACAATAAACCTAAATGCGCAAAGCGATTTAGAAATCAACAAAGTATTTGAGAAATACGGGAAACAGAAAAACAGTGTCATGGTGGAAATGACCAAAGAAATGTTGAAGGGCTACGACTTTACCTACTACAAAAGCATCGTAATCACAGAAAACTCGGAAGCGGGAGATTTTGCTCGAAACTGCCTGAAAGTTGACCAAAAAGGAGCAAAAAAGGTGAAACAGGTGGTCTCAAACGGCGTGGTAAGTTCCATTTACCTGCAATTACCGAAAAGAGGAAATCATTATCGGCTTATCCTATTCAACGAATCAACTACATCCGGTCGAAAGATGACCTTAATCTATATCGAATCGGAAAAAGATTCGGAGGAAATTTTGAAAATTATTTTGAAGAAGAAGTAGGAGACGGTAGATGAAATATAAAATATAAAATACGGAAAATTAAATATAAAATAATAATTAGGAGTTACCAAAAGTCCCCCTTGGGGGATTTAGGGGGCTTAAACAAAACTATTAATTAAAACATGAAAACAACAAAAAAACTCACTATGACTGCATTAGCATTTTTGCTAATTTCAACTAATTTGTTTTCACAAGCAGTTTCGGACACTACTTTCCATTATCGAGATAAAACTATTCAAGTAATGGATAGTCTTGACGAGGTGAGAGTAAAAGTCTCAAAAAATGATTCGATTGGCTATGTACCTGTTTATGAGGGAATATTTGCCGGTGAGAAAGAAGTAGAAACCTATACGGTCGGAACGGATTTTAATATTAATACACCGTTTGGCTCTTTGTTAGGCAGAGATGGAGATAAACTGAGAATGCGAACTCACTGGCAGGGAATGGGAGCCGGATTTTCTTTTATGATGAACACTGATTTGGCATACAGACCTTTTATGTCTGGGGAAATAGTGTTAAATCCATTGGAAATATCATCTACTTTTTTAGACCAATTTGCCTTGATTACAGGTATAGGAGTTGTTTATCGCGATTATGCATTGAAGAAAAACTTGAAAATGGAAAAAAATAACGGAGTGATTAGTTTTCAAAAAATGGAAACAGATATCTATTCGGTCAATAGTTTGAAGCAGATTGAGTTTATTTGTCCTTTGCTATTTGAATGGCAGCCAAAGTTAAACTTAAAACACAAATTATTTTTATCGGGTGGAGTTCTGTTTAGTTATGGTGCTGATAGAGCGGGAATGTATGTAACAAGGGAAAAAGATGAAGACCTTATTGGAAGAGGAATAGATGTCAGAATAGATAATATGGATATTTTGGGTCAAGTGGGTTTCGGCGATATAAGTTTGTATGTAAAGTACACACCCAACAGCATTTTTCAACCCCAAAAGGGTCCCAATTTTAGTCAATTATCAGTAGGTTTTATGGTATATTTTAATAAGAAATAATATGAAAACGAAATTTCAACTTTTCATCGCAGCATTTCTGCTTGCATCATTTTCAATGAGTGCTCAAAGCACCGCAGTAAAGGACACCACAGTCTTTTTTAATCAGAAAAAAGTAGCCATTCGAGACAGCGTGGATCAGGTAAAAGTAAAAGTTTACAGAATGGACTCGACTGAGTACAAACAAATTTACGAAGGAATTTACACCGATGACCAAACTTTCGAGAGTTATTCCGTAACATCTCAGTTTAGTTTTGACATTCCATTTATCAAAAAGAAAAAAGAAAGAACCCAATTGGATGGACATTTTAAAGGTTTGAGTTTTGGTTCGCTTTATACACACAATAATTTTACAGACTTTAACGATACCGATGGGATGAAAATAGGTTTTTCCAACGAAATTTCCGTTAATCCGATTGAATACACTTTGCCGATTATTAATCATTATCTTGGACTAATATCCGGAATTGGAATGACTTGGAGAAATTATCATATAGGCAACAATTCGCGTTTGATAAACGATAACGGAATAACTAAGGTGGCGCCTGCACTTGATGGAACTAACTACTCTTACTCACGACTGAGAACTTTCGAGTTTACTGTTCCGATTTATCTGGAATTGCATCCGCTAGGAAATGATAAATTTTATCTGATGGGTGGTATGTTGCTCGGTGTGAATACTTTCACTTCGCATAAAGTGAAATATGTCAATGAACGTGGCAAGAAAGTAAAAAATGTACTTGGACGCGATTATAATGTAAATCCATTTTCAGCAAGTTGGTTGGTGCAGATGGGTTGGGAAGACTTAGCTGTTTTCGGCAAATATACGCCAACATCACTTTTCAAAAACGGAAAAGGGCCTGATGTGGAAACTCTTTCCGTGGGATTAAGTCTGAGTTTTTAAGACCTAATTTTTCTCAAACATTTTTTATTATATCGTTTTGTTAAATGAAAAACAACGGCTTTTTGCAAGGCCGTTGTTTTTGTTTTCTGCGATTAGAATGTTGAAAAATTTATGAGAAAGTACAGAATCTCTGTTTCTGTCGGCAAAATTACTCCTCCCTTATTTCATACGCATTAAGAAAAGATTAAAAACTAATTTTTTTTATTTAATTTGTATATCCGCATTTGTTCCTATAAAATTTTTATCGAAAAACAATAAAAAATGCTCATATATTTAACTACTGTTCGGCACTACGTCCGACTTTGGCGGATGTTTTAAAAGTTGAGACGAGTTCATCTTTTAATAACTTTGCGTGCTTTGTAGTTTCCATATTTTGTTTTACGGCAAAGAAAGATATGTTTTCACAATGACAATGTAATTATTAACTTAGGTAAAATATCCGACAGTCATTTTATTATTATATAGTCTAATTGCTTATCTGAAAAGACCTTACGCTCGCCTTAATTGTATTGTAATATTTGTTTCATTAAATGTAACGGCAATTACATTTTCTTGTAATATAAAAGCAGGAATTTTGCACCGAAAATTTATGAAGACAGTTTGACAAAATTAAAAGTTTCAACCTAAAACAAACAAATGAAACAGTACAGATTATTTTTTAACTCTACTAACTTGCAGAAAATAACTTACTTAGCGTTCTTTTTTTTAGTATCGCTTACTGCGTTTAGTCAAAACGGAAGCATTCGAGGAAAAGTTTTTGACGCAACAAACAATGAACCCCTGATTGGTGCATCGGTGATTTTGACAGGCACATCAACCGGAAGTATTACCGATTTCGATGGAAATTATGCGTTGCAAAATCTTAAACCGGGAACCTATTCATTAACCGTTACCTATATTTCTTACAATACGCAGACCAAAACCAATATAAAAGTACAAGCAGGCGCAACCACTGAACTTGATATAGCGATGGAAAGTGCCGATATTTCGCTTGATGAAGTGGTGGTAGTGGCACGAGCCAACCGCGAAAGTGAAAATATTTTGCTTTTGGAACAACGAAATGCTTTACTTGCTACACAAGCGGTTGGTGCGAAAGAAATGTCTCGAAAAGGGATTAGCGATGCCGAAGGAGCAGTTGCCACTGTGTCCGGTGTTTCTAAGCAGGAAGGCGTGAAAAACGTCTTTGTACGCGGACTTGGCGACCGTTATAACGCAACCTACCTTAACGGATTTCCTATTCCTTCCGAAGACCCGGAATACAAAAACATTGCACTCGATTTTTTTAGCACCGATGTTATTCGAAATATCGGAGTAAATAAAGTGTTCAACAGTTCATTGGCAGGCGATGTGGGCGGTGCGGTAATTAATATTATGTCTAAGGAATTGGTGGGCTATGAAGCATTATCTTTCGATGCATCGGCAGGAGCTAATTTGGATGCTTTTCAAACCGATTATTTGAAACAGACGGGCTCAAACTATTTTGGCTTTGCCAATAAATCAAAACCGACAGGTGATGAGTTTTCTTTCAAAAATAAGCTTGACCCGAGTGTGGTTTTTCCTTTGAACCACGGTTTTGGAGTATCCGGTGGAAAGCAATTTAAAATTGGTGATAGTGCCAATCCGCTTATGTTTTATGTTGTGCTGTCGCACTCTAAAAGCTTTTCAATAACTGATGAGATTGTAAGAAATTCCACTACAATTGGTACTATTTATCAAGATCAAAAAGGAACGAAATTCTCTAACAACACCAATCAATTAGCTTTGGCAAATGTGCAATACGGTTTTAATTCACATCGGTTAACTTACAACTTTATGATGGTTCATGCCAATAATGAGTGGATTGGGGAATATCGCGGACGAAACAGCGAGCGTCATCAGGACGACCCTGAAGAATACATGGGCTTTCTTCGCCGTCAGCAGACAAATGATAATTTGTTATTGACCAATCAAATCATGTCAGATTGGCAATTGAATGAACAAATGATGCTGAATGTCGGATTTTCACATAATAATGTACGAGGTTCCGAGCCTGATCGTCGCGAAAATTATCTGACAAGAGACACGGACAATTCTTATTTCTTGACTGGAAGTAACCGTCAAAAACGCTTTTATTCCATGCTGAAAGAAAATGATTTCAATGCAAAAGCAAACCTAAACTATAAGCTTACCGATAAATTTGATAATACAAACTCGAATATCCAAGTTGGATATATAGGACGTTATGTGGATGATAGTTTTGAGGCTCAAGAGTTTAACTTTACGGCTGTTAGCGGGAATTACGACCTTAATAATTTGAAATTGGACGAAATTTACAATTTAACTAATCAGCAAGCCGGAAGATTTATCCAGACTGAAGGCGATGTGAATGCTTATTGGGTGAAGAAATTTATCCATTCGCTTTACGGCGAAGTAAATTATCAATTGCTTAGAAATCTTTCTATCAATGCGGGTTTGAAGGCTGATATCTTTGACATGAATATAAAGCATCAGGTTCAGCACGTGGCGCCGGGCGAAGAGCCATTTAGTAAATTTTATTTCTTGCCGAGTTTGAATATGAAGTATGATTTGAATAGCAAAAACTCACTTCGCCTCGGATTAAGCAAAACCTACACCTTGCCACAGTCCAAAGAAATCTCGCCGTATCAGTATGTAAATATCACATTTGTGAGTCAAGGGAATCCGCATTTGAAACCATCGGATAACTACAATGCAGACCTAAAATGGGATTTTTACTTATCGCCATCAGAGTTAATTTCGGTAACAGGATTTTATAAACATATTGTAAATCCGATAGCTCGTGTGGATCACGGAAACTCAGCCGGATTACTTACCTACGACAATATCAGCGATTTTGCTACAGCAGCGGGTGCAGAGTTAGAAATCAGAAAGAATATCTTCAATTTCGTAACCGGTAGCAGTGAACGGATAAACCGCCTTTCGTTCGGACTAAATGCTTCGTACATATATACAAACCTTACGGTAAACTACACAGGTAACGATGGAAAGCCAAAAAGTCGTGTTACACAACTTGAAGGTGCTGCACCCATAATTGCGAACTTCGATATTTCCCACAATTACACTTCAGGTGCAAAGAATTTTATCAACTCATTGGTGTTTAGCTATTTTAGCAATAGAGTTCACACTATCAGTTCTCTCGGTGGATTCAACGATATTATTGAAGAAGGAGTACCCACCTTGGCATTTGTTTCATCTGCAAAAATCAATAATCACTTGACGCTGAAACTTCGTGCTAACAATATTCTGAATCCCGCATTTAAACTAACCCGCGAAAGTGCAGACGGCACGCAAAACGTGGTGTTAAACGAATTTACCAAAGGGATGAATATCAGTTTTGGAATAACCTACGACTTATAAAAAATAACAATTAATTAAATAGAAAATTATTAACATTAAAAAAACGAATAAAATGAAAAAGTATTTTTTAGCCATTATGGCAATCGCAGTAATGACAATGTCATTTACTTCATGTAAAACAGATGAACCTAAAGTAACAGAAGGCATTTCCGGTTCTATTGGAAGTGGTGAAACACTACATTTGAAAGCCGGTGAAGATTATCTATTGAACGGTCCGCTAATTATCGAAGACGGTGGCATACTTACAATTGATGCAGGTACTGTAATTAAAGCAAAAAAAGGTTTCAGCAATTACATTTTGGTACTTCAAGGTGGAAAAATCAACGCAAACGGAACAGCTGAAAAACCGATTCGAATGACAGCAGACATCGACAAAGCAACTGCCGGTCACTGGGGAGGTCTGATTATTAACGGTAAAGCACCTCTTACAAGTGGACAAACCTCGGCTTCTACCGAAATTAACACCGCTTACATTTATGGTGGCGACAATCCGGCTGACAATTCGGGTGTACTTACTTATGTAATGTTAGAATATACCGGTGCTCGTTCAAGTGCTGACGTAGAACACAACGGTCTTACATTGAACGCTGTAGGAAACGGCACAAAAATTGAAAATATCTACGTTTACGAAGGTTCTGATGACGGTATAGAGTTTTTTGGCGGAAGCGTAAATGTGAAAAACCTATTGGTGGTAAACTCTGACGATGATATGTTTGACTTTACACAAGGTTATAACGGAACACTTGAAAATGCTTACGGTATTTGGGAAAAAGGATTTACAAGCACAGAGTCTGACCCACGTGGCATTGAAGCCGATGGTAACTTTGACGGAAATTTCGCAGACCATACCAATCAGTCTAACTTTACAGTTAAAAATATGACTATTGATTTGCGTTTAGACCATAATAACGACAAAACCACTCAAATGCAAGATGTGATCAAAGTGCGTCGTGGTGCAAAAGCAACTGTTATCAATGCTCTAGTAAAAGGCACCGGTGCAACAGGCGACTTGATTGATTTAACAGATAAAAAAGGTGCCGGCGACCCAACTTCAAGCATCAGCCTAACAAATTCACTAACAAATCCATTCGCAGGAAAAGAAATTAACGGTGAAGCACCAAATGCGAAAGTTGAAGCAGGAAATACTGGTTGTCCTACCAATATTTTCAGCTGGACAGGATACAAGTTTTAATTATTAACGGATAATTTAAATTGGTAGATAAAAGACATCAGCAATGGTGTCTTTTTATTTTCAAAATTTTCTTTGAGCTTCTATTTTCAAATTTCTTACTTTTTGTAACACATATTAAATTTTGCCTTAAAAAGAGAATTTTAGTCGCAATGTTTCAAAAATGTTATATCTTTGTTACAGAAATGTTTCAAAAGTGTTACACAACTAAAAATATTAAGCTATGAAAAAGATAATTAATTTGCTGTTGATGTATGTAATTGCACTTACAGCTACTGCTCAAAACCGTCAAACAGTCAGCATTGTAGAAAAGGACGGAGTATATTTTACAGATGCTACACAAACTCAGCTTTATACAGGCGAATACCGCGAATATTATGAAAACGGTTCGCTAAAACTGGAAATGCAGATTAAAAACGGTTCGCCGGAAGGAACGTATGTAGTCTATTTTGACAATAATAAACCGAAAGAAATTCGTTCTTATAAAAGTGGTCAATTTCATGGTATATGGCGTTCTTACAACGAAGACGGTCTGCTTATCTCAGAGGCTGAATACAAAAATGACAAAAAACACGGTACCTGGCGTATTTGGGATGAAAATGGCGTGTTACGCTATGAAATGCACTACAACAACGGAAATAAAGTTGGCGTATGGAAAATGTGGAATGAAAAAGCCGAACTTACCGGAGAGAAAAAATACTGATAAGGTTGAGTTTTGAGTTAGGGACAAGGACTTTCCAAGTCCTTGCAAAAGCACAATGCAGTTACAAACACATTGTGCTTTTTTGTTGTCATATTCTAATAATCACCCAAAAATGTTGTACTTTTGCAGTCGCCTGAACAGGTTTGATTCAAACAAAAAAGCGGAGGTGGAGGTGTCTTTGAATAGTTTAGTCGCGCCCCAAGTTTGTGAGTTTCAGATTTGTAGTAAACATCAAGTTATTATGTGCCGATAAAAATTGAGATACTCGGGGTGCGACTACGAGATGACTTTTCAGATAGAACACAGGATTCAATAACGAAATCAATGCCAAAGACCAACAGACAAAATTTTATGACTGACAAACAGAATATATTCGGATTTTTGCTTACAGAGTTAAAAGAGCTGGTAACAGAGCTGGATTTACCAAAGTTTACGGCTAATCAGATGGCAGATTGGATGTACAAAAAGCACGTTCAATCTATTGATGAGATGACCAACCTTTCCAAAAAAGCTCGTGAACTGCTGAACGAGAAATATTTTGTTGGTCTTACATCACCTTCCAATGTGCAGGAATCCGTTGACGGAACGAAAAAATATCTTTATCCGACCAATCAATCGGGGAAATTTATCGAATCTGCTTATATTCCTGATGGCGAGCGAGCTACGCTCTGTGTCTCTACGCAGATTGGCTGCAAAATGAACTGTCTCTTTTGTATGACGGGGAAGCAAGGTTTTCAAGGAAATTTGACAGCCGGAGAAATTATCAATCAAATTCAGTCCCTTCCCGAATTTGAAAAACTGACCAATATCGTCTATATGGGAATGGGGGAGCCGCTTGATAACGTGGAAGCAACGCTCGGCAGTCTTGAAATTCTTACTTCCGATTGGGGTTACGCTTGGAGTCCGAAACGGATTACGGTTTCCACCATTGGAGTTATTCCGGCGATGAAGCAGTTTCTCGAAAAAAGCAACGCTCATTTGGCGGTAAGTCTTCATTCGCCTTTTGACGATGAAAGGCTAAAAATCATGCCTATCCAAAGGACTTATCCCATTACCAAAGTGGTGGAAGAAATCAAGAAATGGGATTTTGGCAAACAACGCCGTGTTTCTTTTGAATATATTATGTTCAAAGGTGTAAATGACACGCCACGCCATGCAAAAGAGCTGTTGCGGCTACTTGACGGTGTTAAATGTCGTATTAATCTGATTCGTTTCCATAACATTCCCGACACACCGTTGGAAGGCACTGCTTACGACGATATAGTAGAGTTTCAAAATATGCTCAAAGCTCGCGGCATGACCGTAACCATCCGAGCTTCACGCGGCGAAGATATTTTCGCTGCCTGCGGTATGCTTTCCACCAAAGAACAGCAAAACCCCACCAAAGCATAAGTCACAAGCCATTCATTATTCGCCGTTTTGTAATCAGCCTTATTTTTAAGCTTGAAAAAAATATTGTACCTTTGCACGCTGAAATTTAGCGGCAAGCAGTAAGCGGTCAGCAGTAAGCATCATGCTTTGAACGTCTTAATGTCTTTACTCTATAAGCGCAGCGATCTAATAGTCTAATTTCTAACCGTCTAACAGCGTAGCGGTCTAACAGTCTAACAGTCTAACAGTCTATAAGTCTAAACAAAAATGTCATTACAATGCGGTATAGTGGGACTTCCGAATGTAGGAAAATCCACCCTTTTTAATTGTTTATCCAACGCCAAAGCTCAGGCGGCTAACTTCCCTTTTTGTACTATTGAACCCAACGTGGGTGTAATTACCGTTCCCGATGAGCGACTTAATAAGCTGGCAGAATTGGTAAATCCACAGCGAATTGTGCCTACCACAGTGGAAATCGTAGATATTGCCGGACTGGTAAAAGGTGCCAGCAAAGGCGAAGGTTTGGGAAATAAATTCTTGGCAAATATCCGAGAAACAGACGCTATCCTACACGTTCTTCGTTGCTTTGACGATGAAAACGTAACGCATGTGGACGGAACGGTTGACCCTGTAAGAGATAAAGAAATTATTGATGCCGAACTGCAACTGAAAGACTTGGAAACCATCGAATCACGTATTCAGCGAGTAGAAAAACAAGCTAAAACCGGAGGTGATAGAGATGCTTTACGTGCATTTAATGTATATTCCAAATTTAGAGATGCCTTGCAAAAAGGACTTTCGGCACGTACGGTGGAGTTTGACAATAAAGAAGATGAGAAATTCGCCAAAGAACTCTATCTGCTGACTTACAAACCTGTAATGTATGTTTGTAACGTGGATGAAGCGAGTGCAGTAAACGGAAACAAATACGTGGATGCTATTCGTGAAGCAACGAAAGCTGAAAAAGCTGAAATTTTGATTGTTGCAGCTAAAATTGAATCGGAAATAGCCGAATTTGAAACCTTTGAAGAGCGTGAGATGTTCTTAAATGAAATCGGTTTGGAAGAGTCGGGTGTTGCACGATTGATAAAAGCAGCTTATCACTTACTGAATCTTCAAACATTCTTGACTGCCGGACCGCAGGAAGTACGTGCATGGACATTCCACAAAGGTTGGAAAGCACCGCAATGTGCCGGAGTTATCCATACCGATTTTGAAAAAGGATTTATCCGTGCCGAAGTAATCAAATACGAAGACTTTATTTCCTACGGTTCAGAAGCAGCAGTAAAAGAAGCCGGAAAAATGAGCGTGGAAGGCAAAGAATACGTAGTGCAAGATGGCGATGTGATGCACTTTAGATTTAATGTGTAAGTGAATTGTATTTTATAAGAATAAAAAAGTTGCCGAATTATCGGCAACTTTTTTTAGTTCAATCCGAAAACTGTGGGGAGAATGTATAAGATAGGAAAAGTAAAGTAGCTGCTGTCCGTAGTTAGCTGCTACTTTGTTATACAAACATCGGACATTTGTCATCCGACCTTTACAATCCCAATTTCTTTCTAATATCCTTTGGTATAGCGTCTTTATGAAGCATGATGTTCATGGTTTTACTCATCACGAAAGGTTTACTCACATACCAAATACCTTTATATTTTGAGTCGGTTCCCCACGAGTTTTTCACCATATAGTAAGGTGTTCCGTTTTGGTCTTTGGCAATTCCATAAATCAGCATTCCGTGGTCGTCGGTAGTTTGGTAGTTGTCATATCCAAGCTGACGGTTTTCTTGTGTTACGGTTTGCTCTTTCAGCGGTCCGCGGATATTGTATTTTCCGCTAGAGCTTTGTTTTCCCAGCCAACGAGCTTGGTCTGTACCTTCCAATTTTTCTTTATTCGTTTCCGGCAAAACACCTATTCCGTCACGAGTAAATCCTTTTTCACTTACATCCGAACCCCAAGCAAGCGTGTAACCATTTTCAATAGCATAGTCAAAAATGCGAATAAACTCATCCAGTGGTACGTTGTATGACTCGCTCCAACGCCAGTTGTCCGGAATTTCAATGGCAAATTTTGTGTAAAACGGATGGTGTGTGAAAGAAGTAATCGACACATAATCGTCCCATTTCAGTCCAAGCGACTCAGCGTAACTTTTCGGTGTGTGTGTTTTACCATTAACGGTAAATTCCGTAGGTAATGTTCCCAAATAGCTATCCACCACACCTTGAAAAGCATTTTTCCAAGCAGGAGAAAGGGTTCTATTCGGGTTGCTTACCACCGCTTTGACTATTCCGTAGGTCATAGCGTCCAATTCACCGTGATTATTTTTATCTAAACCGTAATTTAGACCGGTCATTTCACTTTCGGGTACAATTCCGTAGTTTCTAAGCACATAAAGCACATCGTAAAACGAGCCGCCGGGCGCAAAGTTTAATTTACCGTTCAGCCGAACATATTTATCGGCTTTGTCTGTGAAAGAGTGGCTTACAATAAACATTTCCGACAGATCTACTTCCGGTTTTCCCAGACGAAGTAGTTCTGATTCAAAAAGAGCCAAACCCGAATATGACCAGCATGTACTACTGTTGGCTTGATTTTTTACGGGAGTGATTTTGTTCTCTTTTACTACTGTAAATGTGAAAGTAGTATCGTTGTAGTTTTGTGCAAAACTCAAATTAGCAAAAACAAGTGCTAATGTAATTAAAAGGTATCTTTTCATATTGTTTTTGTGTTATAAATTGAATAAACAAGTAAAGTAGCAAGTTAGCACTTTTTACTATTACTACTCACTACTTACTACAAACTATTCACTTCTTTGGAATATCCGCCAATGTTTTTTGCAGATAATCCCAGAATTTCGCTACGGAAGAAATATTCACTTTCTCATCCGGAGAGTGTGGGAAGCGAATAGTTGGTCCGAAAGAAATCATATCCATATTCGGATAGTGAGTTCCCAAAATACCGCATTCCAATCCGGCGTGGATAATCAGAATTTTTGGAGTTTTTCCGTAATTAGTTTCATATATTTTGGTCATCTCTTTCAGGATAGGAGAATCCAAGTTTGGCTTCCAGCCCGGATAACCGCCTGAGAATCCTACCTTAGCACCTGCCAATGTAAATGTACTTTCAATCATATCAGCCAATTCTTCTTTGCGACTCTCTACGGAACTGCGGATAAGGCATTTTACCTCAATATTCTTTCCGTCAGACTTTACGATTGCCAAGTTGTTGGAAGTTTCCACCACATCAGGCACTTCGGGGATAAAGCGATAAACGCCATTCGGACAAGCAATTACAGCATTGATTAAGTCGTCTTGTACCTCTTCCGGCATTAATCCGTTGATTTTATCTGTTTTCTCAGCTTTGAAGCTAATACCGTCTTCTACACCTGCGTATTCTTCAACAAACAGTTCTTCAAACTCAGCTATAGTGTCCAATAAATCTTGCTCTCCACCGGCAGGAACAGTTACTACTGCAAATGCTTCACGCGGAATTGCATTGCGCAAGCTGCCACCTTCGATGCTGCTTAAGCGAATTTCATTTTCAGCCACCGCTTCGCGAAGGAAACGGAACATCAATTTATTGGCATTGGCACGTTGTAAGTGAATATCCACGCCTGAGTGTCCGCCTTTTAGTCCTGTAAGCGAAATTTTGAAAGCTACATCACCTTCGGGAACTTCCACTTCTTTATATTGGAAAGTAACGTTAGCATCCAAACCACCTGCACAACCCACATAAAGTTCGCCTTCGTCTTCACTGTCCATATTGATAAGGATATCGCCTTTTAGGAAATTAGGTTGCAATCCGAAAGCACCGTCCATTCCGGTTTCTTCGTCCACAGTAATAAACATTTCTACAGCCGGATGTGGCATATCAGTTGCTTCCAAAACTGCCATTGCAGCAGCTACACCAATTCCGTTGTCGGCGCCAAGCGTCGTGTTGTCGGCACGTACCCAGTCACCTTCAACAATGGTTTGGATAGGATCTTTCTCAAAATCGTGCTCTACATCGCTGTTTTTCTGCGGAACCATATCCATATGAGCTTGCAAAATCACCCCTTTTCGGTCTTCCATGCCCGGAGTAGCAGGTTTGCGTACCAGTACGTTGCCGATTTCATCTTGCAAAGTTTCAAGTCCAAGTGATTTGCCAAAATCAACTAAGAATTTAGCAATCTCTTCCTTTTTTCCTGATGGACGCGGAATTTGCGTCAAACTGTAAAAATTGTTCCAGAGCGCCTTTGGCTCTAAGTTTCTAATGTCTTTTGAACTCATTTTATTTATATTTTTTTAGTTTATAATATGTTTTTCTGTGATAGAAAGGTCGCCGGTTGTAGCTTTTACTAAATATACGCCTTTTGATAAGTTAGACGTGTCAAAGCTGGCGGTTTTTTCATTGCATGATTTAGTCATTAATGTTTTTCCCGATATATCTAACAATTGAACCTGTTTTGTATCGTTTTGAAAATCAGTAAACTGAATAAGAAGCCTATTCTTGTCTTGCATGATTTTTATGCTTTTATCAGTTTCATTTAGTTCCTCTGTTGAAGTTCCGGCAGGACGAACACGATAAAGCTTCACTTCGTGCGATTGCACAGTTGCCGAAATCTTGTCGGATACGGTCATTACGTCTTCGTGTGCCCAAAGGTCTCGAACGATATGCGAACCTTCCAAGAAAAGTTTATCCAAGCCAATCTCAATCTGTGCTGCTGTACTTTTGCGGTTCAAAAATGCAACTGCCACATCCCCATTTTCTAAGTCTTTTGCATAAACTTCGATTTGATTAGTATTATAAATACATTCAGCTTGCAAGCCCATTTTGTCTTGATTAATTGCAATAACTTCTGGGTTTGTCAAAATTCTTTTGGTCTCATCGTTCATTGTAGTTACGTCAAATGCCACAATAAGCGGCGATGCAAAGATAGACCACATGGAGAATTGTGCTTGGTACTCTCTGTTTGTCATGCCGTTAGCACCGTCGTGGGATGATGATTTTCCCGTTCCGTAGAGTCCGGTCATCAGCATATCCGCATCGTTGAAGTGGTTCGGTCCGGAGTAGTAAGCAAGGTCTCTCATAATATCAATTGCTTGTACTACGCCGCAGTGTTCCGTGTCATATCTTCCGTGATCCCACGTGTCTCTACTGTCGAGTGTGGTTCGCCAAGAGTGTCCGCCGGCTGCCGAAGCCCATTCCCATGGTTTTCGTTCACCCCACTCACAAATTAAATAATAAAAATCACGACCTGTTGCTTTTAAGGCATCTCCCATTTTCGTGTAGCGTTCTATTGCGGTTGCTTGATCGGTCGGTGCGAAGCAATAATCATATTTCAAAAAGTCAAATCCCCATTTGGCATATTGTTCTGCATCTTTTTCTTCATAACCTAAACTTCCAATAGCTCCGGCACAAGTCCTTGTTGCTGCGTCGGAGTAAATTCCGATTTTCAATCCTTTATCATGCACATAATCTACAAGCGCTTTCATGCCGGAAGGGAATTTGGAATAATTACAATCCAAATAACCGTTGGCGTCTCTCGCCGAGCCGTGCCACAAGTCGTCAATCGCTATGTAATTGTATCCGGCTGCTAATAATCCTTTTTCAACCACAGCATCGGCTGTCTTTTTAATTATTTCTTCAGTGATGTCGCCTTCATACACATTCCATGACATCCAGCCCATCAGTGGGGTAGGCGAAATAAGGTTGCTTCTCACGTCGATAGTTGCTTCTTTTGTAATGGTAGATCCGTCAGTTGTGGTAGCAATAACCGTATAACTGTATTTTCCGGCAGGCAACTTTCCTTCTACGATATTTCGTTGCGGATTGAAAGTAAGTCCGGCAGGCAAATTTTCAACATGAATAACATCTTTCGGGTTCAGAGTTTTGTATCTATGCATCATTCGGGTGTTAGGAAGTGAGAAATGATTAAACATACAGTGAAATTTTGGAATCATTTCGTCATAATACACCGTAAAAGGCGCTTCTCCGGTATATTCAAACACAGCATCGCACCAGTCCACATGGTCAGACCAATTGTTGCCGTTGCTTTCAGTAGTTTCAAGCGAAATAAAATCCCAGCCCGTAATGTCCACATCAATTTCTACTACGCTTTCGTCGGTAGATGCTATAACACCCGATTTAACGATTGTTTCTACGCCATTTTTTACCTGAATAATGTTATATCCTGCAATTCCTTCATTGGTTGGTGCAGGTCGAACCTCATCGTCGATACCCACTACACAGCTAAATCGAGTAGCACCATTTACTTTAATGTCAAAGCGATTGGGAGCATGTGCACCGACACCGTATTGATATACTTTGCCTTTCATGGTTAGCGGGTTTCCTTCAATGGATTTGTTGACTTGCGTGGGATGATTAGGCCATCCGGTTGTCCCTTTTGAAACATCTAATTGGTCTAGGCGAATGGTTTCTGCCTTTAATCCGGAAAAACTAATTGATAAAAATGCAATTAGAATCAGTGAAATTGTTTTTTTCATGTGTATCTGTTCTTAAGTTATTTAATAAAGTCATCTTCAAACTACAAATATCGTAATTAAATCCTGATTTTACCTATAAAAATAAGGTTTTTTAAAAGAAAAAAAGCCGAAAGATGATAAGTGCGAAGTTTCTATTTTACTTTTATATATATCCGCATATGTTCCTAAATGAAATTAAGATTTTTTGTAGATATTTTCCCGTAGGGAATTAATATCAACCCCGATAGATATCGTGGGGGATATGTACACCTAATAATTTCCCGTAGGGAATAAACGTTATTTTGCTGTGTTTCTGCTGCTGTTTGTTGTCAATTCCCTACGGGAAAGGTTTTCCTTAATTATTTGTGTTCTATTGATATATATCTCCTACGGAGAAACCTAAAATAGGAATGATTACGGATAACCATATTTATTTCTAAAAATACCTCTTAGCTTAAAGAATAGGGATATTCCTTTTTTATTTGAATTAAAAAACTTAAATTTGCACGTTTAATTTTACTAAATTTAGTTCTATAACATAATGAGTAATTTCAAATTTGTAACAGCAGAAGAAGCTGCGTCTTATATCAATCATGGCGATGTGGTAGGTTTTAGTGGTTTTACGGCTGCAGGTAGTCCAAAAGTAGTTCCTACTGCATTGGCAAAACGTGCCGAAGAGTTTCACAGCCAAGGAAAAGAGTTTAAAATCGGAGTGTTTACCGGAGCATCTACCGGAGATTCGCTGGATGGCGCATTGGCAAGAGCCAAAGCAGTCAGCAGTCGCTCGCCATACCAATCCAATAAGGATATGCGTAGTGGACTTAATAGCGGCGAAATAGACTATTTCGACCTGCATCTTTCCACGTTGGCACAAAGCTTACGAAACGGATTTGTGAAAAGACCGAAATTCGCTGTGTTGGAAGTGTGTGATTTTAATGAAAATGGCGAAGTGGTGCTGACTACTGCCGTAGGAATTTCGCCTACTATTGCACGACTTGCCGATTACGTTATTTTAGAATTAAATCGCTACCACCCAAAGGAACTGGCAGGTTTTCATGATATTTATGAAATAAATGATCCGCCGCATCGTCGTGAAATTCCTATCTATAAAGCATCGGACAGAATAGGAATTGCTACGCTTAAAATAGACCCGAAGAAAATTATCTGTGTGGTAGAAAGCAATAATCCTGACGAAGTGGGCGGTTTTACTCCGGTGGATGAAGTTACCGCCAAAATCGGAGAAAATGTAGCTAATTTCCTTGCTTCTGAACTGAAATTAGGAAAAATTCCGAAAGAATTTGTTCCGCTGCAATCCGGCGTAGGAAATATCGCCAATGCACTTTTGGCATCTTTAGGAGAGCATCCTGATATTCCGGCATTTGAAATGTACACCGAAGTAATTCAGGATTCCGTAATCAAATTGATGCGTCAAGGAAGAGTGAAATTTGCCAGCGGTTGTTCATTAACCGTTTCAGCCGAAGTGCTTAAAGAGATATATTCCGATTTGGATTTCTTCCGCGATAAGTTGGTGCTTCGTCCGCAGGAACTATCCAATAATCCGGAGATTGCACGCCGATTAGGATTAATTTCTATCAATACGGCTTTGGAAGCCGATATTTTTGGAAATGTGAACAGTACGCACGTACTTGGCAGCAGAATGATGAACGGAATCGGAGGTTCCGGCGACTTTACCCGCAACTCGTATTTCTCTATTTTCACTACGCCATCCACAGCCAAAGGCGGCAAAATCAGCGCTATCGTTCCAATGGTATCGCATAACGACCATTCAGAACATTCAGTGAAAGTATTGATTACCGAACATGGTGTAGCTGACTTGCGTGGAACTTCACCTCGCAAGCGTGCCGAGCTGATTATCGAAAACTGCGTAGCACCCGAATACAAACAAATGCTTTGGGATTACCTGAAACTTTGCGGTCCGGGACATACACCGATTAATTTGGGTGCTTGCTTTGGTATGCACCGCACATTTGCAAAAACAGGCAATATGATGGATACGAAGTGGGAAAATTTTGCAGATTAATATGTTTCAAAACTTAATAAATCAAAAATCCTGAGCATTCATGTTCGGGATTTTTTAAGAGCTAAAAACGCAATAACTTTAATAACGTCCGCTGTTAGGCGGACTAATAACGAGCGAAGCTCAAATAACTACTAAATAATGCGAAGCAAATAACGCCGAAGGCTTATGAAATAATTACCCACCAAACTTCCGGTAGATATACATTTTCAAGTTCTGCTGCTTTTTTGAAAAGCGGTGCCATCTCTTCATCACGAAAACCTGCTATACCGCACCCAACTCGTGTTACAAGGAACTTCATTTCAGGATGTGTACGAGCAAATTCAATAAAATCATCCACATAAGGTTTGATGACATCCAAACCGCCGTGCATGGTAGGGATAGCATAAGTTTTGCCATAAAGTCCCACTCCTTCACCCCATACGGCACCAAAGCTGGCATATGCTATTTTAGCTGCACCGCCGCCGTGCATTCCGGCTAAATTGCTGCCGAAAACAAAAATTTCATTTTCATCTAACTGCTTGATAAACGCCGGAGATATTCGTTTTGATTTATTTGTTTCCATAAGTTTAATTTCTTATCCGTTTCTTATTGTTACAAAAATAATCATTTATATGGAATTTGAAAACAAGGTCAATAAGCTTGGAATTTATGGGTTGTCATAATTCCATTGAGATTGATTTCTTGTTGAGTTCGTCTCGACTTATTACTTTTTACTTAAAAAATCAATTTAATTGATAAAAACTCGTTTTTATTTCTAATAAAATTTGCATTATTCGTAGTTAAATGGCTGTTTTTTGTGTTATTATGAAAGTCAAGATGATTTCAGTAAATATTTTTAGTAAGCTTTGATTTTTGACCATTGTTGTCCGATTAAAACATTTTGCAATAACGTAAATCATTTATAACAAGCCATTTGAAATGTTTTAGCAATTTGCAAGGTTGCTTTTTGAACTTCGTAGAAGTTTTCTGTGCATAACCCCCAATTTTAATTGGGGGAATGCAATGAAAGAACGATATAAACACTGTAAGTGTTTCCCTGCTTGCGTTATGGAAAACTCTTATAGAGTTTCGTTAAGGTGTATTGCCTAATCCCCCAGATAAATCTGGGGTGCCTGTCCGTCCTTTGGCGGATTATTTATGGTTTTGTCCTACGGACAATTTTTTATCGGACAATAGTGTAAAATAATAACAAAGCGCATTACGGTTATAAACCGCATTGTGCTTAAAAATACATAGAGCTTACAGACAATGTCGATTGAAACGGCAATGTCTTTTTACCTGATACTTTTTTCAGTTGCCACGACTTTTAAGTCGTGGATAGCTTGAAAGTGAAGTTGCCGGGCTTTAGCCCAAACTTATGTAAAATAATCACTACCGACCGACAAAAATATTTTGCTGTAATGCAAATTGCTTGCGTTATGGAAAACTCTTATAGAGTTTCGTTAAGGTGTATTGCCTAATCCCCCAGATAAATCTGGGGTGCCTGTCCGTCCTTTGGCGGATTATTTACGGTTTTGTCCTACGGACAATTATTTAGTCGGTCAATAGTGATTTTTTGTAGATATTTTCCCGTAGGGAATTAATATCAATAGAAGGATGTGTACACCTAATAATAATTTCCCGTAGGGAATAAACGTTATTTTGCTGTGTTTCTGCTGTTGTTTGTTGTCAATTCCCTACGGGAAAGGTTTACCTTAATTATTTGTGTTCTATTGATATATATCTCCTACGGAGAAACCTAAAATAACGTGAGTTCGATATAACAAAACCCTATTAGCTTCACAATCAACATCTTACGCCATATCGCTATTGATTTCTTTATTTCGAACTGACTTTAATATTAGCCGGAGGATATACATTTAAAAAATAACTAAAATTTATTGTTAAAATAACTTAAAATATACGTATAGAAATAAAACAGTTATTATATTTGTATTATGCAGATGGTTTAATACAAATAAGGTAGTGATGAAAAAAAATAAAATACTGGATGACTTATTGCTTTCTTGGGAAAATACCTATAAAAAGGGACAGTTGACGCTCTGGATTTTTATGGCACTTCAAGAAAACAAGAAATATGTGGATGAGATTAAAAGTTTTATAGAGGATAAATCGAACGGCACAATTACCTGTGAAGAGCAGAGCTTGTATCGAGCATTAAGAAAATACGAACATGTCGATGTGCTGTCTTATGAGTTTCAAGAAGGTAACAAAGGTCCCGACCGAAAATATTATTATATGACCGATCTGGGACAGGAGCTTTTCAATCAATTTGTGAATAGAAATATTAAGCTTTTTTTCTCAAAAGAAATTATAAACATTTTAAAACTAAATAATAAATGAGAACCATTACATCCTATTTATTATGGTATGCGTTAACTGTTACCGTATTAACTATAATTTTCCGATTTTTTTTAAGCTTTGGAATAGAAAATGACTCCGTAGCCGTTATTACCGTTTCGGCGGCACTTTACGGATTCCTTATGTTTGGAGCAGGATGGTATTTCGGAGATAAAGACGAGAAGTATTTACCCATATACGATATTGGATTCAGATTTCATTTTACAACCTATTTAGTTCACAGTGCGATAACATTGCTGTGGATAAAACTTGGGTTTTGTTCCAAAAACGAAGATATAGCCATTACATATAATATATTGATTTACTGGGGAATACTTGTATTGATACACTTTGTGTTCTTCCTTTGCACACGTAAAAACTCGATAAAAAACTTGGATAAAGATGACCTTTTTGAATAGGAAACCGTAGAGACACTCTAAAATTGTAAGATTACCGGACTAGATGATAAGATTGTTAGTTAGATTGTAAGGTTATTAGATAGAAATATAAAAAACAGCACAAACTTCCGAATACTGATTAATCCTGACAATGTCCGCCGGATTTGTCAGCGGTCAAAATATAGGATAATTAATAACAGCTATTTTAAGTAACTAATCAAAATAAGTAACTAATCAATTAATTAACTCACAGTCCTAAAATCTCCATAACCTTCCCTATAACTATCCCTTTTGGGGACTAAGGGCAGGGGAAGCATCAAGGGGATGGGGCTAAAAAACTATTATTATGAAGTCCAAAAATTACAATCTCAGGCTTCTATGCCTGATGCTCCTAATGATGGTAGGAGCCCGCGGCTTACACGCCGTTGACTATCTCTGCTTTACCGCCGAAGAAGCAAATTCTTCCGTAATGTTAAGTGTAAACGGAAGTATCACCGCTACTATCCAAACCAGTACGAACGGTACTACTTGGAATGACTACGCATTTGATACGAAGATTGAACTCGCCGGAATAGGCGATAAAGTCTATTTTAAGGGGAATTACCAAGGAATGGGAATGGACGCTTTTGCTTCGTTTGTAATGACGGGTAAGATAGCTGCCTCCGGTAATATTATGACACTTACAAACGGTGATGCTCCGGGCTTTTCGTTGGAAGGTAAAGACTATTGTTTCATTGGTTTATTCATGAACTGCACGAGTTTGACGAAAGCACCTGATCTTCCTGCAACAACGCTGGCACCGTTCTGCTACCAAGGCATGTTCTACGGATGCAAAAGTTTGACTCAGGCACCTGCTCTACCTGCTACAAATCTGGCTGACTACTGCTACCCCTACATGTTTGCCGATTCCGGGTTAACAGGTGCTCCTGCTCTACCTGCTATGAATCTGGCAAATGGTTGCTACGCCGGAATGTTTCGGAGTTCCGGTTTGACGGAGGCACCTGCTCTGCCTGCCACAAATCTGGTCAGAGAGTGTTACGACGAAATGTTCCACAGTTGCAACAGCTTGACCCAAGCTCCTGCACTGCCTGCTACGAATCTGGCACCGAACTGCTATCATGGCATGTTCTATCAATGCGAAAATTTGACTACAGCTCCTGAACTTTCTGCTATGAATCTGGCTGATAGCTGCTACCGTGATATGTTTGCCTTTACCGGTTTAACAAAAGCACCGAAGCTACCTGCCACCAATCTGTTCAAAAATTGCTACTCCTACATGTTTGCTTTCTGCGAGAATTTAACGGTGGGACCGGAGCTTCCTGCCACTACGCTTGTCAGAGAGTGCTATAGCAACATGTTCAATGGCTGTAATAAACTCAATTACCTTAAAGTAAACTTTACTTCATGGGCAGAAGACATTGATGCCACCTCCGGCTGGGTAATCGGTGTACCGTCAGTCGGTACATTTGTGTGTCCTACGGGCTTGGATACCTCTATCAGTGATGCTTCGCATGTGCCGCCGGGCTGGACTGTCAATCATCCTTCTCCGGGCACCGGTGTTGACTATCTCTGCTTTACCGCCGAAACCGACGAAAATACGAGTTATATAGTGCTAAATGCAATCGGAAGTATTACCGCCGATATCCAGACCAGTAGGGACGGTGGTGCCACCTGGTTGCCCTACACGTTGGGTACGAACATAGAACTCAGTGTTATAGGCGAGAAGGTCTATTTTAAGGGTGATTACAAAGGAATGGGACACGATAATTATGCTAGGTTTGATTTCTCAGGTAAAATAAGTGCATCCGGTAATATTATGACACTTACTGACGGTGATAATCCGGGCACTTCGTTGGAAGGCAAAGACTATTGCTTCTATGGCTTATTTGAAGGCTGCGCCGACCTGACTACAGCACCTGAACTGCCTGCCACGACTCTGTCTTACAACTGCTACGCATACATGTTCTTCAACTGTACGGGTCTAACGGAGGCTCCTGTTCTACCTGCCACGACTTTGGCATCGAACTGCTACTACGGCATGTTCTCCAACTGTACGGGTCTAACGGAGGCTCCTGCTCTACCTGCCACGACTCTGGCTAACTACTGCTACTACAGCATGTTCGGCAACTGCACCGGTTTGATAGAGGCGCCTGCCCTGCTACCTGCCACGGACCTGTTCGAGGGCTGCTACCACAGTATGTTTTCTGGCTGTACCGGTTTGACGGAGGCGCCTATTCTACCTGCTACGACTCTGGCATCGAACTGCTACTTCGGCATGTTCAACGGTTGCACCAATCTGAATTACCTTAATGTGCGCTTTACCTCATGGGCAGATGACATTAATGCTACCTTGATCTGGGTGGAGCATGTATCGGATACCGGCACATTTGTATGTCCCAAGGATTTGGATACCTCTATTGAGGATGGATCGCATGTGCTGCCGGGCTGGACAATCTCTGCTGATTATCTCTGCTTTACCGCCGAAGAAGCGGGTTCTATAAAGCTAAATGTAACCGGAAATATCACCGCCGCTATTGAGACCAGTACGGACGGTGTTACCTGGGCGCCCTACACATTTGGTACGGACATTCCTCTTGCGGAAGGCGAGAAAGTCTATTTTAAGGGTGATTACAAAGGAATGGGAACCGAAAATTATGCTTCGTTTGAAATGACGGGTAAGATAAAAGCCTCGGGTAATATTATGACACTTATAGACGGTGATGATCCGGACACTTCGTTGGAAGGCAAAGACTATTGTTTCTTCAGGCTATTCAATAATTGCACGAGCTTAACGGAGGCGCCTGCTCTGCCCGCCACCACTCTGTCTGACTTCTGCTACATGAATATGTTCCGTGACTGTACGGGCTTGACCAAGGCACCTACACTACCTGCCACGACTTTGGCACCGAGCTGCTACCGGCAGATGTTCCTCAACTGTACGGGTCTAACGGAGGCTCCTGCTTTGCCTGCCACGAATCTGGCTAACTTATGCTACATTTTCATGTTCTCCGGCTGCACGGGTCTAACGGCAGCGCCTGCTCTGCCTGCCACGACTCTGGCACCGAACTGCTACTACAGTATGTTCTCTGGTTGCACGGGTCTAACGGAGGCTCCTGCTCTGCCTGCCACTACTCTGGCTGCACTCTGCTACCCTTTGATGTTCTCTGGCTGCACCGGTTTGACTGAGGCTCCCGCACTTCCTGCCACAACTCTGACTAACTACTGCTACTACGGCATGTTCAACGGTTGCACGAGTCTAACGGAGGCTCCTGCTCTGCCTGCCACAACTCTGGCTAACTTCTGCTACACTTTCATGTTCTCTGAATGCACGAGTTTGACTGAGGCACCCGCACTTCCTGCCACGACTCTGGCACCGAACTGCTACCAAGCCATGTTCAACGGCTGCACGAGTCTAACGGTGGCTCCTGCTCTGCCTGCCACAACTCTGGCACCGAGTTGCTACACTCAAATGTTCTTTGGCTGCACGAGTCTGAATAAGGCTCCTTCTCAGCTGCCTGCCATGACTTTGACTGAAAGCTGCTACCAAGAGATGTTTTTGGAGTGCACAAGTCTGACAGCGACTCCTACTCTGCCTGCCACAACTCTGGCTAACTACTGCTACACTCAAATGTTCTCTGGCTGCACCGGTTTGACTGAGGCACCCGCACTTCCTGCCACGACTCTGGCACAGAACTGCTACCAAGCCATGTTCCGTGGCTGCACGAGTCTAACGGTGGCTCCTGCTCTACCTGCCACAACTCTGGCACCGAGTTGCTACCAAGCCATGTTTTTTGGCTGCACAAGTCTGAATAAGGCTCCTTCCCAGCTGCCTGCCATGACTTTAACTGAAAACTGCTACAATGGGATGTTTTTGGAGTGCACAAGTCTGACAGCGACTCCTACTCTGCCTGCCACAACACTGGCACCGTACTGCTACTTCTCTATGTTCAACGGCTGTACAAGTTTGACTAAAGCACCTGCTCAACTTCCTGCTGAGACTTTGACTGAAAGCTGCTACCGGTTTATGTTCGCCGGCTGCTCAAGTTTGACGGAAGCACCTGCTCTGCCTGCCACCACTTTGGCTGAAAGCTGCTACCGCATCATGTTCAGCGGCACAGGTTTGACTAAGGCGCCTGCTCTGCCCGCCACGACTCTGGCACCGAACTGCTATGACGGCATGTTTGGTAACTGCACCGATTTAACGACTGCACCGGAGCTTCCCGCTACGAATCTGGCAGACTCCTGCTACCAAGCCATGTTTATTGAATGTACTGCTTTAACGACCGCACCGGAGTTGCCTGCTACAAATCTGGCTACAGCCTGCTACTTCGGCATGTTCAGCGGCTGCTCGGATTTGACTAAGGCTCCTGTTCTGCCTGCCACAACGCTGGCGCCGAGTTGCTACCGTATCATGTTCATTAACTGCACCAAGTTGGATAACCTTAAGGTGTACTTTACCTCATGGGCAGACGACATCAATGCCACCTCGAACTGGGTAGATAATGTATCGCCTACCGGCACATTTGTGTGTCCTGAGAGCTTGGACACCTCTATCAAGGATGTATCGCACGTACTGCCGGGATGGACTGTTGAGCGTATTCCCGATTATCTCTGCTTTACCGCCGAAGAAGCGGGTTCTGTTAGTTTAAAGATACACACAAGTATCACCGCCAATATTCAAACCAGTACCGACGGTGTCAACTGGACGGACTACACATCCGAAACAAACATTCCTCTTGCGGTAGGCGAAAAAGTCTATTTCAAAGGCAATTACCGAGGAACAGGAACCTACACTTATGCCAGATTTATAATGTACGGCAAAATAAGTGCCTCGGGCAATGTGATGACACTTACAGACGGAGATAACCCGACTAATTCGTTGGAAGGCAAGGACTATTGTTTCAACAGTCTATTTGCCGGTTGCACCAGTCTGACCACTGCACCTGAACTGCCTGCCGACATCCTGGCACCCTATTGCTACACAAATATGTTTTAGGACTGTAAAGGATTGACTACAGCCCCTGCACTGCCGGCAACCACACTGGCAGACCATTGCTATTACTATATGTTCCGTCAATGTACGGAATTGACAATCGCACCTGCATTATCTGCCGAAACATTGGCAACAAACTGTTATAGAAAAATGTTCGATGGCTGTACGAAACTGACTGCAGCACCTACACTGCCTGCTACCACGCTGGCAAAAAACTGCTACGCAGAAATGTTTGAGAACTGCACCGGCTTAACTGTTGCACCTGCACTGCCTGCCGAAACCTTAGCACCGGGATGCTATTCTAGTATGTTTAAAGGGTGTACCGGTTTGACCACTCCACCTGAACTGCTTGCTACCACGCTGGCAGTAACATGCTACTCCAACATGTTCAAAGATTGTACGGCTCTGGAAACACCTCCTGCACTACCTGCCACTACACTGGCAGATCTCTGTTATGTAGCTATATTCTCCGGTTGTACGGGGTTAACCGCTGCACCGGAATTACCGGCTACGCAAATGGCTGTTCACTGTTACGACAGGATGTTTGAAGGTTGTACGAAACTGACTACTGCTCCCGAACTACCGGCAATGAACTTGGCTGAAGGATGCTATGGCGGGATGTTTATGGACTGTACGGGCTTGGAAACAGCACCGGAATTGCCGGCTACTACACTGGCAGATTGGTGTTATCAAGCTATGTTTGCTCGATGTGAAAAGCTGAATTACCTTAAAGTACACTTTACCTCATGGGCAGATGACATCGATGCCACTTCGGGCTGGGTGTCTGGTGTATCGGCTACCGGCACATTTGTTTGCCCTGCGAGCTTAGATACTATTACCAGAAGCACATCACGCATACCGGAAGGATGGACTATTAATCAAACTCCGGTTAGCAACATTGATTACCTCTGCTTTACTGCTGAGGAAGCAGGTTCTGTAATGCTAAATGTAACCGGAAGTGTTACAGCTAACATTCAGACTAGCACAGACCGTACTACATGGAAAGACTACAGTTTCGGAACGGAAATAGCTCTCGGTGTAGGTGAAAAAGTCTATTTCAAGGGTAATTACCAAGGAATCGGAAATAAGAATTTTGCTTCGTTTGTCATGTCGGGTAAAATAAAAGCTTCGGGCAATGTGATGACACTTACAGACGGTGATAGTCCGACCACTTCGTTGGCAGAAAAAGACTCTTGTTTCTTCAGGCTGTTCTATAACTGTGAAGCCTTGACCACCGCACCCGAACTACCTGCTACAACGCTGGCATCACGCTGCTACGCACAAATGTTCGCCGGTTGTACAGGACTCACCGTTGCACCTGAGCTACCTGCTACTGCACTTGAACCACGGTGCTACAACGGAATGTTTATGAACTGTACCAAGTTGACCGCCGCACCTGCGTTGCCTGCAACCGACTTGACAAACTACTGCTATGCTCATATGTTCAGAGGCTGTACCGGATTAACGACAGCACCGGTATTAGCTGCTACCGCCATGCCAGAGGGTTGCTATTTTAATATGTTCAACGGCTGTACCGGACTAACTGCTGCACCGGAATTGCCCGGCACCACTTTGGCTAAAGGATGCTATATGGAAATGTTCAAGGGCTGCACCGGACTGACTGTTGCACCCGCTCTACCAGCCGAAACAGTGGCAGAAATCTGCTATGCAAATATGTTTGAAGGTTGTACAAGCCTGACCAAAGCACCTGCTCTGCCTGCCACCACCTTAGCTATGGGATGCTATAACTTTATGTTCTATAATTGTACGGGCTTGGAAACAGCACCTGCTTTGCTGCCTGCTGCCACGCTGGAAGAACAATGTTATGAAGGCATGTTCGCCGGTTGTACAAGCCTGACCACAGCACCCGAGCTGTCGGCTACTCAAATGGCGAGACACTGCTGCGACAGGATGTTTGAGGGCTGTACGAAACTGACTACCGCACCCGAACTGCCGGCAATGAACTTAGCTGAAGGCTGCTATTGCTGGATGTTCTGGAATTGTACGAGCTTGGAAACAGCACCCGAGTTGCCTGCTACTACGCTGGCAGATTACTGCTATGAAGGCATGTTCGAGGGTTGTACGGGCTTGAAAACAGCGCCTGCTCTTCCTGCCACCACTCTGACGAAAAGTTGCTATTACAAGATGTTCCGCGACTGTACAGAGTTGGAAACAGCACCCGAACTGCCTGCTACTACCTTGGCAGAAACCTGTTATATGGATATGTTCAAAGGCTGTAGCAAGCTGAATTACATTAAAGTGAGCTTTACTTCGTGGACAGATGCCACTGATGCTACATTGAACTGGGTAGAGGGTGTTTCGGCTGACGGTACATTTGTATGCACTAAAGGCTTAGATACCTCTATCAGAGACGCATCGCACGTACCGGAAGGCTGGACTATAGATATTACTACAGGTATCAACTCTGTAATGGACAGCCACTTCGATCCCGATGGAGTTATGTACAACCTTTCAGGACAGCGAGTAGGTAAGAACTACAAAGGCATCGTAATTCAAAACGGAAAAGTATATCTTAAAAGGCATTAAGATGATTAGACAGTAAAATTATTAGACAAAAAGACTTTTAGACAAAATATAAATAATTCAACTTAGCACTATCCCAAAAGTCCCCCCTGCGGGCAGGGCTGTTAAGTTCTATTTTTCAATTCTTGTAAAACAAGCGAACAAGTTCGAGCGACCAC
Source organism: Bacteroidales bacterium (assembly GCA_012837935.1). Lineage (GTDB taxonomy): Bacteria > Bacteroidota > Bacteroidia > Bacteroidales > Paludibacteraceae > UPXZ01. The sequence continues at coordinate 29,359 of DUQG01000063.1, forward strand.
GACTTTTAAGTCGTGGGTAGCTGAAAGTAAGATACCGGGCTTTAGCCCAAGTTTATAATAAATTTCGGCTAAAGCCAAGCATTATTACAACTACAATCCACGCCTTGAAAGGCGTGGCAATTAATGCAAAACGCAGAACTTAACAGCCCTACCCCTGCGGGGAATTTAGGGGGCTTAAAATACAAAATTAACTTAACAGCAGTATTCCAAATCCCCCTTGGGGTGATTTAGGGGGGCTTAAAAACTTAAATTATCATGAAAACAAAAACTTTTTTTATTCTGGCAATCCTGCTTTTCGCCTGGATGGGAAGCGCAGCGGCACAAACTTATGATGGCTATCAACTCTACGAAGGGAATACCGACAAAGCAAACGGTGCGTTTTACCGTCAAGATAAAGAGTGGAAAGAAGCGGAGGCATGTATATACGACGATTATTCCGGTAACGTAACCTTCAAAAACAATGTAACCTTTAAACTTCGGAAGATTACAGGTTACGACGAAGATAACAATCCCATATACGACTACAAAGAGAAGACACTTCCCGTTACCAAGGTAGCAAGCCACTACCGTTTTGAAAACTCAAGCGTTACCGGTGTATATATACCGAGTAATGTAAAAGAAATTAGTGCAGGTGCTTTCAGAAGTTTCACGGGAATGATGAGTGTAACCGGTTGTAGTGGGGTGGAAAAGATTGGGGAAAGTGCATTCAAAGATTGTACGGCACTGAAAAATGTTACCTTTACCAGTGTGAAGGAAATTAAATCCGAAGCTTTTCAGGGTTGTACTGCATTAGAAACCATAGGACTCGGCTCCATCAGCAACCAAGAGATTGGCGAAAGGGCTTTCGACGGATGTACTGCTCTGACCTCTGACATACAGGTTACCGGCACTGTAGGCAAACGCGCTTTCCTAAATTGTGAAAAGATAACCAAAGTAGATATCAGCACTACGGCAGACAGTATAGGTCCGGAGGCTTTTATCGGCTGTTTGGAGTTGGAAACCATAGAGTTCAACGGTAATACCAAGTTACGGATAGGAAATAGGGCATTCTACGGCATTACAAAAGTGAGAACCCTACAGGTAGGTGGCGTAAGTATCGGGGAACAAGCCTTTGGCAGAGATTATTACGACAAAGACCTGGAGGGTCTGGAAAGTATAACTTTCTCCCCTTCGGTAAAGATTATTAAGTGGTCAGCCTTTCAATACTGGGGGTCACTGAAACACCTCGACTTGGGTACTTCAGTGGAATATA
>DUQG01000042.1 GCA_012837935.1 Bacteroidales bacterium
GGCATCGCTCTTTTACGAATTTTATAACAAATATGGTTGCAGGCTTACTTGCATATAGCTTTTTACCCAAAAAGCCTTCGATAAATGTTGAAAAAGTTGATTCTAATCAGCTTCAATTATTTTAAAAATTATATCGAACTCACGTTAAGTTAAATACCTTTTTTCAAAAATTAGAACTTCTCTACACTTCCCATTTTTCCCATAAATAGGATAATGCCTGTGCTTTTTTCTTTAATTACAAATGCAAAAGGCTTATTTGCAATAAAATAGGGCCGGCTCGATAGTGATTCTGTTTGCATTGCAACAGTAGTTACTGCTGCTGCTTCTGTACCTTCTTCGGTTACTTCTACATAAGTATCATGCTGCACAAAATCAATATAAAGAGGTTTAAGGTTAGACATTCCATCAAACTCAGCTATTCGTATGAAAGCTTTCTGCATTCCCATAGCTTGCAGCATAGGTTTTAACTGGAATTTGTTTTTTACTTTAAACCTCGGAAGCATTACGGCTACTTCTTCATTGGTCATTTTTTCTAAAACTTTATTAAATCTATCCGATGTCAAACCGCTGAAACTGTCTGATTTTTTAGGCAGAATAACTGTCATAGAAAATGCTTTATTACCGTAAGGCATTTCCAAATACTGTGCATACTCATCTTCGGCATAGGCGAACGTATCGGTCATATTCATAAAGTTTACCTTTACACTTTGGTTCTGTTCATTGATAAAATCGCCTTCACACGTATCGTCTTTTTTAAACTGCTTCACCCAGATTCCTTTGAAATAGATGGCATTAATAAGAAACATAACATGTTCATCTTTTATTTTCTCGATTACTTTTGGGATTAAGCCATTGGTTTTGTCGCTACACCATTTGTTGATAATTCCCGGTGCATCAGGACTATCGAAGTCAAGAGATGAAACTTCGGCATTGAAATAATCTTTGTTGATTTGCAAAAAATCAGGTTTAACATCAAATATGTCGCGATACCAAATGGAATTGGCGATAGAAAGTTTTGTTAATGGGTCAATGCCAGGTAGGGTAGTCTGCATTAGTTTGTAGTATTCGTTAATTTCATTTACAGACATACCGTTCATTTTCAACGTTTTTTCCATTTCTGTTTTTGTATCGCCAATGGCACCGTTCCAAGTCATTCCAAGTGCAATACTTACGCTTAATGGCGAAATAAAAACGTTACTTTCGTCTGTTTCGGCTAAAACTTGCTTCATCAACTCAAAAGCAAAGTCATTATCTTGCACAACCTTTTGTTTCTGAACGGCTGTCAGTTTTATTGGCTGAGCATCTTCTACGGGTGGATTAACTTCGTTTTTGCAACTTACAAAAAGCGCAAGAACAACAAGTAGTGATAATAGTTTTTTCATGATTATAAGTTTTATAAGTTAGATATTTTATATTTATTTTGTTGAAAAAATCACCTAATTAGGCAACATATATCTTTTTCCGTTTTTCCAATAACAAGCCTTATATTCAGCATCGTATTTGCCTACCGCACCTGCTACATAGACATCTTTACCTACTAAAAATATACTGTAAGCAATGGCATTATCTTCCAGCTCAATCAGCTTACCATTAAGCCAATAACACGCAGTATGTCCGGTACCTCTTGAGTTGTTTTTGTTGTAATATCCAACTGCATAGACATCACTTCCTTGCGTCTGAATTTGATTTACCAGACCGTATTTATCAGAAAGTTTAACTACATCCGTATTTTTCCAATACATTGGGAAATTCATATTTCCACCCACATACACATTATCACCGGATTTGTGAATGCAGCTTGTACCTTGAAAATAGAATGGCGTAGAAGAAGGCATCGGCAATTCAACAGGCTTATTTTTTCCGTCCCGATAAAACGGTATAGCCGGTACAAACACAACACCTGACTCAAAGTAATCTCTTCTTGCATAAAATCCGGCAACAACATCATCTTTTCCTGCATAAACATATTGAATTGCACCCAAAGCCATTGTATCCATGCTAATACGCTCGCCGTCTTTAAAGTAAAACAACTGACTAGCAGGTTCTAAAGAGTATTGACGTAAGAATTTATATTCAACTAACGAACTATCCATTTTTCTAAATACGGTAGTTGCCAAATAATAATTGTCAATGGAAGTTCTGTACGAAGCACCTTTCGGAAGAAGTTTTTGTAGCTCTGCTGCTGTTGATTTTGTACTGTCAATCCAATACTCTGTACTAATGTAGTTGTTTTCATTCTTCAAAGTTGTAACGCCCACTTTTCCATCATTTACAAATACGGAAATCGCCGTGGTCATTTTGAAGTTTTCCAAGTAAGGTTCATTTATCTTCATGCAACTTGTAAATAAAATTGCAGATAAAATTGTAATTATACTAATTGTCCGTTTCATATATTATGTATTATTAAGTTTTTAACTGATTGTTTATATCAAAGCTTGTTAGCATTAAATTAATTTCGATGGGAAACATAAAACAAAAAGCCCTTTATATATATGATGGAAAAAAGTAACGAAACGCTACATTGACAATGTTAAATAAACTTAAATTTAGGAAAATTAATTTCGGTGGTAACAACTCAGCCGCCTATATCGCCTGCTGATAGTGTATTAATCAAAGATGTTTTTTAGGAACTAATCGGGTTTTCGTTCACTATTGGGGGGATTTAAATTTCATATTGCTTGTTTTGGAAATAAAAAGCATAAATATTCCCGCTACAAGCAACCAAAAAACTAATCGAGCGCGACGCATAAGTGTAGCTACAAACCACACTTCGTTGCTTTGAATCCCGATGGCATCGAACATTACTTTATTTCCGTACTCTTCTATTCCTATTTGTCCCGGAACTACAGCTCCCAAGGTTATGAAAAGAATTACTCCCATTTGCACTGCTATTGAGTCTATTACGGACACATTCAATCCTAATATGTTGAAAATAATGTAAAATTCCACCGCAAGAAAAATCCAATGCAACATACATAACAAAAAAGCAACAATAAAGCGTACTTTGTTCGCCATAAAGAAGTTCGATGAAATTTTATTTATTTCGTATGCCGATGAAATAACTTTATCGGTTAAAAATGACCAACTTTTCTTTTTTGAAATGTATTCTACTGTTTTTCCTAAATAGAGTTTGGGATTTAATAAGTAAACCATCAAAAAATAGCTAAAAACAGCTGTTAGCACTACCGTAATAATGACATAAAGTAGTTTTGAACTGTCGCCTGCTTTTACAGCAATCAGATAAACCCCTGAAATAAGCATAAGAAAAACTCCCGATACCATAAGTAAAATACGAATCATCGCTATGGAACTTACGCTGTATCGGGTGTCCACATCATATTTGCGTAGATATACTGCTTTTATGCCTTCACCCGCTATAATTCCCGTAGGATTAAATGTTGTAAGAATTTCGCCTACGTGTTTAATCATAAATAAGTTTATAAAACCTAACTTTTTACTTTCTTCGCCCAATATTAATTTCCATGCAATGGTGGATGCTGTATATGCCAAAAAAGAAGCCACAAGTACACCTACAAACATTTCCGGCATTTGTATCAGATAGTTGCCTAGTTCTTTAAAGTCCACTTTAGAAATGAACTTTCCGACCAATATCAGTACAAATACTAATAATAGTGCAATAATGTGTTTTTTGTATTTTCTTAAAAAGGCAATAAGCTTCATTTTTGACCTGTTTCATGATTTCGCTATTGAGCAAGCATTGCTATATCGTTAAAATACTCGTTTGTTAAGTTTTCCCAACGAAATAGTTCTACATATTTTCTCGCTTCATCCTGCATTTTTTGTTGTAAGTCGGAATTGTTCAACAATAACTTGATTTTACTTACATAATCTTTGGCGTTGTTTGGTTCACACAAAAACCCCGTTTCTCCATCTTTTACCAAGGCTTGTGAACCACCACCGCGTGCTATTACGGGAATACATCCGCAAGCCGTAGCTTCTGCAACCACATTTCCGTACGATTCTGAAATAGAAGGAAATACAAATATATCAGTAGATGCGTATAATTTTCCCAACTCGTCGTGCGACAAATAGCCTAAAAAGTGAGCTTTAGGCATTCGTCTTCGTGCATCAGGTTCAGCCACGCCACTACCTGCCACAATAAAGTTTACATCTATCCCTTGAGCGATAATTTCATCGTAAATCTCAAAAAGTGTTTCGATGTTTTTTTCCCACACAATTCGTGAAGCATAAAGCAAGCACGGTTTATCATTTCCCGTTATATTTCGGATGTAGTTTTTATCAGCTCCTTCGGGATTAAAAGTGTTCAAATCAAGTCCTCTGTGCCACTGTTTAAGCAATTTTTCATCTATTCCGTAACCGACAAGCTCTTGAATTATTACCGATGTAGGTACATAAACAATATTGCACTTATTATAAAATTTTCGACTCAGTTTAATTGCCAAATTTTCAAAAGGTTTAATCAGGCAAGGTACCCATTTGAAATAATAAGGTACATAGGATATATAGTGTGTGTGATAAATGGAAAGCACCGGAATGCAGTTTTCTTTGGCATATTTCAACCCCCAAAAACCAAGTAGGGAAGGCGTGGAAATATGAATTACATCGGGATTAAACTCCGATAAAGTGTTCTGCAACTTAATTTTTGCTAATGAAGGCAACGAAATTTTGTAAGAAGCGTTGACCGGAATAGTTACCGCAGGGACTTTTACTATTTTATGATAAAACGAATGTGTAGGTGGAACACCACAAAAAAACATGTATTCAAACTTATCGCTCGGAATCCGATTGATAAGTTGATACATTGTTTTTATTGCTCCATCAAAATCTTTCGTTAAAATATCCGCAAAAAAAGCTACTCTTATTTTACGTGATTGTTGATTATTTGATAGTTGTTCTATGTCTTTTTCCACTTAAAGAATCAATTATTAAAACAATTGTTTATCTAAAAAAGAGATGAAAGACAGGTTTTATACAAAAATAAATTCTCTTTTAACTTGTAAAGTTAAAGGTTTGGTGTGGCATTAAGAAAATAATCCTGTTAAGATTTTGTTACAATTTGCCCCAAAAACAAACTAATATCAACTCTGCTAGACAAAAACACTATCAACTATCGACGAACCAAGTATTTACATTTTACTTTCCCAAATCCAAGCGATACATATTAGTTATATACAACTCAAAACCGAGTTTTTGATACATTTTATTGGCTGCAATTCGAGTTGGATTGGAAGTTAAATTTACTTTCAGAATTCCTTTTGATTTAGCAAAATCAATGGCGTGTTGCATAAGTTTATTCCCATAACCTTTGCCACGAGTGCTTTCATCTACTATCACATCCTCAATCCAAGCTTTGTCGCCGGTTGGTATTCTGTAAAAAACAAGTGAAATAGTGCCGATAATCTTACCATTTTCCTCGCCTACAAACAGATAAGTATTCTCTGTTTCAATAACTTCTTGCAATTCCTGCTGATTGGGAATACGAGATGTGAGATTAAGCTGCGGAATTAATCGCAGAAATGCTTCGGCAAGTTTTGGCGTAGCCTCTGTAACTAGATAAATAGTCATATGATTTGTTTTTAAGTTTGTATGCAAATATAATGAATTTTAAGACAAAATAATAGCCAAACAAAACTGTCTGGCTATTACTCACTTCTCTGTTTTCAAAAAACTATAAATTACTTTTTCGTATCTTTTTCTTTCTTTTCTACTTCCGAATCTTTCAGTTTTTCTTCCACATCAGTTACTTCTTTTGATACCGTTTCTACTACCTCATTACCTTTCAGATAAGAAGGCAGATTCATTCCAGCAGATTTGAACAAATCATCGAGTGGGGGAATGGTTTTCAGTAAACCGGACATAAAGTTGGCGGTTGATGTTTTGCCGTCCATATTGCTTCCGCTATCCCAAACAGTAACTTTATCAATTTTAAGATTTTTAACCGCTTCAACTTGCGTTTTAACCAGTTCCGGCAATTTCTCAATCATCAGCAATTGATATGCTTTATCCGGATTTCCACCCGCTGCTTTTACCACATCACCGTAACCTTGTGCTTGTTTAGTCAATATAGCATAAAGACCTCGAGCTTCTGCATCCATTTTAGCAAAAATAGCATCAGCTTCCCCTTTAGCTTGTACACGAATTCGTTCAGCTTCAGCTTCTGCCTCAATGACCACTTTTTGTTTTGCAATTTCAGCAGGAACTACGATATTAGCAGTTTCTGTTGCTCGTTCACGTTCGGCACGAGCATCTTCGGCAATTTGTTGTGCACGATAGGCTTCTTCCATTGCTTTCGCTTCTTGAACTTTTTCGGCTGCAGTGGCAAGTCTTTGCGCTTCAGCTTCTTTCTCACGACGAGCAGCATCCGATTGTGCTATGGTAATTTTCGCCGTATTCTCACCTTCAACCGCAATCGCGTTGGCTTCAGAAGTTTTAATACGAGTCAGTTTATCAGCCTCTGCCTTTCCAATTAACTCGTCTTTCATTGCCGTTGCAATATTAATTTCACGGTCTTTATCGGCAAGTGCTTTACCTGTTTCCCCGATTTTTTCTTGCTCTGCTACAGAGATTTTCGCTTCGTTAATGGCTTTGGCAGCCGCTTCTTTTCCAAGTGCTTCAATATAACCGCTTTCATCTTTAATGTCGGTTACGTTTACGTTAATCAGTTTCAAACCAACTTTACGAAGCTCGTTATCAACCACTTTGGAAATAGCTTCCAAGAATTTATCACGGTCAGAGTTAATCTCTTCGATGGTCATTGTGGCAATTACCAAACGTAATTGACCAAAAAGAATATCAGACGCCAATTCTTTGATTTTATCAGGAGTTAATCCAAGTAATCTCTCAGCCGCTGTATTCATCGTTTCCGATTCGGTGGAAATAGCGATGGTAAAGCGAGAAGGAACATCCACACGAATATTCTGACGGCTCAGTGCATTGGTCAAATTGGCTTCAATAGATAAAGGCTTTAAATCCAAGTACGCAAAATCCTGTATCACAGGCCAAATAAACGCACCACCACCATGAATACATTTAGCCGACGTACCACCCGTACGACCGTAAACTACAAGGATTTTGTCCGAAGGACAACGCTTAAAGCGTGAAACTAAGGCTAAAACGGTTACAAAAATAACCACAGCCAAAATCACAATTAATAATAAAGAGGACATAATGATTTATTTTATTTTTAAGTTATAATTAATTTGAATAAAATATGAAAGATAAAATATAGGAGATGGGCGATAGAAGACGGTAGATGGTAGTTAGTTGTATGTAGTTTTGAAACAACCAAACATCATTCATCCGACACCCGACATCCAACTTTTTCTAAACCTTCTCAACCATCAGGATATTACTATTTTCAATTTTTACCACTTTCACTACACTGTGCGAAGCGATGGACTCATCTTGCTCTGTCATTGCTTCAAGTTCTCTTACTGAGCCTTTTACGCTAAGCAAAACTTTTCCTTTTCCCGATTTACTCGCGGGAATAGTCAAATAAACTTCGGCTGTTTTTCCGAGTGCTTCTTCCATTTTAAAGGAATTTTCTTCGGCAAGTTTCATTAGTTGCTTTATAATCAAAAAGAAAATAGCCACAAAAGCAATTCCCACCAGAATAGCAACCACAAAAAGAAGTGTTCTATTGCTTATTGTTTCATAAAATGCAATTCCCGACCAGCTAAAGCCAAGCAGAAAGTTGATTAAATTTCGTAACGAAAACAATTGAAATGGTGCTTCCGTATGTCCTAAATCACCATCAAAATCAACGTTTACACCGTCCATTGCATCACCACCTACAAAAGTCATGATAGTTTGGATAATAAAAATAACGCTTACAGGAATGGCAATAAACCAAAATGCCCGTAGCAGAGGTTCAAGTTCTTGAAAAAATTCCATATAAAAAAATATTAGTTTTTAAGTTGTTAATTTTTCACCAAAGTTAAATAAAAAATATCTGAATACCCTATATAAATAAGAATTTTTGATGAAATTTTACCGTGCAAACTAATTATAAATTGTCCGTTTTTCCACAAACCACACAGAATCACTATCTTTGCATCGAAAACATCCGACATCACACACCAAACACCTAACAATAACATGTTTCAACTTACCGATTTTCTGCCAACTACCGTTAAAGAGCTTAAACTTCATGGATGGGATGAAGTCGATGTGGTTCTTTTCAGCGGCGATGCTTACGTAGACCATCCTTCGTTTGGTTCGGCGGTAATCGGTCGGGTAATGGAAGCGGAAGGTTTACGAGTGGCAATCGTACCACAGCCTAATTGGCAAGATGATTTACGTGATTTTAAGAAGTTCGGTGTGCCACGCCTGTTTTTTGCTGTTACGGCAGGAAATATGGACAGCATGGTTAATCATTACACTGCCAACAAACGACTTCGGTCTGATGATGCTTACACGGCAGGAGGAGAAGCCCACAAACGCCCTGATTATGCGACAATTACCTACTGCAATATCCTGAAAAAACTCTATCCCGATGTGCCGATTCTGATTGGTGGAATTGAAGCGTCGTTGCGTCGGGTTACGCACTACGATTATTGGTCGGATAAACTGATGCCGAGTATTTTAGTAGATAGCAAAGCTGATTTACTAGTCTATGGAATGGGAGAAAAACCATTAAAAGCCATTCTCGCTGAAATACGAAAAGGAAGAAAAATCAGCGAAATTACCGAAATACCACAAACGGCGTTTTTGTCGTCTGAAATCCCTGTGGTTAAGTCCCCATTAAATAAAAACAATCCTTATTCTTTCTCCGGTGGGGGAAAGTGTCCGAAGAACGATAGGGGCGAGGATTTAGGGGGCTATAAAACTATCGAGCTAATCTCTCACGAAATCTGCCTGCAAGACAAGAAAAAATATGCGTCCAATTTCCGCATTGTAGAAGAAGAAAGCAACCGAATAAACGGTGCACGATTAGTTCAGAGAGTAGGGGATAAGCAAGTTATAATCAGCCCAATGTATCCACCGTGGAGTTCGGAAGAGTTAGATGAAACTTATCGATTGCCTTTCACACGCCAACCACATCCGAAATACAAAAATCGTCCGATTCCGGCTTTTGAAATGATTAAATTTTCGGTCAATCTGCATCGTGGTTGTTTCGGTGGATGTGCGTTTTGTACCATTTCGGCTCATCAAGGAAAATTTATTGTATCAAGAAGTAAACAGTCAATTTTAGACGAAATAAAAAAGATTGCTCAGTCGGATGACTTCAAAGGAAATCTAAGCGATTTAGGTGGTCCTTCTGCCAATATGTACGCCATGCAGGGCAAAGATTTAAGCATTTGTGAGAAGTGCAAACGCCCATCTTGCATCCATCCGAAAGTATGTAAAAATCTGAATTTCGACCACACACCGCTGATTGACATTTATCGTTCCGTGGATAAATTGCCGGGAATAAAACGTTCATTTATTGGTAGCGGTGTTCGCTATGATATGCTTTTGGCTGAAACAAACGATAAAAAAACAGCGGAAAGCCAACAAGAATATACTCGTGAACTTATCAGTAAGCATGTTTCAGGAAGGTTGAAAGTTGCACCGGAACACACTTCAGACAGTGTGCTAAACGTGATGCGTAAACCTTCATTCAACTATTTCTACAAATTTAACAAAATTTTTGAGCAAATAAACAAGGAAGAAGGCTTAAATCAACAACTAATACCCTATTTTATTTCGAGCCATCCGGCTTGCCGAAATCAAGATATGGCAGAGCTTGCTGATATTACGAAAAAACTCAATTTCCGATTGGAACAAGTGCAAGATTTCACGCCTACACCTATGACACTTGCCACAGAAATCTACTATTCAGGTTATCATCCTTACACATTGGAACCGATTTACACAGCACGCACCAAAGAAGAAAAATTAGCTCAAAGGCAATATTTCTTTTGGTATAAGGAAAAACCGGAAAATAAAAAATATGCTACACGAGGAAAAGGAAAATCACAAAAATCAACCAAAAGAAGATAGTTTATTTATAAAACTATCTTCTTTCGAATATCACCCTAATCAAATAAATCACCCTTCCCAATAGCTATCGGGACATAGTTCAGACTATCTCCCCATCCACCACCTTAAATATCCGGGAACTTTGATTTATCCGTGGCAAAATTTCTTCCCAATGTTTACTGCTTTTATCAGAAATAAAAATTTGCCCAAACTCATCTCCGGCAACAAGTTCTACGATTTTAGTAACCCGCTTTTCATCCAATTTGTCAAAAATATCATCCAATAAAAGAATAGGTTTTACACCATGCGTTTGTTTTAGAAAACTGAATTGTGCCAATTTCAGCGAAATCAGATAGGTTTTATTTTGTCCTTGCGAACCTACACGCTTCATCGGATGTTCACCAAGCGTCATTTCTAAGTCATCTTTGTGTATTCCATTCATACTGAAACCGATAATGCGGTCTCGCTCACGATTTTTGACAAGTTTTTCAGCCAATGAAGCATCGTGCAATTGCGATTTATATTCCAATCCGACCAGCTCTTTATCTTCCGAAATAAAACTGTAATTCTGCTGAAAAAGCGGTATAAAACGCTCTACAAACTGCTTTCGCTCACCATAAATATAATTTCCGTACATAACCATCTGCTCTTCCCAAATCTCAAAAAGCGTAGCATCGGTCATCATTTCATTTTTCAGCAAGGCATTTCGCTGTTTCAGTGCATGATTATATTGCATTAAAGCATTCAGATACTGACTGTTATACTGCGAAATAACGCCGTCCATAAACTTTCGGCGTTCATCACTGCCCTCGGCAATAAGTCCGTCATCTTTCGGCGAAATAAGCACCAAAGGAAGCAATCCGATATGGTCGGCAAGTCGTGGATATTCCTTTTTATTCCGCTTAAATTGCTTTTTCTGCCTTCGTTTAATTCCGCAGTAAATTTCTTCTTCATTCTCTCGTAATGAATACTTCCCTTGCAACATTAAAAAGTCAGCATCGTGTTTAATGTTTTGACTATCAACAGAATTAGAATGACTTTTGCAAAATGAAAGATAATATATTGCATCCAGCAAATTAGTTTTTCCCATACCGTTATTCCCCACAAAACAGTTAATTTTTGCAGGAAATTCCAGGTCAGCCTGTGCAATATTTTTATAATTCAGTATGGATATCGAATTTAGTCGCATTTATGGTTTCTTAGTTTGTGAACTACAAATTTACGAAAAAAATCACTAATTTTGTCTTTGAATTTTTAAAACATAGAAAACAGTAATTTAAATTTTATATAATATTCATTTTCTCATAAGCAAAAGAAAACATAGTCAAAAAACATCTTCGATGTTTTTCTCTACTGTGTTCGAAACCAAGAGAATATATGCAAGATATTCTATGTTAACTACTGTTTTTAACTAACTCTCAAATATTAAGATTATGAAACTAAAACATCTATTTTTAATCACAATACTTGCTGTTACAGCCATTTCTTGTAATAAAAAAGGCAGTCAGCCGGCTAATTTTGACTATGGAAAAGTTGAAAATAACGTGTACAGCAACACATTTTTCAATTTTCAAATTACAATTCCGGCTAATTGGGAAATTCTGCCACAAGCACAAAACCAAAACCTAATGGAGCAGGAAAGTGCCGATAAAAACTTGCAAGCAGAGCAGACAAGCGTTAATTTGCTTACCGCATTGAAAAATGAAACGGATACGCTTGATGTCGGATTTTTTACCAATCTAAGCGTAATAGCAGAAAACCTGAAAGGAAGCGACCGTGTAAAAAACGGAACCGACTACCTGATGCTTACTCGTAAAGCATTAGATAACACCGGAATAAAGCGTGAATATCCCGACAAAGCAACAGCTGTAGAAACGATTAATGGCATAGAATTTTCCACCATGCGTGTCAATACAGTAGAGCCGGATCTCACATTTTCACAAAAATTCTACACCACCATTATCAACGGCTATGCGCTCACTTTTATTGAAACATACAATAATGAAATACAACACGCAGAACTAAATACTATAATGCAAACACTTATAAAACTTGAGTTATAAGTTTCATGTTCCTAGTTTCACGCCTGTCTACCGTATGCAGGTTTCGTGTTAATACAGACACCCATCATACATCATACATCATACATCATACATCATACACCCATCATCTAACAGTCTAATTTTATGCTACAAGAACAACATATTACTCTTTTGGTTAATGCCAATCAGATTTCGCCCCGTCAAATTCGCAATACGCTGACTTTACTTGCCGAGGGTGCAACTATTCCATTCGTTAGTCGCTATCGTAAAGAAGCCACTGGCGGTCTCGACGAAGTGCAAATTGCTGATTTGAAAGAGCAGCACGACAAACTCGTGGAACTCAGCAAACGAAAAGAAACCATCTTAAAATCGATTGAAGAACAGGAAAAACTGACCGATGAACTTCGTGAGCGGATAGATAGCTGTTGGAATGCTACGGAATTAGAGGATATCTACCTACCTTATAAACCAAAAAAGCGAACACGTGCAGAAATTGCTCGTGAGAAAGGCTTAGAACCTTTAGCAAAAATTCTGATGTCACAGAAGTCAGATAATGTGCTAAATTCTGCCAAACCCTTTATCAATGAGCAGGTTGAAACAGAAGAAGATGCGCTAAAAGGTTCACGAGATATTATTGCCGAATGGGTAAACGAAAGCGAAACAGCACGAAATGCCATTCGTTCCATTTTCTTGCGAGAAGCTGAAATTTCTTCCAAAATCATCAAAGGCAAAGAAGAGGAAGCGCAAAATTTCAGAGATTATTTTGATACGTCTGTAAAGCTTTCAAAAATCTCATCACACCGTCTTTTAGCTATGCGTAGAGGCGAAACGGAAGGTTTTCTGCGAGTTTCCATTTCACCCGAAGATGATAAATGTATCGAGCGATTATTACGTATTTTCCAAAAGTCGGATAGCGAAAGTGGTTTGCAAGTGGTTGAAGCTGTAGAAGATGCTTACAAACGATTATTAAAACCATCTATCGAAAATGAATTTGCAGCAGAAAGCAAAGAGAAAGCCGACGCAGAAGCTATTCGGGTTTTTGCTGAAAATCTACGTCAATTACTGCTTGCTCCGCCGTTGGGACAGAAACGCGTGTTGGGAATTGACCCCGGATTTCGTACCGGTTGCAAGGTGGTCTGCTTAGATGCACAAGGCAACCTGCTACACAATGAGAATATCTATCCCCACCCACCGCAAAAGGAGCATTCGCAGGCTGCTCGCAAAATCCAAAAAATGGTTGAAGCTTATGATATTCAGGCTATTGCTATTGGAAATGGAACCGCAAGTCGTGAAACGGAACGTTTTATCCAAAATATTCGCTACGACCGCAAAGTTCAGGTCTTTGTAGTAAGTGAAAACGGTGCATCTATCTATTCCGCATCCAAAATTGCTCGTGAAGAATTCCCCGAATACGACGTTACAGTGCGTGGTGCAGTTTCTATCGGAAGGCGACTGATGGACCCGTTGGCTGAGTTGGTAAAAATTGACCCGAAATCTATCGGTGTGGGACAATATCAGCACGATGTGGATCAAACCAAACTAAAAAATGCACTTGACCAAACCGTGGAAAATGCAGTAAATAGGGTAGGAGTGAATCTGAATACGGCAAGTAAACACTTGCTTACCTACGTTTCGGGTGTCGGTTCACAAATTGCACAAAATATTGTGGACTATCGTGCTGAAAATGGAGCATTTAGTAACCGAAAAGAACTGATGAAAGTTTCAAAATTAGGTGCAAAAACCTTCGAGCAGTGTGCAGGTTTCTTGCGAATTTCAGATGGTGATAACCCGCTTGATAATTCTGCCGTTCACCCGGAAAGCTATCCCATTGTTCAGGAAATAGCCAAAGATGCCGGAAAAAGCATTGATGAACTGATTGGAAATACGGAACTTAGAAATAAAGTTGATTTAACTAAATATGTAACAGAAACCGTGGGATTACCTACGTTAAACGACATTCTCGACGAGTTGGAAAAACCCGGCCGTGATCCGCGTTCCATTATTAAAGTCTTTGAATTTGACCCGAATGTAAAAGATATCAACGACCTGCGAGAAGGGATGGATCTACCCGGAATTATTACCAACGTAACCAATTTCGGTGCATTCTGCGATATCGGCATCAAAGAAAACGGCTTAATCCACATTTCCAACCTTGCCGACCACTTTGTCAGCAATCCCGCCAACGAAGTTTCTCTGCATCAACACGTACGAGTACGAGTGCTAGAAGTTGATTTGGGAAGACGTAGGATACAATTGAAATTGATAGAGAAAAGTTAATAGAGAATTATTACTACTTTTTCTGAAAGAAAAAGTTTCTCATTCTTTGAATTATCGAAATAAAACGCTATTTTTACAATGTCAAAAACAATTTCTTAAATGAATTAATAATGATTAAATTTTTTGTATCTATGAGAAAAACATTGTTTATCTTGGTTTTAATAGCCTTAATTTCTTGTGAAAAAGAAAAAAAAGACGAAGCTATCCCTGAATTGTTTAAGTTGCCACTTACAGATTGGAGTTTAACTAAAAAACAAGTAAAAGAAAAAGAAACACGCACTTTGGTTAATGACACAGATCCTTCTGAGATAGTTTATCTAGCATATCCATGGGAAGACAAAGGCGATGGTGGTCTTAAATACACCGATGATGATTTTCTTGATGAAGTTAATTATGGATTTTATAATACAAATAAGACGTTAGAAGTTGTGATATGTATATATACAAGAACTAACATAAGAACTACCGATGTGGCTCTTGAGTTTCTAAATAAAAAGTACGGGGAATACACAACTACGAAATTAAAACCTGATTTTACAGGTTTTGAAGGTTATAAATATCAGTTTAATGCACCTTTTGGAGTTGTTGTTTTAGAAGAATATTCGAGTAAAACTAATAGAATTTTATTTACAAAATCTAAATACGCATCTTCTTTGTAATAAATTATTTTATTCAAGAATAAAGAAGTTATTTATGAAATAATTTTTATAAAAAATCTTAGATGAAAAAGCTATCATTAATACTAATCGTATTGGCAATGTTTGCCTGTAAAAAAGATGAACCTATAACAGAACATTCTTTCTTTGTGGATATAAAAGAAAAGTGGAGTGCTAACGATGAGCCTACTTATGTAGGACAAATGAAAACGGTAACATTCATCTTTAAAGACAACGGAAAGGAAATTGATTACGAAAAGACAACAACAAATATTCGTACAGACCAAAAACTATACTTCAAAGATGGTACTTCCTTAAAAGAGGAATTTTCAAGTATTGACCCAATAATGACTTTTGAAAATGTGCCTGATGGTAACTATGTTATTTGGGTTTTCTTTAAATATTCTGATTTCTTTTCATTTCAATCATCAACAAAAATAACAGTATCAGAAAGTACACATTTAAAACAACACGTAAAAATATTTAGGTGTTATGAAAATTTCGGTTACCAAACTTGGTAATTTTGTATAAATACAAAATGTAAGTAGCAGCTAATTTTGAATTAGCTGCTACTTTTATATTACTATTTACTAAACACTATTTTTTACTCTACTTCCGACTTCGTACTTCCAGCTTTTTTGCACGGTATTTGTTTAATAAACTCATATAAACTAATTAATATTTGATTGCATTATGAGAAAACTACTTTTATCAATTGCGATACTACTTAGTTCACTAACTCTTTCGGCACAAGCTGATCTTGGCAGGCAGCTTTGGCGTAACTTTAATTTCGGCTGGGATGTATACCGCACGCAAGATTATCGCTGGCGGAATATTTTTATAGGAAGTGGCTATTATTATCATTTTGAAACGTTTCCAAAGGTTTATGTTTATGGTGGAATAAATATCAATTGGAGTAAGTACACACTATATTCAAACGGTAGATATGGAATGGATGAAAGTAATTCCTATTTAAGAACCACCTCATTTTCAGTGCCTTTATATGCAGGATATCAAGTCTTTAAGACTAGTGGTTTCAGCTTAAATTTATATACCGGACCCACATTTGAAATGATTGTAAAATCTAAATTAGATAGATATCCGTATGATAAAATTAACCGTTTTCAAACCGGATGGACAACTGGTAGCATTTTGCAATTCCTCTATCTTTTCCGTGCTAGAGTAGCCTACAGCTACTATCCGATGTCTTTATTATCAGATTACAATATGCCGAGAAGTGCATTTACCGTCTCAATTGGTTTCTAAAATCTATTAAAATAAAGATATTTTTAAGAACATCCGATTTTCGTTTTACAAAGTCGGATGTTCTTTTGTGTGAACTCACGTGCCTTAACTATAAACTTGTAAAAAACACACTATAAAATCGCTAAAACAAAATAATATTGTATTTTTGTAGGCAATATTGATGAAATCATAAATTTATAAATCATCAATCGTAAATCGTATATCTAAAATCTAAAATTAAATTATGGTTCATTCTATGACCGGATACGGCAAAGCCGTCGGAGAAATCAACAATAAAAAAGTAATAATCGAGATAAAATCGCTTAACAGCAAGCAGCTTGATGTTTCTGTCCGTATGCCTAACTTATACAGAGAGAAAGAATTGGAAATCAGAAGTTTGATTACTCAAAAGTTGGAGCGTGGAAAGGTTGATTTTTCGCTTTTTATAGAGAATTCCGGCAAAGAAAACAGCTCTAAAATTAATCAACCTATCATCAAATCCTATTACGAGCAACTGCAAGAGCTTTCTCGCGAGACAGGAATTCCAGTTACGCAAGATTGGCTTTCTGTACTGATGCGACTACCCGATACGCTTAAAACTGAGATTGAAGAGTTGGATGAAAACGAGTGGAACGAGATTTTGCTTTTGATTAATAATGCTCTAAATCAGGTTATTGAGTTTAGAGAGCAAGAAGGAAGTGCACTTGAAAATATGCTGACCGAGAAAATCAATCGGATAGGGGAGTTGTTGGTAGAAATAGAACCTTTTGAAAATGAGCGAATTGAAAAGATAAGAGCACGCTTGGAAGAGAACCTGCAAAGCATTTCTGAAAAAGTAGAATATGATAAAAATCGTTTGGAGCAAGAACTGATTTTCTATATCGAAAAATTAGATGTTAATGAAGAAAAAGTGCGTCTGAAAAACCATTTGGATTACTTTATCAGCACAATGAAAACGGAAAACTCTGTCGGTAAAAAGCTCGGATTTATCTCACAAGAGATTGGTCGTGAAGTAAATACGCTCGGCTCAAAGTCAAACCACAGCGAAATGCAAAAAATTGTAGTTATGATGAAAGATGAATTAGAGCAAATTAAAGAACAAGTACTCAATATATTATAGTTTCAAATAGTCAATCATTTAATCAGAATGTCCAAAGTTATTATCTTTTCCGCCCCTTCCGGTTCAGGAAAAAGCACCATAATTAATTACCTTTTAGAGAGAGATTTAGGCTTGGAGTTTTCCATTTCGGCAACTTCACGTCAGCCACGAGGTAGCGAAAAGCACGGAATAGAATATTATTTCCTGTCATTAGAAGATTTTGAGCAAAAAATTGAAAATCAAGATTTTGTTGAGTACGAAGAAGTGTATCCAGGATGTTATTATGGAACACTTCGCAGCGAGATAGAACGTATTTCAGCCAAAGGTCATACAGTAGTGTTTGATGTGGATGTTTTGGGTGGTATTAACCTAAAAAAAGAGTTCGGACAAAATGCTTTGGCAATTTTTGTGTCGCCACCTTCCATAGAAGTACTAAGAGAAAGACTAATAAACAGAGCCACAGACACACCGGAAATGGTTGAGAAAAGGGTGGGGAAGGCTGAGTACGAAATGAGTTTTGCCCTGCAATTTGACAGGATTCTTGTAAACGACGATCTTGAAAAAGCTAAACGAAAAGCAGAAAAAATCGTTCGTGAATTTTTAGAACTTGCACCTAATGTCTAAATGGAATTTACTTTATAGTGTCGATATTTTACCTAAGAGTACAACTAACTTATAGAAAACCATTAAGATTTTTAAGAAGTTTAGATACATTAAGTTACTCTTAATGAAAATCTTAACTTCTTAATGTTAGAGGAAAAAATCATTCTAAACTAAATTCAAAATAACAAAACAACTTCACCTAATAAATTCCCCCTGCAGGGGTTAGGGGGCTTTCTTATGAAATCTATCGGCTTGTTTTTTGGTTCGTTTAATCCTATCCATCTCGGGCACATTTACTTAGCAGAATATATTTTCGCATTTTCCGGTGTGGATGAAATTTGGTTTATCGTCAGTCCCCGAAATCCGCTTAAAGAGCAATCAGAACTGATTGACGAGCATCTACGACTTCGGATGATTGAATTGGCAACCGAGGAAAAAGACTACCTGCAAGTTTCTGATATAGAGTTTGATATGCCGAAACCTTCCTATACGGTCAATACACTTCAAACTCTTGCTGAAAAATATCCGGAAGATAACTTTATATTGTTGATTGGCAGTGATAATATGCAGATTTTTGATAAGTGGAAAGATTATCAAACTATTTTAGATGAGTTTTCGGTATTGGTTTATCCACGAAAAGGCTTTGATTATGAGCCTTTTGAAGAAATTTATCCTGATATGCAGATATTGGAAGAAGCACCTTTCTTTGAAATCTCATCCACAGAAATCCGAGAAATGATAAAAAACAATCAGGACGCAAGCCGATGGTTGCATCCTGATGTATATCAATTTATTAAGGAAAATAATTTGTACAAATAATCTCTACAAAAACGGATTATATTGCTTTTCTTCGGCAATTGTAGTAGCCGGACCGTGTCCCGAATAAACCACCGTATCATCGGGCAAGGTAAGCAACCTATTTTCGATAGAACGTATCAAAGTAGCGTAATCACCTTTTTCCAAATCGGTTCTGCCGATTGAGCCTTTGAACAGCACATCCCCAACAAAAACCACATTCTTTTCTTTCCAATAAAGCGAATAACTTCCGGGCGAATGTCCGGGCGTATGCAAAGCAACTAATGTAGAATTTCCAAATATAATTTCCTGATTATCGGTAATATAGGATTTTAATTCTTGAATAGGCTCAAAATAGGGTAGTCCCCAATTCGCAGCAGAACGATGCGCAGTATCCAATAAAAACTGATCATCTTTACCTGCTTCGGGTGCAATGCCGTAAGTATCAAAAAGATATTTATTACCAAACTGATGGTCAAGATGTAAATGCGTATTCAGCACTCTCACCAATTTTAACTCATTTATTTCGATAAATTGAGAAAAATACTGTTTCTCTTCTTCAAAAAACATCCCGGCATCAATTACAACCGCTTCCTTTGTATCATCCCAAATCAGAAAAGTATTTTCCTGCAATGGATTAAAAGTAAAAATTTTTATATACATAATTTTATAAAAATATGTTTTTTAACTATAGACTATTATGAATCAATTATCTTATAATGAGAAAAATAAAAAATTTCATTTTTTATTTACTATGTGCTCTATGTAAACACAATCAAATTCAGCACAAACAACTTTTTAATTTTCAAAACTATGTGTTCTATGTGTAAAATTCAAATTGAAGATAGTCTTACAATGGCACATAAACCACCTTTTTTGTCTCAAAAAACTCACCTTCATACGATTCGCTCAAATCGTAAACTTCCGCGATATTTCTAAATGGATGGACTTCTTTTTCCAATTCACCACCTTTCAAACAAATCAATCCGTTTGGTATAGCATTCTTATCCTTAGGCGAAATATTCTTTTTACAAAGCTTTATCAAATCTTCCAACGGCATCACAGCACGGCTTACCACAAAGTCAAATTTCTCTTTTTCCTCCTGTATTCTTAGGTGCTTTAACTCAATGTTTTTTAATCCTATAGCATTAGAAACTTCTTGTCCTACTTTAATCTTTTTCCGAATGCTATCAATCAGCGTAAACTGCACATCGGGAAATAAAATAGCCAGCGGAATACCCGGAAATCCACCACCTGTTCCCACATCAAGAATCTTCGAACCGGCTTTGAATTTAATAAATTCTGCAATTCCCAACGAATGAAGCACATGCCTTTCATATAGATTTTCAATATCTTTACGAGAAATCACGTTGATTTTACTATTCCAGTCAAGATATAATTCATATAGAGCTGAAAATTGCTTTTTTTGCTTTTCAGATAGGTTAGGGTAGTATTTTAAGATTTGTTCCATTGATTATTGTTTGTTTTAACCGTCAAAATTACTGTTTTTTTGTCATTTTCCCAACCTGATATTTCTTTTCATTGTCAAACTCATTAAAAAATTGTAACTTTGCACCCGTTTTAAGAGATAAAAATAGTGTTTTTACGCAATTTATTAAACTAAAATATATGAAAGCTTATGTTTTTCCCGGTCAAGGGGCACAATTTGTAGGAATGGGTAAAGATTTATATGAAAATTCACCCGTTGCTAAAGAATATTTCGAGAAAGCCAATGAAATCCTCGGTTATAGGATTACAGATTTAATGTTTAACGGTACGCCGGAGGATTTACGTCAGACCAAAGTAACGCAACCGGCTGTTTTTCTGCATTCTGTTATTTCCGCTATTGCTTTAGGCGATGAATTTAAGCCGGATATGGTTGCAGGACACTCACTTGGCGAGTTTTCAGCACTTGTTGCTGCCAAAGCATTGACATTTGAAGATGGCTTAAAATTGGTTTTTGCACGTGCCATGGCTATGCAAAAAGCTTGCGAAATGGAACCATCTACTATGGCTGCCGTTTTAGGACTTGACGATGAAATAGTTGAAGAAGTCTGCGAAGAAATTAATAAAGAAAACGTGGTAGTTTGTGCTAATTACAACTGTCCTGGTCAATTAGTTATTTCAGGTTCAATTGAAGGAATTGATAAAGCTTGTGAAGTTCTGAAAGAACGCGGTGCCAAACGTGCTTTGAAATTGCCTGTTGGCGGTGCTTTCCACTCACCATTGATGGAACCTGCACGCCAAGAATTGCAAGAAGCCATCGAAAAAGCGGTTGTAAGCAAGCCAATTTGTCCCGTATATCAGAATGTTAACGCTCATCCACAAACTGACCCCGAATCAATTAAAATGAATTTAATTGCACAATTAACAGCACCGGTACGTTGGACACAAACTGTTAAAAATATGATTAACGACGGTGCAAATGAATTTATTGAATTAGGTCCTGGCGATGTATTGAAAGGCTTAGTAAGAAAAGTAGATAAAGACGTAGCGGTAGGGTAATCAAAATACTGACCAAATAAGGAGCGCGATAGATTTTCTATTGCGTTTTCTTTTGCTTTTTAGTGCGTTTTTTTGGAAAATTATACTTAATTTTGACGTAATTTTATACAAAAAATATTTACTTTATTAACAATTAATTATAAATCTAAAAACCAGACAGTTATGTCAAAAAAACTTTTAATCAGAGACCTTAGCTTACGAGACGGACAGCAATCGTCTTTCGCTACACGAATGAGTCAAGCACAAGTTGACCGAGTTTTACCTTATTACAAAGACGCAAATTTTTACGCCATGGAAGTTTGGGGCGGTGCAGTTCCCGATTCAGTAATGCGTTATCTTGGCGAAAATCCTTGGCACAGACTGGAAAAAATCAGTGAAGGGGTAGAAGGTGTTTCTAAATTAACAGCACTTTCTCGCGGAAGAAATCTGTACGGCTACGCACCTTATCCGGATGAAATTATTGACGGATTTTTCAAAAATGCGGTTAGTTCCGGCTTGAACATTATGCGAATTTTTGATGCTCTAAATGACGTAAACAATATAAAATCGAGTGTAAAATCAATTAAAAAATATGGTGGAATGGCTGATTGTGCCGTTTGCTACACCATTGACCCAAAATACGATGACGAAGTAAAAGTCGTTGAGAAGAAAAGTTTCTTTGGACTTGTTACAAAAAAAGAAAAAGTCGTTGTAAAACGTGAAAACGTATTTACCGACCAATATTTCTTAAATAAAGCCAAAGAAATGGTGGCTCTTGGCGCCGACATGATTACCATTAAAGACATGAGTGGATTAATTCCGCCGTCTCGCGTGGCATCTTTGGTTACATTGTTCAAAAAAGAACTTGATGTGCCGATTGATTTCCACACACACTGTACACCCGGATTTGGTTTGGCATCTGTGCTGACCGCCATTATGAAGGGTGTTGACGTGGTTGACACCAATATTTGGTACTTCTCGGGTGGTCCGGCAGCACCGGCTATCGAGTTGATTTATGTTTTCTGTAAAAAATTAGGCATCGAAATAGATGTAAATATGGAAGCTGTAGCAAAAATCAACGAAGGCTTGAAAGTCGCTCGCGAAGAATTAGCTGCTTTCGATACCGGAAAACAGTTTCCAAATCCATTTAATCCACTTACAGACACACTTCCTGCCAATATTGACAAGGAATTTGATAATGCAATTGAAGCTGTAAAAGCCGGAAATGAAACGGCTCTTTTAGCTGTATGCCATGCCATTGAGGCTTACTTTGGTTTCCCAAAACCAAATGATTTAGTACGTAAAGCAGAAGTTCCGGGCGGAATGTACACCAATATGGTTGCACAGTTGAAACAATTTAACTCGATGGATATTTTGGAAGATGCTTTGAAGTTAATTCCGAGTGTTCGTTTGGATAGTGGTTTGCCTCCATTAGTAACACCAACCAGTCAAATTGTTGGTGCACAGGCGGTTGCTTCCGCATTAAATATTAAAAACGGAAGACCAAAATACGCCAATCCATCCAATCAGTTTATCGCTTTGGTAAAAGGCGAATATGGAAAAACCCCGGTTGAAATTGATCCGAAATTCCGTGAGCAAATTACCGGTTCACCACAAGAAATACCTTATGATACAAGCGGTTACAAACGTCAAAACAATCCAACATTACCGGAATTTGGTAATGTGAAATTAGCAAAAGACGAAAAAGACGAATTGCTGCTTGAACTTTTCCCGGCTGTTGCAACAGGTTATCTGAAAGGAATTCGTGAAAATGAGTTTAAATCCCAAACGCAAGTTGTAGTCGGAACAAATAGCACGAAAACTGCAATTAAAGAAAAACAAGAAGAAGAAAAAGTAGAAATTACTGGTAAATTATTAAAAGCACCGCTTCCCGGAACTGTTTTCAAGGTATTAGTTAATGTGGGCGATACAATTAAAGAAGATGAAAGTGCATTGATTTTAGAAGCGATGAAAATGGAAAATAATATTCCGTCAGAATGGGCAGGAACTGTCTTAAACGTATATGTTCAGCCCGGTGACGTAGTTAAAGAGGGTGAACCACTAATTGAAATTGGTTAAGATTGGTTTTAACTAAAAAAATTAAATGCAGAAATTTTTCGTTTCTGCATTTTTTATTTATGCCGGTAGAGTAGGGGAAATCCCGATTTTTTTACTAATTTTGCATTTAGTACATAACAAAAATTACATAGCGATATAATTATCTAAAAATCAGCAAATTAACTTCATTTTTATTTGGAAAAGACCTTAGATTTTCGTATCTTTATAACTGATTACCAGTTAGTTATAATGAAAACAGAAGCA
>DUQG01000010.1 GCA_012837935.1 Bacteroidales bacterium
CACTAGTCATATGTACACAGACGTAATTCAAGTAGTAATGTTTCAAATTCCTATATCCTCCCAGATGAAAGGAAATTAAAATGGTCATTACTTCACTGTGAGAAAGTCTATTTGGTTTATTTCTTGTTTTTTTACCGTTTTCTTGTTGTAAAACACGATTTTCATATGATTTTTCAAATTCTTTTGTAAAATTATCACATAAATAGAAAATTTCAGTAACTTCGTTGATGGTTAGCATAGTGATGAAAATTTAGTTATTTATCTGTATTTCAGCACTATAAAGATAGTAATTAAGTCTGAATTATGCTAACCTTTTTATTAATTTCTTATATCGACTCACGTTAAAATTAGTTCAAATCAGGATTTATTCAGGATTTTTAATTTCTACTTTCAGATGTAGTTCTTCCAATTGCTCATCAGAGATTTTAGTTGGTGCATCGAGCATAACATCGCGTCCGGATGTGTTTTTCGGGAAAGCTATGCAATCACGAATGCTGTCTAAACCTGCAAATATAGCCACAAAACGGTCTAAACCATAAGCCAACCCACCATGCGGTGGCGCACCATATTTAAACGCATTCATCAAGAAGCCAAACTGCGCTTGTGCCTGTTCTTGCGTAAATCCAAGTAACTTAAACATCTTGCTTTGTAGCTCGCTGTCGTGGATACGGATGGAACCACCACCGAGCTCTACCCCATTGATTACCATGTCGTAAGCATTGGCACGAACTGCGCCGGGATTGGTATCTAATAGTTCAATATCTTCCGGTTTCGGTGAAGTAAATGGATGGTGCATTGCATAAAAGCGTTCTGTTTCATCATCCCACTCGAAAAGTGGAAAATCCACCACCCAAAGCGGTGCAAATACGTTTTTATCTCTTAATCCTAAACGCTCACCCATTTCAAGACGAAGTTCGCAAAGTGCTTTTTGAGTCTTACGTTTTTCACCCGCTAAAATTAGAATTAAATCACCCGGATTGGCTTTGCACTCATCAGCAATACGTTTCAAATCATCTTCAGAGTAGAACTTATCCACGGATGACTTCAGTGTACCGTCTTCGTTGCAACGAATGTAAACCAGACCCTTTGCACCAATTTGTGGACGTTTTACAAAATCTGTCAGTTCATCCAATTGTTTGCGAGTATAAACAGCTGACTGCGGTGCACAAATTCCACCAACATATTCAGCACTATCAAAAACGATAAAATCACGACCGGATACTACTTCTTTCAGTTCCACAAATTTCATATCGAAACGCATATCCGGCTTATCCGAGCCGTAATATTTCATCGCATCTTCCCATGTCATTTTTATAAACGGTTTGTCAAACTCGATGCTTTTCAGAGTTTTGAAAAGATGTTTTGTCAAGCCTTCAAAAGTATTTAATACGTCTTCTTGTTCAACAAACGACATTTCACAGTCAATTTGTGTAAACTCAGGTTGTCTGTCTGCACGTAAGTCTTCATCGCGGAAACATTTCACGATTTGGAAATAGCGGTCAAAGCCGGAAACCATCAGCAACTGCTTCAATGTTTGCGGTGACTGTGGAAGTGCGTAGAACTGTCCCGGATTCATACGGGATGGAACCACAAAATCTCGTGCACCTTCCGGTGTAGAACCGATTAATACTGGTGTTTCCACTTCAAGAAATCCTAATTTGTCCAAATAGCTACGAACCTCAAAAGCCATTTTATGACGAAGTTCCAAATTAGCACGAACATTGGCTCTTCGTAGGTCTAAGTATCTGTATTTCATACGAATATCATCGCCACCGTCGGTATTATCTTCTATGGTAAATGGTGGCGTTTTGGCTTCGTTAAGCACTTTCAACTCATCTACCAATATTTCAATTTCACCGGTTTCGATATGCGTGTTTTTATTACTTCTTTCGGCAACACGACCTGTAATTTGAATTACAAATTCACGTCCCAAATGATTTGCTTGTTCGCAAAGTTCAGCATTAGTTTCTTGATTAAAAACTAACTGTGTAATTCCAAATCGGTCACGTAAATCAACGAAAGTCATTCCACCCATTTTCCGACTGCGCTGAATCCATCCGGCAAGTGTTACTTTTTTTCCCACATCGGCAAGTCGAAGCTCACCGCACGTATTTGTTCTGTACATATTTCTAAATTTTCTTTTGAATATTTTTTCTAAAAATGAGTCCGCTCTGAAAACTCAAATTTCTCACTTTTTACTCCTTATACAACTGTAAAGCTAATGCAAAATTCTAAGTACATGACAAAAATTTATATATATTGATATTATTTATAAAACAGGAGTTTAACAAAGTGTTTTCTATGTAATTCAGTCCATATTTAAAGAAACTTTTTGCTTTTCTACCATTGTTAAGTA
>DUQG01000074.1 GCA_012837935.1 Bacteroidales bacterium
GTTTGGTTACCCCCGTTTTGAGCGTCTAACTACAAAAACGGGGTGATAAACAAAGATACAAAAAAGCCAACTATCTCACAATGATTTAGTTGGCTTTGTTTTGTTAATTAGTGAATATCCCTTTTTACTCTTTCAGCAAGTTCGGGGTCTCTTTCCACCGATTTTTTAACTTCTTTTTTTAACAATAAATGCTGTTTTCAAAAACATCAATTTGTTGTTATTTAAGTGCCAGAATGCTTTCTTGCGTGTATTTTGCACGTTTTAATGCATGTAGCTGATTTTTTAGCCTTGTAACTTCTTTGTTGCAAGAGATTATTTCTCGGCAAAGCGTTCTTAAGCGTTTTAGCTCTTTGGATATCGGTTTCCACGCTTGTGGGGTGTGCTGCATGCCAAACAGAGCTATTAATCTTGCATCAACCTTGTCTGTTTTAGTTTTGACATTCAGGCTTTTAGCAAAGTATTTTATCTTGCTTGCAAGAACTACTGAAACCAAACATTGGTTTTCATGTAAGAAGTATGCAAGATTCTCGTAATAAACACCTGTGGATTCCATAACAAAATGAACTGCTGTTCCTTTGCTTTTGGCTTGTGTCCACTCTAAAAATAAAACAAAACCGTTGTAATCATTAGTGAATTTTCGTGTTCCTTTTATAACACTACGCTCTTGATTACCTGTGATAAATTGGACTTGGAAATCATCTTTTGATAAATCAATTCCAACAACGTTTTTTTGCTCAATCATAATTAAACTGAAACACTATGGATTGGAAATCCATAGGTTTTATTGCGAATGAAATTCGCTAACGACACTGCAAACATGAAGGCTTTTTATTATATGTTGCTCATTCAAGTATCCAGCTATTGGTTGGAGAATTCGGTTTATCTTTATGATGATCTAAGTACTCCTGTACCATTTCATCTGTTATTCTACCCGTACTCCATGCGCCATAACCAATTGCCCAAAAGTGTTGACCCCAATACCGTTTCTTCAACTCTGGATATTCTTGTTGTAAAATATGAGAACTACGACCTTTCAACTTCTTCACTAAAACACTTATGCGCAGTGAAGGGGGATACTCAATATGAATGTGAACATGATCTTTACTCACAACACCTTTCAAGATACGAACATTTTCACTATTACACGTCTGAATTATTAAATCCCGACAACGTTTTTGAATATCACCCTTTAAAACATGATACCGATATTTCGTTATCCAAACTATATGAACACTCAAATTACTTACTGTATGAGAACTACTTCTATTTTCCATTATGCAAAAATAGAAAAATTTATAGAAACTGAAAGTAACCGCAATGGAATTGCGGGGGGTTAACCATTAACTGAAAA
Source organism: Bacteroidales bacterium (assembly GCA_012837935.1). Taxonomy (GTDB): domain Bacteria; phylum Bacteroidota; class Bacteroidia; order Bacteroidales; family Paludibacteraceae; genus UPXZ01. The sequence goes on from DUQG01000074.1 coordinate 1,352, forward strand.
ATAAATTATGGAAAGAACTCTAATATCCGTCTATGCTCGTAAAAAATGCTGAATATAAGCAGTTTGCTTATTTCAATGATACTTAACCAGACTCGAAAAAGAGTAAAATATGGGTGCATCATCTATCGGACGATATACCAAAAGTTATCAAGTTATCTGCTACTGTTCCCATATTTCTTTCCCTATTAGTCTGCATAATTTATCAAATTTAATTGTTTGTGCAAACATACGAGATATCGGGACTAAAATCATATATTAAATTTACATTTTATATTTATCCAGACTTTCAGGATTAAATTGCTTGATAAACAAAGCATTTTTGTTTACTTCTGCTTCTGCGTAGTTTAGATATATTTCCACAGAATTTAGGAAAAGATTCTCTTCGTCGCGGCTTGCATCTAAGATAAGCAAGTAACACATAATGATATGTCCTGCCATTTCTACCAAGCGACGAGCCTGGAAGTCAAGATAATCTTGATTTTTCAACTCATCAACACGTGCTGTGGATGTTTCAAGCAGAGTAGTCATGCTGATTAAGCGTTCACGCAGATTTTCAAATTCCGATTTAATCGGCATTTGCTCGTATTCTCGGATTTTTTTCAGATACAATCCTGTGGTAATGTAGCGGATAGCCGCCACAACTTGCAATTGCGTAGTTCCTTCGTAAATAGTCAAGATACGAGCGTCACGGTAAATGCGTTCACAAGCGTAATCTTTCATAAACCCGGAACCGCCGTGCACCTGAATGCTGTCGTAGGCGTTTTGGTTAGCAAATTCACTTGAAAACATCTTTACAAGCGGCGTATAAGCATCTGCCAAACGGCTGTACTCTTTGTATTCCGCTCTTTCTTCCGGTGTCAGTTTGCGTTCTTGCTCAATGCCTTCGTAGGCTTTGTACAAATCTACAAAACGAGTTGTTTCATAAAGCAATGCACGTGAAGCATCCAATTTTGCTTTCATCATCGCCAGCATTTCATATACAGCAGGAAACTCAATAATAGCTTTGCCATACTGTTTGCGGTCTTTGGCATAGTTAAGTGCTTCTTGATAAGCAGCTTCACACACACCCACCGATTGAGCACCCACGCCCAAGCGAGCACCGTTCATCAGCGACATTACGTATTTAATCAAACCCATTCTGCGAGTTCCCACCAATTTTGCAGGTGTGTTGGTAAACACCAATTCACAAGTCGGCGAACCTTTAATACCGAGTTTGTTCTCAATACGACGAACTTTGACGGTGTGGTCAAATTGATTGTCAACCACGAAGTAGGAAAGTCCGCGTGCATCTTGTGTGCCTTCTTCCGAACGAGCAAGTACCAGTTTAACGTGTGCGTCTCCGTTGGTGATAAAGCGTTTCACACCATTAAGATACCATTGCCCATCTTTTTCTGTTGCTCTTAGTTGTACAGCTTGAAGGTCGGAACCGGCATCAGGCTCGGTTAAGTCCATCGAGAAAGTATCACCAATTGTTGCACGGGGTAAAAACTCGGCTTTGATATCTTCGTCAGCAAAGTCATTTATCGTTTCGGCACAGTCTTGCAAACCCCAGATATTAGCAAAGCCTGCATCTGCACGAGAAACAATTTCGCCACTCATTACATAAGGAGTCATGGCAAAGTTCAGTCCGCCAAATTCACGTGGCAATGACATACCGTAAACACCTGCTTGTACAAGTGCGTCGTGGTTTTCTTGTGTGCCGCGTGCATATTTTACTCGGTTATTGATAACTTGCGGACCTTCTTGGTCCACGCTTTCAGCATTAGCAGCGATGGTTTCACCACTAATTTCGCCGATGATCTCGAGCACTTTGTCGTAATTGTCGATTGCATCCTCAAAATCTTGAGGAGCAAAGTCGTATTTGTCTTTTTCCGAAAAGTTCCGCTCACGAAGCGTAACAATTTTCTGCATCAACGGATGCGTAAGCTGAAATTTCAGCGCCGGATTGTTTTTGTAGAAGTTCATAATATTTTAATAAATGTAGATGGTAGTTGGTAGATGGTAGATAGTAGTTAACCAAATGCCAAGATACAATCTCTTTAATTTAATTGTTTATTTTAATAAAGAATAGATAGAAATTGGAAGAAAAAACTTTTTAACGGTGATTTTTTATTAAGCCGCTATTTCGTTCAATAGCACCTGAATAGGCTCCTAATTGTTTTAGCACAGAAACCAACTGACTGTTATGTGTTTCAAACTGTTCGGTAGAAATATATTCCAAATCACGAGATAAAATAAGATAATATCTGCATTCTTCGCCTGAACTTTCAGAAATGTTGTAAAATCTCAATTTATCTTTAACGCCTCGCTTTTTATATCCTTCCACAATGTTGGCAGGGATAGAAACAGCTGCTCTACGAAACTGCGACGTTAAACCGAAAAGTTCTTCTTTCGGGAAATGTTTGGTTAGTTTATAGACAGCGAGTACAAAATGGTGTGCGTTTCTCCAAACATCTAAATCTTCAAAATTATTCGTTTTTGGTCTCATAATTATTTGTTTTTAATTGTTAGATATAATTTTCAATGCTAAATCTTCCGCCTACCATCTACTATCTCCTATCTCCCGTCTCCCATCTTTCCCCTACTTACTATTTTTCTTATAATATTTAATCATTTTCGGCACCACTTCTTCCACGTTGCCGGTGATTACGTAGTCGGCAATGGCGTTGATAGGTGCGTTCGGGTCATTATTGATGGCAATAATCATAGAGCTTTCTTGCATTCCTGCAATGTGTTGGATTTGTCCGGAAATACCGCAAGCGATATAGAGTTTCGGACGAACCGTAATTCCTGTCTGTCCGATTTGACGCTCGTGCTCGATAAAACCTGCATCCACAGCAGCACGTGAAGCACCAACTTCACCACCCAGCGTATGTGCCAAGTCAAAGAGCAGATTGAAGTTTTCGGCACTTCCCATCCCGTAACCACCTGCTACGATGATAGGTGCACCTTTAATGTTGAGCTTCGATTTTTCCATATGTCGCTCAATTACCTCAATCACAAAATCCTCGTCGGAAACATACTTCGCCACATCCAGTTTTTTCACTGTTCCTTTGTAGTTCGGGTCACGGATTTCTTTTTTCATCACGCCTTCCCTCACGGTAGCCATCTGCGGACGGCAATCCGGATTTACAATAGTTGCTACGATATTTCCTCCGAATGCCGGACGAATTTGATAGAGCAGGTTTTCATAGGTTTTTTCTGCTTTTTTGTCTTCGAATTCTCCTATTTCAAGAGAAGTACAGTCAGCAGTAAGTCCGCTGAAAAGAGCAGAAGATACTCTCGGTCCCAAGTCACGACCTACGGAAGTGGCTCCCATAAAGGCAATTTGCGGTTTTTCCTCTTTGAAAAGATTTACCAGTACGGAAGTATGCGGCAATGTAGTGTAAGGCGACAATCGCTTGTCGTCTGCCACGTAAAGCACATCTACACCATACGGGAACACTTGTTCGCCAATTTTATCCAACTGATAACCAATGGCTACCGCTTCCAACTTGCATTTCAGTTCGTCAGCCAGCGTACGACCTTTGGTCAGAAGCTCAAGGCTAACATCAGCTACGATGCCGTCTTCTATTTCAAGATATACTATTAAGTTGTTCATAGTTTTTCGCTTTAATTGGTTTGAGCGATTTATTTTATTTTTTATTAATTTTAAATGTTTGTTCCGAAACACTGTTTTTAACCGTAATCAAATAGGTGTTTGGCTGTAATGACGATATGTCAAGTCTGTGTGTTTCGTTATTATTAGTAGTAATAATATTTTTTGTTCTTAAAAGCTTTCCGTCTAATCCAATCACAGAGATTTTATAAGTTTCCTTATCTGCTAAAGTTACATTTACAAAATCCTCGCACGGATTAGGATACACATTTACGGCATTGGCATCTACCGCATTAACAGAGACCCAATTCTCTAACTGAATGTTAAAATCATAAATCCTGCCTCTGTCCACAATGTCGTAACCGTTGTCTTTGAATTGGCTTGGTCGCCAAGCATCGGTGTAGTAAATACGCATACGGGTAGTTCCAATGCTTGCTTGTTCCGGTACTTTAATCTCTTTATTAATGCTGAGCACTGCGGGCGTAGTCTGTTTTCTATTCCCGATTGTAGCTATATGCTCGCCTTCATCCTCAAAATCGCCGTCACGGTTCCAATCTGCAAATATTAAACATTGTGTATGCTGCAAACCATCAGTCTGATTGGCTAATCCTTCCAGTTTTAAGTTAAAAATCAAGCCAATACCGGCACAAATAGTTAGTGACGGATCAAAAACATAGTGCGACGAAGGCGCTGAAGTAGCAGTATAACTAATATCCCTAAGTGCACCTTCTGTAGTGATGGATGTAGCATATCGGTCAGCTTTTACCGTGCGAGAGCCTTGTCCGGGTGCATCCCACAAGCTGGTAGTTGCCACAAAACGAGATGTAGGACTGTTTGATGCGTTGAACAAATTGGTTGTTGCATTTTCATCCCAGCCTAATCTTACATAGACAGGCTCGCTAATTTCGGCATTGGAAACAAGCACATCGTTTCCATCTAGCGTAGCGGTTGCTGTTTTGAATGTTCTATCGGCACCTGCAATTTCAAAACCGGATATTGCTTTTCCGTCTTTACTATAAAATCCGGCACTATTCTCAAAAATAACACGCAGTTTATCACCTTCCACTTTCAGTGAGTTGAACGTAGCTGCAACAGGTGCATCCATCTCTTTTCCATATACGTAAGCAAGTGCTGCATTACCCATACGGTTGCCCACATCCACTTTGTTTTCCGGGTGAATATTGGTATAATTGCTTATGTCCGAAATGGTTATACCATACACATACGGAATTTGTGAAACTTTTCGCTGCTCCATGGTGAACTGGCTCAGATATTCTCTCGAATTGATTGAAATTCCTGAACCATGAACCCAACCACTCCATTTATAATTAGCCAATTCGGTATAAATCACAGGTAATTCTTGATTGTCCCAAGCATTTCGCCAAGAGTTTACGGTAGCAATAAATTTATTTCCGTAATCAAGAACAGGCGAATTCATACCCAAATTTTCTTCTCCTTGATACCAAATAATACCTTTAATCGGTATATTTAAGAAAGGTGCTAACATTCCATTAAAGTTGGCAGTAGGGAAGTTTTTACGATTATATCCGTTTGCCGAGGGCAATGTTTCCGTCGTGGCTTTTCTGTAAGCCGCTTCATACTCCGGTACATCTTTCAAGCCTTCCAGCGGTGTCCAAGCTTCAATAATTGTTCCTCCCACAGCACCTTGGATAATACCGATAGGTATATTTTGGTCGGTATGAAGTTTCCGTGCAAAATAAAATGCCACAGCACTATACGAACCCGCAGTTGAAGGCGAGCAAACAGTCCATCCACCTGCTTTTGGTGCGTAGCTTGATTCCGGTTGCTGACTTTGTTGCCATAAGTCGGTAGGCTGCATAAAGCGTATATTGCTGAAATTAGCTGCAGCAGCATCTGCTGTCCCGTTAGAAGTTGCGCCATACCCGCTTCCGGTCAAGGTCATTTCCATATTTGACTGTCCGGATGCTATCCACACATCGCCACAAACAAGATTAGAAATTGTTGCAGATCTTGAGTTTTCTCCTGTTGCTTCTAAACTAAAAGGCGTTGCTTTTGCAGTTTTTGCAGAAAAAGTACAAGTCCATTTTCCGGTAGCGTCAGCAGTAGCGTTCTTTGTTTCTCCGTCAAGCGTAATTGTCAGGTTGTCATTTGGTGCTGCTTTACCGGAAATAACGATTGGTTTATCTCGCTGAATAACCGCATTATTGGTAAATGCTGCATCAAATACTATTTTTTCTGACGTATCCACTGAGACTATAGTAGGATTACCATAGAGAATAAACGGACAATTGCCTTTTACATCAGGTGTAGAGTTATCGGTTATGCTTTCAAAACTCCAAGCTGCTTTTAAACCTTCTGTGTCGGCTGTTACGGCAGAAGTTTTGTCAACAATTAACTCTTCCGGTGTCAGAGCTTTGTTGTAGAAACGCATTTCATCCAATTCCCCATTAAAAGGCATGCTTTCATTGCTTCGCTTACCAATAATTAAGGGTTGCGTATTGGTAACTCCGTTACTTGCTTTTACAGGGTCAAGTTGACGCTCCGTATCCATTTCTCCATCTACATACAAAAAGTATTTTTTATTTGGAATGTCAATCACAAAAGCAATATGATGCCAATTGCCGTCATTGATTTTGTATCTTGAACCACCGGGAACTGCTGATGATGTCCCATCTGTATGTGTACAGTTAATGGCAAAATAACCGTTCATTTGCCAAAATTCATATCCGACACCTGCTGCATTTAACCTTTTTGCAACAAATACTTGGTTGCTTGCATTGGTAGTTCTTATTCTTGTTGTAAATGTGAAACTTTCATCCGGTGCAATGTTAAGTGCAGCGTGGTCATCCGCTTTACCATACATGGAAGTACTTCCTTTAAACTCAATGGCATTCTGTCCGAAAACAGTAAGCATTGGTATAAAGAGAAGTGCAAGAATTAATGTTTTTGTTTTTCTTAACATGAGTATTATAAAAATTTTAAGGGTTTTCTTATACCTATCCTATCGTATGATTAGCAATTAGCTCTTTTATCATACTTTCTATTTCTGCATCGTTAGCAGTTAATTTTTTGCTCTCTTTGGCAGTAAACACAACGCTTTCTATCCCTTTTACTTTCGTAGGTGAACCACTAAGACCGAGCCATTGCGGATCGTGCTCAATATCTGCAGCACCCCATTCTACAAGATTTAAGTATGGATGTGATTCATGAAATCCTGTGTAATCCTCACTGCTTGCTTGCAGTTCGGTTGGCGTTTTGGCATATTTGTATTTCATTACGCGCTTCGCATTGCGTGGACGACAGGGTGCAGCAGTTCCATTTACGGTTACCACCATTGGCAAAGAGCCTTTTAATACTTCTACACCACGTTCTACACGGCGTTTCACAGTAATGGTGTCTTTTGTAACGTCCAAAATTTCTTCAGCGTAAGTAATTTGTGGGAAGCCTAGTTTTTCGGCTACTTGTGGTCCGGTTTGAGCTGTGTCGCCGTCAATAGCTTGACGACCGCAGATAATCATATCTACTTTTCCCATTTTGCGAATAGCACACGAAAGTGCATAAGAAGTTGCCAAACTATCCGAGCCGGCAAATTCACGACCGCTTAGTAAATAACCTTTGTCTGCTCCACGGAAAAGTCCTTCACGAAGAACTTCGGCTGCTCGCACGGGTCCCATGGACAACAGGCTAACGGTAGTTCCGGGATGTTTATCTTTGATGCGAAGAGCTTGTTCCAATGCATTTAAATCCTCAGGATTGAAAATAGCAGGTAGTGCGGCACGATTTACCGTACCATCAGCTTTCATCGCATCTTTGCCAACGTTTTGCGTATCCGGCACCTGTTTGGCAAGAACAACAATATTGTAACTCATAGTGCTTAATGTTTATAAATTTTTATTTTTTTGATATTATTGCTTATTCTTTTTTAAAAAAACAGATTACAAATATACGGATTTTAATCCGAAACTAAGATAATCTGCTAAAGTTTAAATTTATTTTAAATAAAAGAGGCGGAGTTTTGGATTTTATTTTTAATCAAAATTACGAAGAGGCTATCTTTCTAAGAAAAGATAGCCTCTTCGTAAAGAAACGGTGTTAGATAATATTAGTGATACTTGTCTTTTTTGTGCGAATGGGTTGTGTTTGATAAAAAACAACATATCTTCGTATGCGAGAATGTCGCTAAAATGATATTTGTGTACTTTACCTAAAACGTGCGTGCGAAATAAGAATTCGAATAATTGCCAGATAGAATGGGTTCAATCCGAAAAGTTGTGGGGAATAAAACGACAAATGATTAGCTTGTTTTTTAGCTGAAATCAATTGCCACTGCTTGTCCCGAATTTCGGGAACTTTTAAATCGTGGATAATTCATTTACAGAGCACAAGGCTTTAGCCAAAATTTATTTAAGTTTGGGCTAAAGCTCTTTGGAAACTAATTACCGTTTTCAGTTGGGACTTTCGGCTTCCAGCCGAAAGATAACTAACCCGTTATTTTTTATGTTCGGCTGGAAGCCAAACATCCCCACAGTTAAGTTTCTTTCCTATTGGAACTTTTTTCATTCTCCCCACAACTTTTTTGCTTGAACCATAGAATGCTATTTATTTTTCGTAAGAAATTAATATTGAACTCACGGTAAATAAAAAAATTCCTGCAAGAAATTGCAGGAATTTTTTATAATTAAGACTCTAACAAATCATTATGGTAAAGTAATAATAATTACACCATCTTTCTGAGTATTATTCCAACCACCTACACCATCAACATAATACATAGGTGCCAATTGAACAGTCTTAGCGTCTAACCATTTATTGAATGTTACTCCTATATCTTTGAATGCAGATGGGTGATAAACATAAATAGGTTGTTTGCTATCTGCTTGATAATTTACACCCAAGAAGAAACGTTCAAAGCTTACAAGATTATCTGTTGTTGTCCAGAACTCTACATAAGGAGTAGTTGAAGTAGCTCTCCAATCTTCCCACTCACCATCATCATTTGCCATTGTTTCAGCATATGGAGTTACAGCTCTGTATCGGTCAAATCCTTCGGCTTTAAGGATTTCTACCGAGTATGCAACACCGGAAGCCCAGTTGTCAACATAACTACCTTTACCAAGTGAAGTCCAAGAATAAGCTTTGTTTACCTCTACAGTTGTAGTTGCAACACCGCTTTTAGACGCTAAGTTAGCCGGTATAGTTAATTCTACCTGTAATACAACTCCGATTGCTAAAGGGTTAACATTAACTGTAATTGATGTTTTTGCTTCACCTTCAGCAAAAGAAAAATCAGTAACTGTTACGCCGGCTAATTCAGATTTATCAGGTAATGTTGCTTTTAATTTAACAGCGCCAGTCAATGATTCCGACACATCACTACGAAACAAATCAACGGTAAATGTAGGGTTATTTGCAGATACTGTTTTTTTATTAAGTACTTTATTTATAAATGTTACCCCTGTTACACTATCCGTTTGGAGATCAATTTTCGTTCCAATATTTTCTTGTTCGCAACTGGTCATAAAACCAAGAAGCAAAATTGAACAAGCAAATAATATTTTATTTATTTTTTTCATATTATTTATTTCTTATAAGTTAGTCATTACTTAATTGTTATTTAGTATCACCAGCTGGATTTTGGTCTGTTTCCGGATTCATGTTCTTATTTCCGTCAAACTCTTTTTGAGGAATGGTTAGTACCCACATAAAGCTTTCAGGATCATTTGTAGGTCTGTTGCCAAGCAATGCTGCAGTTGGCCATCCCATTTCTGCAGTACGACGGAAGCCTTGTTTTAATCTACGAATATCATAGATACGTCCGAACTCACCCCACAACTCAATACGACGTTGTGTAAGAATTTCTTCAAGAAGTGAACCTGAATCATCAGAAGTTAACGCAGATAGAGTTTTTCCTGTTTTAGCAGTAGCGTAATCCGGGTCGCGTTGACTCATAAGTGCCATTAAGTGAGTTTTTGCTGTTGCATCATCATCCAAGCGAACGGCTGCTTCAGCTGCAGTTAGATACATTTCTTCAATACGCATCCAGATGTAGTCACCTAACCAAGTTTTTATGTCAGAGAATTTGAATTTTTCTTGTTGGTAACCATTTGTCTTATTTGTTGCGTTTGTAGGATCCCACCATGCACGACGAGCGTCTTTAGCTCCCATTTTAGCGTAAAGCAATTTGTTTATCTGCTTGCGTGCACTTTCCCCGTATGCTTTTGCTTCGTGGTCCATGTGAGTGAAGAAACCTGCATACATACCGGATTGGTCAGCAATAATTTCTGCACCCCACATCACGTTACCTGCGTTAACATCATTCAAACCTTTGAAGCTTGCAACAGGCAAAATTTTCGCACTACTTGCAGCAATAGCATCTTCAGCCGCTTTTTTTGCTACCGCCCAATTTTCCATCACCATAGCAATTCTTGCTTTAATAGCCAATGCTACAGAATAGTCAATGTGACTGATATGCTGACGGGTAGTTCCATCAAGCAATTCAACGGCTTTATCAATGTCATTTGTGATTTGTGTATAAACTTCTTGAACTGAAGCACGTGGATTACCTTGAGTTCCTGCTACTGTCGGCTCTGTGTATATCGGACAACAAGCTTCTGTTTCATGTCCTTTATAAGTACGAGCAAATGTTTGAGCAAGCATAAAGTAAGAATATGCTCTGATAGCGTATGCTTGACCAATAACATAGTTTACATCAGAAGGTAAGCCTGCCATAGTTTCTTCAGCTGCTAAAATATAGTTTGCATTTGCAATCCATTTATAGTATGCATTCCATAAGTCATAAGATCTCCAAGTAGTTTGAGCAAATCTCTGTTTAACGTTGTAAATAGCGTCAAACCAGAACCATCCACTACCTGTGGCATTCATAATCATATCTTCCCCCATTACGTCACCCATTAGGTTGTATGCGGTAATACCAAAGCATTGGTGAGTGTTACCGGTTGTTGACCACCCTGCAGTGTACATAGAGCGATATATACCGTTAAGGGGTACAAGTGCTGAGTTTGCATTTGACAATAGACCAGTACCAGACATTGAGTCGGTTGGGATTGTTTCTAACGTATCTTCAGAGCAAGAAGAGAGCACAAACAAACTCATTATCCCTATTAAAATATAAATTAATTTATTTTTCATATTATCATGTTTTTATTTATTATCAATTAATATAATATAAGTCTATTAATTTTTTAGAAATTAATTTCAAGACCTATGCTATAAGTTTTATTTGGTGTATAAGTATAGTCTGTACCACCGCTAAAGTTATATTGCGGGTCCATACCTTGAAGATGCGTGAATAACGCTAAATTATCAACAGAACCAAATACTCTGATGGAATTAAGTTTGGCACGATTAACAACAAGTGATTTAGGTAGTGTATAACCTAAAGTAATGTTTTTAATTGCAAAATAGGATGCATCAATTAAGAAACGGTCTGTTGTTGTGCTTGCACCACCAACTAAAATACGAGGAACATCTGTGATGTCGCCTGGTTTTTGCCAACGACGAAGCGCGTGTGTATTCCAGTTGTTGTTATAATAAAAGTTATTCATTGTTCCGGCATATAGTCCGTCATAAATCAAACCACCAACAGAGTAGGTAGAAAGAACAGAAAGTTCAAATCCTTTCCAAGAAAGATTGGTACTCAAGCTTCCATATAGGTCAGGAAGACGACTACCTAAGTAGTACTTACTTCTTGAAGCATGTACATAGTCGCTGCTTACGCGTTCGTTAGTAATGTTACCATCAGCGTCTTTGTCATATACCCAATATAGTTGTGCTCCGGTTGCAGGATCAACACCGGCAGATTTTGCCATGTAGAATGTGTTAATTGGATTTCCTTCTTTAATACTGTAGATACCGGAAATGATTTCAGGAGATTCTGCGGTAAGTTTTAATACTTTGTTGCTTACTGTAGAACCCATCCAGGTTAATTCCCAACGGAAATCTTTTGTTAGAACAGGTACACCTCTTAACTCAAACTCGAAACCACTGTTTCTCATATCACCAACGTTAGCATTATAGCCGTTGAATCCTGTTGAAGTTGCCATTGGATAGCTTAACAACAAATCATAGGTCTTCTTATTGTAGTATTCAGCACTTAGGCTTAAGCGGTTATTAAGTACTGTTATGTCAAAACCGGTATTAAAGTTTGCGTTTTTCTCCCAAGAAACTTTTTTGTTTTCAAGTGATGAAACCATTCCACCAATACGGTTAGAGTTTGGCCATGACAAATTGTAAAGACTTTGCCAAGCATAGTAGCTACTAAGAGCGTCGTTACCTTGCTCACCATAACTTACTTTATATGATAAGTTGTCAATCCAAGAAACATCTTGCATAAACTTTTCTTCTGAAATACGCCAGTTTGCACCTACTGACCAGAAGCTACCCCAGCGGTTGTCTTTGAAGAAACGAGAAGAACCGTCTGTACGGACAGAAGCAGAGAAATAGTATCTGTTGTCATAGTCATAGTTGAAACGACCTAACCAAGATTCAATTCTATAGTTGTCTGTATAAGAGTCGGCATCATAAAGTGTTGTACCCGGACGTAGTTCCAAAATTCCATCAACCAAGTTGGTTTTTCCGGCTGATAGGTATTCGTATTTGTAGGCGTAATACTCGTGTCCTGCAAGAACATCAAATGTGTGCAAGTCAAACTTTCTGTTCCAAGTTAATAATTGGTTGAATGTAAAACTCTGCATACGAGTGTTGTATCTTAAGAGCAAACCTCCGGCATTCCTTTGGTTACCATGGTGCATATTCATGTATCTTTTTTGGTTGTTTGTTCTGTAGTCAGTACCAAAGTTGATAGCAAGTTTTAGACCTTTGAATGCTCCAAAGTAATCTTTGTCTGAACCAAATACTATTCCAGTTCTCACGCCGGCAATGTCATATTTTGCATCAGCTTTGTCATCCAACAATCCGCCTAGTGGGTTGAAGTCATTGTAACTTCCCGGACGTCCTGCTTCACCATAGTCTAGTTGACGCTCACCGGTTTCACCAAGCAAGTCTTTTCCTTGAGCATCTTTTATGTACAGTGGGAACAATGGAGAAATAAACTGTGCAGAATACCACACGTTAGAATATGCAGAACCGGAGTAATCACTGAAGTTTTGCATTGAGTGTGCTAAAGAAGTGTTCAGGTTAGCGGAGAACCAGTCAGTTACTGAAGTATTAACATTTGAACGAACGTTGAAACGTTGGAATGAAGTTTTTTCAAGAAGACCTTCTTCGTCCAAATATCCTAAAGAAAACATGTACTGAGTTTTATTAGTACCGCCACTTAGTTGCAACTGATGTTCGTGACGTGGAACATTTTCTCTTGTAACTCCATCAAACCAGTTTTCATTCCATGCAGATTGAGCATCAGCTCTAACCATACCGGTTGCCGGGTCAATTAATTGATCCCATGTATAGTTTTTAAATGGGTTGTAAAGTTCGCCACCTTTTCCGCCAAGGTTAACGCCAAGAGCTTCTCTTGCTCCTGCTTCAGCATCCGCCCATGAATAGCCGGAATCAAAAATTAAACCGTTACGCAGTGATTCATAAGTCAACTGCACGAAATCTTTTTGGCCAAGTAGGTCATACTTTTTTAATGCACGAGAAGACCATCCAAGTGTAGATCTCCAAGATACATTTACTTTACCTTCTTTACCACGTTTTGTAGTAATCATCACAACCCCGTTTGCACCACGTGCACCATATAGTGCACCAGCAGAAGCATCTTTTAGAATTGTCATCGACTCGATGTCAGCAGGGTTGATTGAGCTCAAAGAACCATCAAATGGGATTCCGTCAACTACATACAAAGGACTGCTTGAAGCATTGATAGATCCAAATCCGCGGATAATAACAGAAGCAGCAGAACCTGGTTGACCAGAACCTGAAGTTGTTATAATACCGGTACTTTGTCCTTCTAAACCTTTGGAAATGTTTGTAATAGGACGAAGTTCCAACTTCTTGCTGTCAATTACAGATGCAGAACCTGTAAACGACTCTTTTTTGGCTGTACCGTAGGCTACTACCATTACTTCTTCCAATTCAGCCACGTCAAGCTCCATGCTTACGCGTTGATTAGGTAAGGCAGGTACCTCTACGGACTTCATTCCTACAAGAGAAATTACCAAAGTTTCAGCAGATGTAGGCACAAAGAGTGAATACTTACCACTTGCATCGGTAATCATTCCAATCCTTGAATCACCTTTTACCGTTACGCTCGCACCAATAACCGGCTGTCCGTCTTCAGCAGATACTACTGTACCGGATGCGATTTTAGTCTGAGCGCTTACCATACTTATACTTGCCGTAATCATTATTAGGCAAGTAAAAAATAGCTTCATTTTTCTTATAAATTTAACATTTTTTTAATTAATTGTTATTGTTTTGTGGGATTATTTCTAAAAATATCCAAATAATTTACAAATATATATTATCGTTTTCTAAAATCCAAATAAATTGGGACGAAATGAGTTGAAAATTGCATTTTTTGCTTCAAATTGTTATATTGTTCCAATAAAACAAGATATTTACTCTATTTTGTTGACTAAATTTTTTAAAAGCGAATAAAATGTATGTGCGAATATATAATGTATAATTGTCAGATATACAATACATAAACAAACCGTATTTTGTATCGTTCAAATTTAGTAAAAAATAACAAATGCTAAAAATAAATTTGTGTTATGAGTAGATAATTTTACATTATTTCACATTTGAGCAAAATATAAAGGCACATTGCGGTTACAAAAACCGCATCTGTCGTTGCCGGACAGGTTAACATGCACAGCTTACGGACAATGCCATTCAGAACGGTAATGTCCTTTTATTGACTTGAACCACGAAGTGCTATAATTTCGAGCATAAAAAAACAGTCTAAGCTTTTGTTTTACTTAGACTGTCTCTTTTTATTGAAAACTATATTTAATCTAGCTCTTCTACGACTTCTGCGTCAGGTGCATTTTTCTTAACAGATGTTATTCCGTTTTCACGAGCGGCTGCACTCTCATACATTTCACTGTTACCTATGATTTGTCCATTGGTAGCAGTAAGGTTAAAGAATGGTTTGCCGTTAGCGGCTTCTTTTCTATCAAAACGAGCATCGTTCTGTGAGTTTTTCTTTACTGATTCTATACCATTTAAGCAAGATGCTTTGCTGGCATAGCCTTGACTGGTTAAAATAACTTGTCCGTTTCCGGCTTTTAGATTAAATTGATAATCGCCATTTTTTCTTAATGATACTACAAATTTTCCCATGTTTTTTAGGTTTATAAAGTTAATGAATATATAATAGTAGTAGATAGTAGCTGGGAGATGGTAGAAAGGAGATGGTAGAAAGGAGATGGTAGAAAGAAAACTGTACAAATTTCACTCTCTATCTCTAAACTTCGCTCTCCACTCAGCTTTCTCCACTCTTCACTCTCAAATCTTCATTCTGTTTTCTCCACTCCGTTACGGTACCGGATCATGTCCGCTTCCACCCCAAGGGTGACAACTTAAAATTCGCTTTGTAGCCAACCAGCCGCCTTTTAGTACACCGTGTTTTTTTACAGCTTCAATGGCGTAAGCTGAGCATGTAGGTGTATATCTACACGATGGCGGTGTAAGTGGCGAAATGGCATACCGATAAAAATAAACCGGTAGCAAAAAGATAAACTCAATGACTTTTTTAATTGCTTTCATTGGTAACTTAGACTTTCTCTGCAATATTTTCTTGTAGCTTTTCTAATGCTTTTTGCATTTTTGGATTGATTTCGGCAAAAGACATTATTTCATTTGCAATATATTGAAAAGCAAGACGAACTTTCAACTTGTTTGTTTCGGCAAATTCAATCAGTTCACTTTTATTTAAGCGATATGCTTCCCTCATCAATCTTTTTACTCGATTACGGTCAACAGCTTTTTTTAATTTTTTCTTCGAAACACTGACCATAGTCCGCACAGGAACAGTTTCGCTTTCATCTTCTACCAACAGAAAAACTACCCGAAACGGATAAGCAATAAACGCCTTCCCTTGTGTATGAAGTCTTTCAATGGACTTTACGCCACACAAACGTTCATATTTTGGGAATGACTTACTCATGCTAGTCTAAGAAAAAAACTTGAATACATAAAGTGTGCCGAATTTTAATAACTAGGAATATTAGTTCGTTTTAACTACCAAGTTTCTATGATATTTTATTTTACTGCAAAGAATGTGTTTTCGGCAATTAATAATAACATTAGGTAAAATATTCGACATTCATTTAAAGAAATATCCCAAAAGTACAAAAAAAACGTACAATTGGGATATAAATATTTATAAAATCGAGTAGAAATTATTTTTTCCCGTTTAATTTTCTGTCTTCTTTCAAGTGATTTTCAAGTGCCATAGTCATGGATGGAAATTCTTTTGTAGGTGCTTCCAAATCCAGTCTCAATCCGGCTTGTCTGATAGCGTAAGCTGTGTTTGTGCCTAAGCAACCAATCTGAATATCTCCTTGCACAAAGTTAGGTGCATTCTCATAGAGAGATTTTATTCCCGCGGGACTAAAGAAAATCAGCATATCGTACTCTTCCAGTTCTTTTGCAGAAATCTCATTGCTAACCGTTTGATACATGATAGCTTGTTGGAATGTGATATTGGCATCTTCCAAAGTTTTAAGCGTCTCTTCGTTTCTTACATTAGATGTTACGAAAAGGAATTTTTCGTTTGAATGTTTTTTCAGTAAAGCCGGCATATCAGCAAACATTCCTGTTTGGGTGAAGAAAACCTTACGTTTACGATACTGAATGTACTTTTGTAGGTACAGTGCGACCGTTTCAGACACACAGAAATATTTCATTGTTTCAGGAACAGTAATCCTCATTTCTTCGCATAGGCGGAAAAAGTGGTCAATACCGTGACGCGCATTGAAGATAATGGCAGTGTGGTCTAAAATGCAGATTCGTTGAGTTCTAAACTCTTTTGCTGCAATAGGCTCAACCTTGATAAAAGGACGAAAATCTATTTTGACATTAAACTTGTTAATAATGTCATAATAGGGTGATTTTTCCGTTTTTGGTTGGGGCTGAGAGACAAGTATTTTCTTGATTTTCAAAATAGTATACTTTTTTTATTAAACAATCTGAATAAATTTCTGACTTACCCTAATTAGTAATAGAATAGGTAATATTTCAAGGGTGCAAAGGTACAAAAAAATATAGAATAAAGCTATTAGTTTTGTATAGAAATTTTGGAATAATTTAATAATGAGTAAGATATAGAATAAAGCAAATAATGAAAAAGCTGTGAAAATAAGTGGAATTTGCCACGATATAGGCTGATAACTGTAGAGAATTGTAATCGGAAAAATTAGAATTGCTAAAGCATGAACTAAGTTGAAATAGAGCACTTTGTAGCCTCGAGTTATCTTTTGACCGAAAAAAGTATTCCCAACAATATCAAAAAGAATATGTTTTATTATAAAAAAGGCAGTTACAACAACACAAACCAAGAGATATGTCTGAAAACTAAATTTTGCGGGTGGATGAAAAACAAGCAGATAGCCGAAAAGTGCAAACACCGCAATGGTAAAAACAGTGATTAAAATGTGAAACTGAAAGATGCTTGCAGTTGGGTGGGTAAGTAGATCGCTGTTTTCTTTTCTTGTAAAAAACAACTTAAAGTTTGCAAAAAAAGTACCTGCCGAAAGAATAATTCCAGTCGTTAAAAAAGCAAATAAAACAGCAATAACGATAAATACCCAATTTTCGTTGCCTGGATTGGAAGCTGCAATTACACCCTCCATTCTGGTGATAACTTGAGCCGATATAGTAGCCACACTATCTTGCAAAGGCAGTGTAATAGCATTATTCAGGCTGTCGAGAACACTTAAGCTGTCCGATGTTAGCAGGCTAACGCTATCTAAATTATGTGAAATGCTATCCGGCATTAACTCATTCGTTTAATTACAAATCGACTAAATTATATATCAAATCTTAGCAAATCTACGCATATCTCTGTGTACAGTTTTGCCGTTGCTAATGGCTTTTAGCACTTCTTCGGCACTATTTGTTACGTTCCACATTTGTAAATGTTCGGGTCGCATAAAAAGTTCATCTGCAGCTTGTTGAAATTGTGCTAATAAATGATTGTAGTAACCATTTACATTGACAATAATGATAGGTAACGAATGAATACCGAGCTGTTTCCAAGTGATAATTTCCAACAGTTCTTCCAGCGTTCCACAGCCACCGGGAAGCGCCACAACGGCATCGGCAAGTTCAGCCATTTTTTCCTTTCGCTCGTGCATCGATTCTGTTAAGATAAGCTCCGTCAGACCGTCGTGTTGCCACTCAACTTCCACCATAAATCGGGGAATAACGCCTGTAACTCGTCCTCCATTTTCCAGCACACTATCTGCCAGTACACCCATCAATCCCACAGAACCGCCACCATAAACAAGTTCTATATTGTTCTCGGCCAAAATTTTGCCAAGTTTTCTAGCAGTTTCTACATATTCAGAGTTTACTTTGCTGCTGGACGCACAATAGACATAGATTTTTTTCATCCTTTAAGAACTTTCAATTTTTTTGCAAAAATACGGTTTTCTTTTGAATTTATTGGTTGCAGTTTGTAAGTTTTAGTATTTTACGCTGTGGCTTGGTGGTTATGGGAGGAGAGCACATTGCGGTTACAGAAACCGCATTGTGCGTACACAAACTTTTTTCGTTAAATTTGTAGAATTATAGCACATTGCGGTTATTAGACCGCATTGTGCATAAGAGTTGAGAAGATTAAGAAACATATGGGCAATGCGGTTCAAACTGCAATGCCCGAACTAAAACAAAAACCGATATGATTTACGAAAGTGGCGCTACATATCACATATACAATCGGAGTAATGAAAATATCTTTTACAAAAGGGAGAATTATTTTTACTTCTTGCGGAATGTGAAAAAACATATTTTGCCTTATGCTGATATATTGTCTTATTGTTTGATGCCTAATCATTTTCATTTTTTATTGGTGGTAAATGAAAAAGGTGTGGAGGTTTCCACAAAAAACTTCAAAGAAGGTGTTCAATTATTACCAAAAAGTATCGACACAATGTTAAGTTCTCACACTCAGGCTATTAATAAACAAGAAAAAAGAAAAGGTTCGCTTTTTGCACACACAACCAAAGCAAAAATGCTAAATGAAGCAAAAAACAACTATCTGCTTCAATGTTTTATGTACATTCATCAAAATCCGATATTAGCAGAATTAGTTGAAAAACTTGAGGATTGGGAATTTTCATCCTATCCCGATTATATTGGAAAAAGGAATGGAAAGCTTGTCAATAAAGAATTAGCACTTGGAATGCTGAATATTGACATCAATGATGTTGAATTCATTACAAATAAGTTGTTGTTTGATAAAGTTGACGAAGATTTTATTTAGCATATTGCAGTTTTTGACCGCATTGTAGAATTATTACGGACAATGCCGATTATAACGGCAATGTCCTACAAGTGGTTACAAAAACCGCATTATGAGTTAGAGTTGAGAAGATTAAGAAACATATGGGCAATGCGGTTCAAACCGCAATGCCCTATTAGAGAATAATAAAGAAAGCTATGATACTGGTTACAGGTGCTACAGGTTTAGTTGGCGGTCATTTGATTTGGCATTTATTACAGGAAAACTCTCAAGTTGTGGCAATGAAAAGGACAAATTCAGACATCGAAAATATCAAAAGTATTTTCGAATACTACGGGAGTGAAGCAGATGAGCTTTTCCGGCAAATTATTTGGCGAAATGCCGATATGGAAAATTACAATGAAGTTTACGTAGCTATGGAAGGTGTGAAATATGTTTATCATTGTGCTGCCATGGTTGATTTAGGGAAAAACAGCCAACGAATGCTTGATGTAAATGTGGGCGGGACAGAGAATGTGGTACGAGCTGCTTTGGCTCATGGCGTTAAAAAATTTTGTTTTGTCAGTTCTATCGCTTCGTTGTCAAATGGTATTGGCGATAATTCGATTGATGAAGATACGCCGCTTTCTGAGAAAGGAAAGACATCTCTTTATGGTGAGAGTAAAAGACAAGGCGAAAAAAGTGTGAATAAAGTTGTTGCTAGAGGATTAAATGTGGTAACAGTAAATCCCGGTGTGATTATCGGTTACTCTAAAAGTATGTCCGGAAGTGGCGAACTGTTCAGGCGAGTAAAAAATGGACTTCCTTTTTATACCAACGGTGTAACCGGATATGTAAGTGTGGATGATGTAGCACGTACAATGATATTATTAATGAAAAGTGATATTTCAAATGAACGATTTGTGTTAGTGGGTGAAAATAAAACACATAAAGACCTTCTGCGAAAAATAGCTGATGGATACGGAAAGTTTCGTCCATTTATTGGGATAGGAAAACCTTTGGTTTCTATTGCGTATGTATTGGAATTTATTGGGAGAATATTCCGTTTTATACCTGTAATTGATAGTTCTTCTGCTCGTACTGCACTTAGTAAAAAGTATTACTTATCCAAGAAGTTTCTAGATGTTTTCCCTGATTTTCAGTTTTCATCTATTGACAAAACAATCGAAAGAATTTGTGAGTTTGGAAAGAAATAAAATGAAAAGAGCAAGATTAATAAAATTCCAATCTTGCTCTTATTTTTGATTAATGTTAGTCTTACCTTTCCATTTCTACAATTATTTCTACACGTCTTTCGTTGGCAATCACTTCTTTTGAGGCATATTCCGCACCGAAATATTGCATAAAAATCAATTTTCGCGGAATGCCGTTTTTGACAAGTTCATCTATCCAGCGAACTACCCGCTGATTGGATAGTCGAAGATTAAGATCCGGCGAACCCGAACTGTCTGTGTAGCTGATTAAAGAGACTTTCATTATCCGTCTGTCAACAATTTTTTGGTTTAGCTCATCTAAAATTGCCTTTTCTTTTGTTGAAATAGTTTTCCCCGGATTATAATATGCCGTAAACAAAATACTGTCGTTTCTTTTCGGTGCAATTAATTTTCCTTCCAAAGAGTCAAAGGCTTTGTCTTTTAGATAAATATAGCTTTGAAGTTGAACAATACTATCCTGTAAATTTGCAATTTCAGCAATTAGATTTGGATTCTCTACAAGTTTGGTGTTGATTATGGTTTTTTGGATAACTGTATCTCGTCCTTCTGCTTGATTTGTTGCATTGGCAGTCAATAAATTCGTTATAGCGTCAAGTCTGCTTGAAATCTCTGCAATTTTTTGCTCATTACTTGCTTGAGAGGTTTGTTCGGATGAGATTCGGTGTCCGTCGATGGTGTTTTGTATGCCGTAGAGTGTGCTTCTCAACTGGCTGTTTTGGTTTGTTAGTTCGTTGATTTTGGCTTGTAATTGAGTCAGTTCTCTATTGCTAGGTAATATTGAAGCCTGAGCTTGTGGCGGAGTAGAAGGTTGTTGCAAATAGTTTTTTTGCGATTCGGTAGCGGTGGTTAAGTAATGTTCGCCGCTTTGTATCTGTACTCTGCCCGCTTGTGCAACTATTGGCTGTTGCCACTCGGAACTGCGTGCAGGATTATTGTTAGAATAAACATTTTCATATTCTACTTGCCGATTATCATACATAGGTCTTTCGGACGCTTGATTGCTTACAGTTGACTGAATAAACTTTTCAATATCTTGATGATATTTTTGACCTGTCGGATTTTGTGAATAAATATTTGTGTTTACAGGTCTGTTTACGCTAATTGGTTCTGCTCTTTTTACTTCAATATTTCTGTAAATAGTATCCTGCTTTTCTATTTCTACAGTTTTGAAAATAGTATCCGTTTGTTCTATTGTGATAGTTTTAACAATGGTGTCTGTAATTTCAGTAGGCTTGTCATCAGCTTTTCTTGTTTTTTCTGCGAGTATCGTTGTTGTGTCCGGTTTTGTATAGATAATGAGAGCACTATCTATCTTTGCAGCTATAATAACCGTGTCAGTTATTAAAGCAACTGTTTTTTCCTCTTCAGAAATTTCATCTCTTTGTTCTTTTGCTTGTGCAATAGCTTTATCAGAAATACTTTGAGTTGTGTTTTTATCTACAATAAGCGTATCGATAAACGATCCAATGGCAGCAATATCTTCTTTTTTATCCAATTCAATGATGTAGTCATCTTTTTCAACAGAGTAGAAATCCGAACTGATAATGACAGTATCTATTATCATCGGCATTGTATTTTCCACACTATCAATCAGGTCAAGAAGCTCAATATGTTGAGCAACAATCATCGTATCAGCTATTGCTCTTTTGTAGCTACGTTCAGGCATATAAAGAGCTACGCCCGGCTGTTTTGGTGTACTACATCCCGCCAGAAACAACAAGCTAATTAAGCTGATATTGAGTATTTGCTTTATCTTTTGATCCCTAGCCATAAGTCTAATTCAAATGCTAAACCAATTGTGGGAACTACTTGTAAATTATTTACGCTATTCGAGCCTTTTTCATTTACGAAAACAACTCCGGCATTTAATCTCGCTACTTTGAATAAACGTACACCTAATGCAGTATAAACTGGTAAGTTAATGCCGGGTGTTGCAAACTCTGTGTTAAAATCGTCTTTTATAGGTTTCAGTAATACACCAAGTGAAATGCCGGGTTCGTCAATCAAACGTTTTTTTCCGGCAAGTGTCGCATTTCTATGGAATGGCAATGTTAATCCGGCGCCAAGTGTAAAGTTGGTGTTTTTGTAGTTTTTTATATTATCAAAAATATCCATGTTCCAAGCATAAACTCCGGCGTTGATTGGCAAAGTAAATGGTGCTTTGTCGGTAGATACGGACAGTACAACCACGCTTCTATGTTGTTGTACCAACTGGCTGTTTAGGTAAGGCTCAATTTCGGACATTACCATATTAGTAATGTGATTCACTTTGTCGGCTATCATTTTGTTGGCAATGCTGTCACGCTCGACAATTTTTGTACGTTTTAAGTACATGCCAAAATTGAAATCACTTTCTTTTTTTAATTCTTCTAAAATAAGTTGGCTTGGGGCTAAAACAGGCGTGCTATTTTTAGAATGCATCAATACAAGTGCTTCATCAATTAGTTTTTGTAATCCTCTGTAAGTTTTATTCGGATTTTTAATGCTTACATTTTTTCCGTCGAATTGATAATTATTATAAAAATAATAAGCGATGCGTTGTCCTAAACTCACCGCTAACTCATTCTTCTGGAAATCATCTAAGGCTTTGTAAGTAATAATTCTAAAATCGTACTTATTATTAGCTGCTAAAACAGGCGGCACGGCAATACTGAAAGTCTCTGTTAGGTTGCGTTCATCGCGGCTCCAAGCAAACGAGTGAATTGGTCTGTTACCTCCGGCATTGAAAATTTCTACTTCTACATATTCCACGTCGCGATATACTTCGCCTTCTATCATAAACGGCTTATCATAAGGAATAGACGGAGAATTTCTGAAAGCGCTTGCTTCAAAATCTACTTTTACAACTCGCTCCTGAGCAGAAGTTACGAGTGTAGATAACATTATAAATGACGCTAAAAAAAGATAGTTTAATTTCATACGATTATTTTATTTTTAAATTTCAGTGTATGGAACCTTTGATGATTAAAATAATCATTCTCAAGGGTGTTTAATGATTATTTTAATCATGTCGGTTTCATAAAAAGATGTTTTTTGGATTGTTTTAACTTGATTTACTGAGCAAAAATAATATAAATATCTTTGAAACAATCGCTTAAACCTTAAAATTTCAATAAAGTCTGTTAAAAGAATTGTTCCTATTTATTTAGAATGTGATTAAAAATAGGGACTAACCGTTTTAAGTAGGTTAGTCCCATTGAGTTTATAGTACTGATAACTGATAAGGCAGAATGCGTATCCCGATAGATATCGGGACGCAATCTGCCATTTTATTATGCGTAATATTAAAACTTGCTTTCAACGTGCCAATTACGGCTCTACTGAAAACTTATAGATACACCACTCATCGTATTTTTCGCCCGGACGAAGTACGGTGTTTGGAAAATGCGGGAAATTAGGCGATGCCGGGAAACCTTGTGTTTCAAGGCAAATAGCGCACTGCTCTTCGTAAGTTTTTCCGTATTTACCCTTTTGCTTATCCACCCAATTGGCGGTGTACACTTGTACACCGGGTTGTGTGGTTAGCACTTCCATCTTGCGACCACTAACGGGTTCGTAAATGTAGCCGGCATTAGCAAGAACACCCGGTTGCTCACGACGAATTACCCAGTTATCGTCCAATCCGCGATTAGAAGCAAATACTGGATTATGGATTCTGTGCGCCAAAAGTGTCGGGTTACGGAAGTCGTAAGGTGTGTTGTCCACTTTAAGCACTTCGCCGGTAGGGCAAGTAAACTCATCCAATGCCGTGCGGAAATCTGCGTTTAGCTGTAAGAAATGGTCGTGCACCAAACCTTCACCAGCGCCTTTCAGATTGAAATATGAGTGATTAGTCAATCCGATTACAGTTGCTTTGTCGGTTGTAGCTTCGTAATGAATTTTAAGCTCGTTATCTTCGCTTACTTCGTAAGTTACAGTTACATCTAAATTTCCGGGATAACCTTCTTCACCATCCGGTGAAAGATAATTCAGTTCAATTTTACTGTCGGAAACTGATTTTACCGTCCAAACTTTCATATTGAAACCTTCCACGCCACCGTGAAGCGAGTTTGGTCCGTTATTAACCGCTAATTCGTATTTTTTTCCGTCAAGCGTAAACTCAGCATGACGAATGCGGTTGGCAAAACGTCCGCAAGTAGCATTAAAATAGGTTTCTCTAGTAGTTATTTCATCCAACGTGTCGAAACTAAGTACCACGTCAGCCGTTTTACCGTTGCGGTCGGGTACGTTCAGCTTAGTTACACGTGCGCCGTAGTTGCAAATCTCAGCAGACATGCCACGGCTGTTTTTTATTGTATAAAGTGAAATCATATTATTTGGCCCTAAAGGGGGAATTTGGTAAGGTAATTAAAGTGTTAAGTGAATAAAAAAATATCTGTGAAAATGTCTGATGCAAAATATTTTGCATCAGACATAAATATAGACATTTTAAATTTAATGAAAGAAGTCCCCCTTCAGGGGGATTTAGGGGGCAACTACTCTACACGTTTTGCACCGTCGCCAATTTCTGCAATATAGAAATCAGGTTTGATACCGATTTTTGCTTCGTATTCTGCACCTACTTTTTCTATAAACTCGTCGATAGCTTCGTCTTTTACAAGTGAAACGGTACATCCGCCAAATCCACCACCTGTCATACGAGAACCGATTACGCCATCAATTTTCCAAGCAGCTTCTGCCATGGCGTCTAGTTCCGGTCCGGTTACTTCGTAGTCGTCACGTAATGAAACGTGTGATGCATTCATCAATTTTCCGAAAGTTTCCAAATCACCGGCTTGAAGAGCTTTAACAGCATCAGTAGTACGTTGAACTTCTCCCACAACGTGGCGAGCACGTTTGTGAGCAGTCTCATCTGTAATAGCGTGTTCTACTTCTTTAAAGTCAGCTTCGGTAAGTTCCGCCAAGAATTTAATTGGACGAACTTTGCTGATTTGTTCCACAGCTAATTTACATTGAGCTACACGGTCGTTGTATGCGCCGCTATCCAATTTGTGAGGACTGTGTGTGTTGGAAATAACCACTTTCACACCTTCCAGTTTTACAGGAACATGCTCAAAGTCAAGCGTATCACAATTCAAGAAAATTGCATGGTCTTTTTTACCGTTAGCACTAGCAAATTGGTCCATAATTCCACACATAACTTGTGCAAATTCATGTTCGGCTTTTTGGCCAATTTTTGCCATATCTATGCGAGTCAGATTTGTTTTCAGTTGGTCGTCGATAGCAAATGCGGTAACTACTTCCAAAGCAGCAGATGATGACAATCCTGCTCCACCGGGAACATTACCCCAAATCATAATATCGAAACCTTCTTCGAACTTGATTCCGCGCTTCACGTATTGAGCAAAAACACCAAGTGGATAGTTAGCCCATGCTCTACCACCAAGAGGTGTGGTAAGGTTATCAAGTGACACTTTGATAACATCCGGCATGTTCAGTGAACGGAAATTGATGTGTTTTTCGCCATTTTTGCGAAGCAATAAATAAGTACCAAAACTAAGTGCACATGGGAACACGAAACCGCCGTTGTAGTCGGTATGCTCACCAATAAGATTTACACGTCCGGGTGCAAAATACACCGCTTCTGCTTCATGTCCATAAGCTTCTTGAAAAGCTTTTTTCATTTCTTTTACTTCCATAAATGTATTAAATTTAAATAATGAATAATATTTCTAATTAGTAGATGGTAGTCGGTAGATGGATAATTAAGCATCTTTACATCATATCATTTTTGTGTCAACAAATATACGAAAAAAAGCAGAAATATTTGTTAAGTTAGCATTTGTAATTGTTAATAATCAATTATTTGGCAATACAGTTGGTGGAATGCCCTTTTGGTTGTCAATAGAGATGATTTCTGTAACCACATATTTGCTGAAACCGCGCCAAGGCAGCGCTCCGTTGTATTCTACGTAACGGAGTTCCATATTTTTGCCGCTGTTGAGCATCAGCGTTTCGGCAATTTCTGCGTCTTTTACCGAAAATTCAAACTCGTAGGACTGAATAGCTGTGCCGGGTGTTTTGCCTGATGAGCGAAAGCCCGACTGAATCAGTTTTCCTTCGTAGGTTTGAAAATAATTCCTTTCCGTACCATGTAGTTTAGTTCGCCGGCTTTCACACCTTCGCCAAACTCGAAGTAGAATTTAAAATAAATAAAACCCGTTAACCCCAAAACAACTATGAAAATGGAAATCCATATTGCTTTTTTCATTTTATTTTTGTGAAGTATTTGAAGTCATCTTGACTTTTTCAAAACAGTAGCAAACATAGAAAAAACGTGCACATTCTCGTGGTTTCGGAAACATAGCAAAAAAAACCGAAGATTTTTTTACTATGTTCTCGAAAAACAATAAAAAATGGTCATACATTTAACTATTGTTCTCTATGTTTTAAAAGTCGAGACGAGTTCTTTGTGTTAAATAACCGTTTTTATATTAAACTGTTGCAAATATAATTGTTTTTCCTGTGAATTTAAGTCAAAATGTCATTTATATTTATTAATTTTACAATGAGTTATTTTCGAATGTAAAACATGAAAAATGATATACCATGAAAACAAGTAAAAGAGTTACTCTTGCCATTAGGACTTATCAGCGAGCTCAAATGATAAAAGCGGTGTTGGAACAGAATGGGATTGATACGGTTATCCATAATCTAAATCTTGAAAATCCGGAGATGGCGGTGGGAGTTCGTGTGCGAATTTTTGAAAAAGACTTGCCACAAGCTTTGAAAATTGTGGAAGAGATGGAAAAAGCATGGGAAGAAGAAGCACAAAAAGATTTACCTCCGAAAGGTAGAAATGTACTTATTCCTGTGGAACTAACCGATCAAATAAACGAAGTGTGTAAATACGGTTTTTATTTCGCGGAAAAACTAAATGCCGATGTGGTGTTTCTTCATGCTTTTATTACACCTGCCTATACAATTACCTCATCTGCATCGACAGAGATAAACACCTACACACTGACCGATACTCAAACGCTACGTAGAATTGTGAAAACAAATAATGCAGACGTGGAAAATCTGACAAATCTGGTTAATAGATGGATTGATGAAGGGTTGATACCGAAACGGAAGTTCTCTTTTGAGTTGCGTGAAGGCGTACCGGAAGATGAAATTTTGGCGTATAGCCGAAAGGAAGAACCATCGCTAATCATAATGGGTGCACGAAGTAGAAACAGAAAAGACGATAATCTGATAGGCAGTGTAACGGCAGAAGTCCTCGAAGCAAGTAAAATTCCAGTATTGGCAATAAGTGCAGGCTTGGAAATGAAGCCTGAAGAGATAAAACGGGTGGCCTTCTTTACCAATTTTGACCAAAAAGATTTGATTGCGATTGACACCGTTATTTCTTTCTTGAAAAAAGATGATTTGGAACTGGTGTTTATGCACGCCACGGAAAAGAAAGAAGGCTGGGATGAGGTGATGCTTGCCGGAATTAAGGTCTATTTTGCCAAACATTATCCCAAACTGAAAACGGAATATGCCATACTGCAAAAAGACCGTGGCATAGAACATTTACAAGAGTATCTGTCGCAGTCAAAAATTGATTTAGTAGCACTGAACACTAAAAAAAGAAGCCTTTTTGCTCGCTTCTTTAATCAAGGAATAGCCACGAAACTGCTCTTTAATGTGGATACGCCGCTGCTGGTGCTGAAAGTGTAAGAGGATTATCTGATTTTATTGATATAAAAAACCACCCGCTTTATCACAAAGCAGGTGGTTTGGCTTTTCAGAAACAAACTAATTTTAATCTATGAGAGAAATAAAGTTGAGTTTGAAAATGAAAAATAGACTAACTAATTATACTAACTAAACAAATATTTTTTTAAGTTGAAAGCACGAAGTTTTGTACACTGAGTAAACCTTACAAATTTTCAAAACCTGTTAAGTTTCAGTATAATTGCTACAACTTACCATTTGCTGTATCACTCTCCACTCTTTTCACTCTCTTCTCTCCACTCTGCTTAATGGTTTATATCCACCGAAATTCCTGCATATACCGTTGTGCCGTACACAGGTGCGTAAATAAATGCAGCATCGTCCAAATGGCGTTCGTCTTGCGTGTAGTTAAAGATGTTGTTGGCACCTGCATAGATTTGGAAAGCACCCAAGCGTTTGGCGGCGCGAACGTTGCTTAGTAAGAAAGGCGTAGTATGTTTGATTTTGCGGCCAGCCTCTTCTTCTGCTATATAATCAATATACATTCGTCCTTGATAACCCGTAATCCACGTGAAAGTCCATGTGCGTGGCGTGTATTCCATTTTGAAATTCCCTGTGGTACTTGCAAATCGCGGAATAAATTTACTTACACTTTCGTATTCGGTTCCAATCCAGTCGGCACGCGGATTTTTGTATTCCCCTTGATTGATGGTAAAGTCAATTCCTGCATTGAAATCGCGGTGCAGCATGGCAATGATGGAAAGTTCAGCACCTTGCACAAAAGCATCGTCAATGTTTTTCCATTCGTAATCGTATCCAAGACTTTTGGCGGTAGCTTCGGCATCTGCAAAATCGATTTTATTTTTCAGATTAGTGCGGAATACGTTGGCGCTGGCGCGGATGATTTTTCCGTAATAATCTGCCGAGAAGTTAAAACTAATGGATTTCTCTGGTTCTAAATC
This sequence comes from Bacteroidales bacterium, assembly GCA_012837935.1. GTDB lineage: Bacteria > Bacteroidota > Bacteroidia > Bacteroidales > Paludibacteraceae > UPXZ01. Next base: position 30,161 of record DUQG01000074.1, read on the forward strand.
TGATGATTTCCACACACGTGGCGAACCGCTGCACAAGTGCAAATCTTCCGAAAAACCGTAAGGTGCACGGAACCCGGTACCTACGTTGGCACGCAAAATCAAGGAAGGCAGCACATTGTATTTTATTGCCAAACGAGGATTAAAGCTGTTTTGCTCGAAATCTGTTGCAGGGAATTCTTTATCAAAAACTTTTTCACTGCTATTGTATTTTTCGCCGGATTTATGGTAATCAAAGCGAATGCCCGGAACTACGGTCAACCTATCGGTAATGTTCCACTCGTCTTGCATAAAAGCACCAAACTCACGAGCAAATTTCTCGCCTGTCGATTTGTAAGATTTACCTAAATAACTGCTTTCTTCATCCACCACCACATATAGTCCGGTTTCGTTATAGTCGGTTAAGTAAGCTTGTACGCCTGCTAGAAAATTGTGATTTCCCCATTTTGAAGTAAATGTAAGTGCCGAGTTAAATGAATTTTCCTTCGCAATATAAGGTCGCATAGTTAGCAAATCGGGTGTATCGCCGCCGTGCGTATCCATATAATCATTTAAATAGCTGTCATTCGTAGCGTTCCGATTGTGATTGACATAAGCTGCACTAAAATTCAGTTCTTTATTTTTACCCAATCTTTTCTCGTAGCTCAATTCTGCTTCGTATCGGTCTGTCTCAATGTTTTCTGTACCGTCGGTAAATGGGTTTTTATAATAATCATTATCTATCATACCACCAGCACGGTTTTCAGAGAGCATTTTTCCGCGCAAAATCAATTTATCATCTTTGAAAAACGGTTTATCCGCATGCAAGGCAAATCCCAGATTATTTAGTTTGGAAGCTACACGGTCTGAAATTCCGTCTTTTTTCTTCACTTCGGCATGTGTCAAGCCTTCGCCTGTCGCATCAATAACGCCTTCCGATTTGCGCTGTGCATAAACATTTAAGCCCAAGTTTCCTTTTTCGTTTCGCATGGAAGAACTTATACTCATAATGTTGGTGTTGAAATTACCAATTTGCACTTCGGCTTTTGTGCTTGGGACAAATGAAGGTTCCGAAGTAATAATATTGATGGCACCTGCTACTGCGCTGCTACCATAAAGCGCTGAGCCAGCACCTTTTACCACTTCTATTCGTTCTACGTCGAGCGTAGTCATTTGTTGCAGACCATACACGCCTGCCAAACCCGAGTACATCGGTTGTCCGTTGAGCAAAACCTGTGTATGTTCTGCACCAAGACCTTGCATGCGAACCATGGTAAAATTACACGCTTGGCATTGGTTTTCTACTCGAATGCCGGGAATGTTTTCTAATGCTTGAAATAAGTTGATAGCATTTTTATTTTTAATGCTGTTCTTTGAAATAACCTCGGTGCGAATAGGTACGTTCTTTATATGGTGCTGTGTTCGTGTGCCTGTTACTACTACTTGTTCCAAATTTAATGCATCCGTTTCCAATTCGGGATAAAACTTTATGGCTTTCCCTTTCTCAAAAAACAATTCTTGTTCTAAGGTTTTGTAGCCAAAAAGCTTCACTTCTACGATTTGTTTTCCTGTTGGGATATTGGAAAGCTTAAAGTGTCCGCTACCGTCTGCGTGCGTTCCGCAAGTGGTACCTTTTATTTGAATAGTAGCATAAGGAAGGTGTTCGCCGGTTTCGGCAGAAGTTACGTGTCCGAAAAGCATTGCGTCGGTTTTTTCTTGGCTTTGTATAATTTCTGTGTGTTCATTTGAAGCAATTAATCCAAAAATGACTGTTTGCAAAAACAGGAATACTAATATTTTGATTTTCATTGTTTTATATGCTTATGTTTATTAATTTTTATGTTTATCCGCATTTGTTCCTATTAGGTGAATTTTGCAGATTAGGACAGGGTTAACTGCTCCAAGCCGGTTCATCCCGTTGTTCAATGATGCAGAAATGCAACAAACGGACTTGAAGTCGTTGGTTGCTGTGCTGAAATTGAAAATTTTCCTATTTAGGAAGGCTTGCGGATAACTATTTTAATTTTATGTGAATAAAAGTAGGTGCTGTATCAAGACAAACAAGGGTTGATGTTAAGTTTATAGCTATTTAGACTATAAGACATCAGACACTTAGACAAAAGACTAAAAGATTTTAATTTAAAATTTCAAATACAGACTAAGTTTTGAAACCAGACGAACATAGCAGTCAAAACTGTATCCTTTATCTATAATGTTTTTGAAACAACTCCATACGTATTTGAGCTATATTATTTTTCAATAAATAATATAACCCTGAGTGTCAAAGAGATATTGTTCTCCTTGAATAAAGATGTAAATGGAAGTTAAAGGAAGAAAGGTGGCGCTCTTAGACTTTTGACTAAGAGAGCTATGTTTTGGAAAGTAAATTTTTGCCTTACAGCAAGGCATACGTTAAGCAAAAATTTGATAACAAGCAATAATGTTATACTTGCTACAAGTAGAAGTGAGGCGTGAGATAGAATACTGATTGTAGCAAGCTCAGCCTGCGTGTGATTGTGTCCTTCCGCTGTTTTGCTAAGCGGGAAAGGGTGCGAGTGAACTACCTTAACTCCGTCTATCAAGTGGCTGTGATAAAACATCACGCTACCTGAATAGTAGAAAAGAAATAGTCCTAAAAGCGATATATTGAGCAGACGTTTAAGCATCAGCAGGCTTTTTTTATTTTTGTTGCAAAGTTACGCTTTTATTTTTAAATATGTACCATTATTTATAATGATTTTAAATAGTAAGCAAAATTTAATTGAGAGTTTTTCTTTAATATTTATGTTAAATATTTTGGATAATGAACGAAGGTTCATTACTTTTGTAAAAAAATAAGAATATGGCAAGACCCAAAAAATGTAGAAGATTAAGAAGTTCGCCGGAAGTGCTTTACTTCAAGCCGATGGGCGTTCCGAAATGTGAATTAGAGACGGAAATCATTGACCACGATGAGTACGAAGCATTGAAACTAGCTGCTTACGACAGACTGCTGCAAGATGAAGGTGCGGAACAGATGGAAATTTCTCGACCCACTTTTACGCGGATATACAATTCGGCTATTCAGAAAATTGCACGTGCCATTATTGAAGGTAAGTGCATAGAAATCAATTCAGAACAAACTTCCAATGAATAAAATGAGAATAGTTACGCTGACAGATAATACTGCCTTTCATCCCGATTTGGAAACTGAACATGGTTTGTCTGTTTATATCGAAACGGAAAATCACAAAATCCTTTTCGATACGGGAAAGTCGGATGTTTTTATCCGAAATGCAGAAAAGTTAAATATTGATTTGCGAGAAGTGGATATAGCCGTTATTTCGCACGGACACTACGACCATATTGGCGGTTTGATTTCATTTTTAGAAATAAATTCCAAAGCGAAAGTTAACCTGAAAAAAGAGATTTTTGACTACCAATATATTTCCACCAAAGGTTCTGCACAGCGAGATATTGGCTGGTCGGAAGAATTATTGGACTACAAAAATCGCTTTGTCTTTTTAGATAAAAATTTTGAAGTGGTTGATGAACTGTTTTTTATCAAGGAAATAGAAACCGGTTATCCTTTACCCAAAGGCAATGCACGGCTCTACAAATCCAAAGGCAACGAATTGAAACCGGATGATTTTAAGCACGAAATGATTTTTGGAATTGATACGCCTTCGGGACTTTGTGTGTTTGGTGGATGCGCTCACAACGGCATTACAAACATTATCCAGACTGTAAAAAATCATCTGCCCGAAAAGAATATTAAATTGATTTTTGGCGGTTTGCATTTGGTGGACGAAAATCCGTTTGTGGAAACTGAGACTGCAAATGAACTAAGTAATATTGCTCGTCAAATCAAAAAATTGGCTTCCGATGCGTTGATTTATACCGGACATTGTACCGGTGAAAACGCAAAAAAAATTATTAAAAAGGTATTAGGTGAGAATTTGCAAGCATTTAGCACCGGACTTGAAATAGAAATTTCCAACGACTAAAATTATAGATTATGCCAAGACTAAATCATACAGGACCCGAAGGTAAAGGTTCTAAGACAGGTAGAAAGCTCGGAAAATGCAAAAAGAACGAGAAGGAAATGGAAAACTTAGGCGAATTAGGTAAAGGTCAAGGAAAACATTACCATGAACCTGATGCTATTGGAAAAGGAAAAAGATTACAATATAACAAACCAAAAATAAAATAAAGAAAATGAAAGTAGCAATTCCTGTAAACAAAAACAATGGTGTGGACGGACATTTCGGACACTGTGAAATGTATAAAGTAATTACTTTGAATGAAAATAACGAAATAATAAACACGGAAATCGTAGATTCACCGCAAGGTTGCGGTTGTAAATCAAATATTGCACAAACACTTGCTTCACAAGGTGTAAAAGTGATGCTGGCAGGCGGTATCGGTGTGGGTGCTGTAAATAAACTAAATGTCGCAGGTATTGAAGTAATTCGTGGTTGCACTGGTAATGTGGATCAATTAGTCGCAGATTATGCCGCAGGACAAATTACCGATAGCGGTTCCAATTGCGAACATCATCATGAACATCATCACGAACATGGACAAAAGCTTAAACTAAAATATAAGCATAAGCATGGACATGGTAGTGAGTGTGAGCATGAGTAAATTAAATAGAAAAAGCATCAGTTTTCTGATGCTTTTTTCAATTATTACAGTAAACTAACAGTGCTAAGCAAGCCACTTAATACCACAAATCCAGCACAATAGGCAAGTGGTCTGAAAATCCGCCGTTAAACTTCATACCGATATAGGTTCTTTTTGGCATTTTACCCAAAAAAGCCTTATCATCTTCCAGCAGGAAATCTGCTTCAAAAACATGGAAATCATTCACTGTGGTAGATACACCGCTTGTGGCATTCAGCAGATTTCCCGAAACAATCATTTGGTCGAGCATGCCCCATTCGCCTTGATGTTTGTGTGTGCCTTTTCCTTGTTCTTGCGGCAAGAAAGCCAAATTGTACAGCTTATCATTTTCAAAACCTTCATTCAGCGGATTGGCATCCAAGGTGTTCAAAATACTCGAATTGGACGGATGGTCATTGAAGTCGCCCATGATAACGATATTTGCGGTGCTTATAGCGTGGAAAATGCTATCCACTTTCTCTCTTAGCCTGCTTGCCACCGTAACTCGTCGCTCTTCCGATTCCAGTTCGCCACCCAATCGGGAAGGAAAGTGGCAGACAAAAAGATGAAGCGTATCATTTGTAGCGGCAATGGTACCTGCAACGTAAAGAATATCTCTTGTTTTGAAAGCTTTTATCGGGATGGCTTCGTCGTAAAAAGGTTTAAACCGGTGCGGTTGATACATCAGTGCCACATCAATTCCTCGTGCGTCGGGTGATTCGTGATGAATGTATTTGTAATCGAGATTTTTTAGCGTAGAGTATCTCGTCAAGTCGCGCATCGCTTTTTCGCTCTCAATCTCGCAAAGTCCCACCACGGCAGGCGCTTCCCAACCCCCGATGGCAACGAGCGTTTTGGCAATATTGCTCTGTTTTTGAGCATATTTCACGTTGTTCCAGCCGCGCATTCCGCCGGGCAGAAATTCCTCGTCGTTGGTGTCGGGATTATCTTCCGTATCAAAGTAATTTTCAACATTGTAGCTGACTATCTTAAAATTTCGTTTTTCATCTTGTGCAAAAACAATCGCTACAATTAAAACCGCTGTTACTAAATGTATAAATCGTTTCATCATCTTAAAATTTTCTTTAACCGCAAAGTTCGCTAAGATTTTCGCAAAGAACGCTAAGTTTTATTTTGTCTTTTTATAAACTTCGCGTGCTTTGCGCTACTTCTTTGTGTGCTTTGCGGTTTACTACAAAGAATGATTAGTCGTTAAAAATAACATAAAACAAAATATCCGACATTCATTTTCTTTTATTAAAAGGCTGCCACTCATAAGCGCCCGCATCGGGTTTTCCGTCTTCCAGTCGATTGTTTCCGTTTAGGTCAATAGGGTAGAGTTCCGAAATTTCTTTGTCGGCAATATCCCGAATCGGGGAAATGGAATCCGGCATAAAATTGTAATATTCCAATTTTTTCAGACTAAAAAAAGTATTTTGAAATAGCGTGTCTTTCGGACTGTACCATGTAATATTGGAAAACATCGCAGGAATAGGGTCGGGTTTCTCTTTTTTGAAATAGCTATGACTGAATATCCCATGATATTCCGGCTCAAAACGAGATAAAATCTCAAACTCACTATTGCCCGAACCCGCTACCACGCAGTTCAAAAATTCCGTTTCCATCGGAATAATTCGATTCAGTTCCATAATCATTACGGCGGCATTTCCCTCTTTTCCCGAAGGTTGGATACGTACGTCGGTACTGTTAAAATAGTTGGCAATTGTGCTGTGAATAAAGCGATGCTTACCACCATTTAGATAAACAGAATAAGCACCTGTATTGGAAATTTCCGAGTTTTCAACCAGCACATCGCCGTTTTGAACCACCAAACCGTATTTTAGGAAATTATGAATCCGACTGTTCTCAATTTTTAGTTTCGGACGGAAATTTCTGTCATTATTTGAAAAGAAAATACCTACATAGCCGCTGTTCATCCGGACGAAATTAAAGCTGTGATTACCTTCTTTGGAAAGTAAAAGCACGCCACCCCATTGATTAGAAACAAGGTTGTAAGGAATATCCTCGAAAATTTTGTCCGTTCGATCGCCACGCAGTAAAATCGGTTTTTCGCGTGTACCTTCGGCTATCAAATTTCCATAGACCACCAAACTTGCACGGTCGTGAAAATAGAGTCGGCAGCCCGCTTGCAATGTCAAGGTTTTAGCCGAATCTACCACCATATCGCCATAGATAAGATAAGGTTTTTCATCGGTTAGTGTACTATCGCTTAGGATTTTATGATTTTTGAGAATGGTCATATCTTGCCCGTAAGCAATTAGTTTGACGTCCTGTTGGTTGTTATTGGTCAAGAAAACGATGGAATCTTTGATAAAAACCGGTGCGTTACTTGCTTGCGGATCTACTTTCACCTCAACAAAAATAAACAAACTGTCGTTGGCACGCAGCTCAATATTGGTAAATTGATTGTTGGAACTTTGCTCACCATCTACATTGATGCGATAAGGTGATTCTGCACCCATTCCCAAGCCGATAGCCGAAATATTCACGTTTTTTTTATTCGGATTATAGACCATAATCTTTGACGTGGAACTGCCAATAGTCGTGAAAACCGTATCAAACAGCAGCGTATCTTTGGAAAAAGAGAGCCTTAACGACGGGTCGCTCGAAATTTTCTCATCGATGCAGGAATGGAAAACAAACGATGAAAGGAACAAACCGATTAGTGCAAAAAATATTGTATTTGTTGTTTTTTGGGACATAGATAATTTTAGATATACGATTGTTGAGTTTGTCTCGTAGTCGCACCCCGAATTAATTGTTCTTTGGATGCATACAATAAGATAAAATTTGTGATGTTGAAAAATAAACCTATTCGGGGCGCGACTAAAACGCTACCACCCGAATAGATAAACATCCAAACACCTAAACATCAAAACGAAATTTTATTGATTTTATTTCCAATCACAAATTTATTCAAAAAAGATGACAATACCATTTTTATTCCTTACATTTGTTGAAATATCACGGACAATGCAAAAATGTCCGATGTCTAATTTATTTAAGAACAGAACAATGGCAAGCAAAAGAAAACTCAAAAAGACGATGTATTTTATTTCATCGCAACTGATAAGCGATGTTTTTTTCAAATCCATGGTTTTGGAAAAAGACATAGCTGAAAAGGCGGACGAGTTGGTAGTAGAAATCAGCCAATTTACCCGCGAACATGTAAACCGAATTGGTAGAAACGGTGGTAAAGACCCGAAAGAAGTAAAAGCCTATTATCGCAAACTTTACGCCGATTGGAACGAAGGAATGGATAAGTTTGTTGAAAAATTGTCTAAACTGTGATTTGTTTGATTTTAATGATTAATTCTTGAACACAAATTGCGCAAATATCACAATCCCGATATCTATCGGGACACAAATTTATAACATGACAACAACATTGGGGTGCGTCAGCAACCTTGTCCGTTAACCAACGGAAGCTGACGACAAAAGCAAAAGGATGTTTCAACTGAAACATCCTTTTTTCTCTTTATCAAACTTAGTTTAATTAACCCTTATTCCCTACCAATTCCATTGTATCAGCAGCAATCATATATTCCTCATCGGTTGGAATAACTACTACTTTTATCTTGGAATTTGGTGTAGAAAGCTCTATTTCTTCGCCTCGTGTCAGATTTTTTTCCGTATCTATTTCTATGCCCAGATAACTTAACCCTTCACAGATACGTTGGCGAGTAACGGATTGGTTTTCACCCACACCACCGGTAAATACCAGCACATCAAAACCATTTAACGCAGCAGCATAAGAACCGATATATTTCTTGATTCGGTATTCGTACATATCCAGAGCAAGTTTGGCGCGTTCGTTACCTTCAGCAATAGCATTTTCTATATCACGCATATCTGAAGAAACGCCCGAAACGCCTAACACGCCACTATGTTTGTTAAAGAGCGTAGTGGTAGCAGCCGTGGAAATCATCTCTTTTTCTTGTAAGAAAGTAATCACACCCAAGTCCACATCACCGGAGCGAGTTCCCATTACAAGTCCTTCTACCGGTGTAAACCCCATGGATGTATCAACGGATTTTCCGTTTTTTACAGCCGTAATGGAACCGCCGTTACCGATATGAGCTGTGATAACTTTGGTGTTTTTACAATCCAAATTCAAGAAATCACACGCACGCTTAGATACGTAGCGGTGACTCGTGCCGTGGAATCCGTAACGACGAATACCGTATTTTTTATAAAGCGCATACGGAATACCGTACATATAAGCATAATCAGGCATAGTTTGGTGGAATGCCGTATCGAAAACAGCCACTTGCGGAACTTCAGGCAGTAACTCTTTGATGGCAGCAATTCCGGCCAAGTTAGGCGGATTGTGTAGCGGTGCAATGTCAATGCAAGCTTCGATTTGCTTAATTACCTCATCGGTAATTACCACGCTCGAGTTAAATCTTTCGCCGCCATGTACCACGCGGTGCCCTATAGCGTCAATTTCTTCTAAGCTCTTTATACAACCGTGCTTTTCACAAGTCAGCACGCCCAATATATATTCTATAGCGATCTGATGTTCCAGTACTTCGCCTTCTAAAATAACTTTTTTCCCATCGGGACGAGTGTGTTTCATGAAAGAACCTTTCATTCCCACTTTCTCGATTCCGCCGGAAGCAAGTTCCTCTCTGCTCGGCATGTTTAGCAACTTATATTTTACAGAGGAACTACCACAGTTTAATACTAATATTTTCATAATTTTTCCTCCTTTTTATTTTATAATGTTACCAAAATCATCGTATGTATAAAATCCTTTTTTCGTGAAAACTCCCCAATGCTTAGCCCGATACATTCTGAGCAAGATAGGCGAAGGTTTGTATTTCACATGTCCGTATTCTTCATAAAGATTTTCCAGCAGTTTTACCACCTTCTCAATTCCCATACGGTCAGCTATACGGAAAATTCCTTGTCGGTGTGCAAGACCTACAGTTATAATTCGGTCAATGTCTTCCACGTTTGAGATTCCCTCCATAAGAATAGCGCATGCTTCATTTAGCTGAGTTAAAAACAGATGGATACTTACTAAACCGGCTGATTCAGCAACAGGGACGTATTGATAGTTAATTAGTCGAGCAAATAGACAAACTTTCTCGTAGGTTTCATCCGAAGTTTCAATTCCTCTTACAATTTCTATCAATTGCGATTCGGGTACATTGGATAGCATATGTAGTCCTATGCAACGACTTTTATATTCTAAGTCCGATGCTAAATCCGACACAATAACGGTAGTTACATTAGATGCGATAATGGCATGAGGAGAAAGCACTCTTTCCAATTGGCGGAAAACTTCTTTCCTGTGCTCGATACGTCTTTCGCCCGTCATATTGTTGTAGCGAATAGCTTCAATCACAAAGTCGCATCCTACAAAGTCTTCGTATTCCATAGTTCCGGTGATGCGTCCCATAATGGCTTTTTTCTCATTTTCGGTAAGTCCCCAGCCTTTTATTCTGCGGTCCAATTTGCTCTCAATGCGTGAGAAGGCATTGGCAATCTGCTCTTCGGAAGGCTCAAGAAATATCACTTCCATCCCACTGCTTGCCGCGGCTGTAGCTATTACACTACCATCCTTGCCGCAGCCTACCACACCGATACGCGAAAATAGCGCTTTCTTGTGGTGACGTTCGCTTAACCCATATTTTTCAATAGGCTCTTTAATTATTTCTGACATGTTTTTATTTAAGTATTGATTAGTTTAAAAGATGAAATATAAAATATAAAAGATAGTAGTTAGTAGATGGTAGTCGGTAGTTCCGAGTTCCGAGTTTTGGGTTCCGAGTCTGAACTAAACTTATAAACATCCAAACGAATAAACGAATAAACATCCAAATATCCAAACATCCGAACAACATCTGACATCCGAACACCCTACACCCAACACCCAGCATCCGACATTACTTCTTCATCGCTTGCACGGAAGTAATTGTAATCATGCGGATAATATCTTCCACCGAGCAACCGCGAGACAGGTCGTTGATTGGTGCAGCAATGCCTTGCAATATCGGACCAATGGCTTGAGCACCGGCAAGTCTTTCTACCAATTTATAACCGATGTTTCCGGATTGTAAATCGGGGAATATCAGCACATTCGCATTTCCAGCCACAGTGCTTCCCTGTGCTTTACTCTGACCGATAGATGGAACAAGTGCCGCATCGGCTTGTAGTTCGCCGTCAATTTGAAGCGTTGGAGCTAATTCTTTGGCAATGCGAGTAGCTTCTACCACTTTGTCCACGAGCTCGTGCTGTGCACTACCTTTGGAAGAGAAGCTAAGCATAGCTACGCGTGGTTCAAATCCGGCAATTGCTTTAGCAGTTTCAGCAGAAGAAACGGCAATTTGAGCTAACTCGTTTGCATCAGGATTTGGATTTACAGCGCAGTCAGCAAATAGGAACAATCCTTCTTCGCCGTACTGTTCGGCCGGGGTAAACAGCAGTAATGCACCCGAAACAATTTTCACACCCGGCTTAGTTTTAACGATTTGGAATGCAGGACGAAGTACATTTCCGGTAGTGTTTTTAGCACCTGCCAATTCACCGTCAGCGTCACCGTTTTTAATCATCAAACAGGCTAAGTAAAGCGGATCTTTTGCCGTCTCAACAGCTTGTTCTTGAGTCATTCCTTTTGATTTGCGAATTTCATAAAGAAGTTCGGCGTACTTAGGCATTTCGGGGTAGGTTCCCGGATCAATAATCTGCGCCTTGTCAATGTGAGATAAGTTATTTTCTTTGGCTAAGGCTTTGATTTCCTTTTCATTACCAATTAAAATGAGTTTTGCAGCTTGTTCTTTCAAAATAAAATCAGCCGCTTTCAACGTGCGAATTTCTGTTCCTTCCGGTAAAACAATTCGTTGCGGATTAGCTTTGGCACGTTGCATGATAGTTTCCAGTAATTTCATATTTCAGTATTTTTAAGATTATCAATAAAACAGAGTGTTGTAAATCTGTATTTTGTGATTTTTGACTCAATCCTTACAAAGTTAAGGTTTTTTTATAATACTTCAATGTAGATTTTGGCTTTTTTGTTGGAAATAATGGAATGCCAGCTTAATCTCAATTGAAAACTGTATTTTTATTATTAAATTTGCATATTGAAAAATAAAATTTGATAACAAGATATGAAAACGGAAAAATTATTTTTTGGGGCTGCACTTTGTTTGGCTCTATTTTCATGTACGAATAAAGAAAAAACAATAACTATTTTGAAACAATCTGATTTTCCAAAACCGCCTGTTGCCGAGATGCGGGCTGATACTTTTACACTTTTTGGGCAACAACGAATCGATAATTACTTTTGGATGAAAGACAAAAATAATCGGAAAGTAATAGAGTATCTAAAAGCTGAAAATGCTTACACGGACAGTGTGATGGCTTCAACGAAAGATTTACAAGAAAAAATCTACAATGAAATTATTGGTCGTATCAAGGAAGACGATGAGTCGTATCCTACGCTTTCAAACGGTTATTATTATTTGACCAAAACGGAAAAAGGGAAGCAATATCGCACCTACATCCGTAGAAAAGAGTCAATTAATGCACCGGATGAAATTATTTTTGATGTAAACGAGATGGCAGAAGGAAAACCTGCCTATATGTTTGGCGGATATTCCATTAGTCCGGATAACTCGAAAGCGGCTTATTTCTATAACGAAACGGGTTCTTTTGCAGATTATAAATTAAAAATTAAAAATTTAGAAACCGGAAAAGATTTGAATTTCTCTATAAAAGGTGCTACTTCTATCGCTTGGGCGAATGACAATAAGACCATTTTTTACAGTGTGATTGATCCGGTTACTTTGCGCTCCTATCGTGTATATAGACAAGAACTCGGTTCGAGAAAAAGAGCAACTTTGGTTTACGAAGAAAAAGATGCAAAGTTTAGTACGGGCGTATCAGACACCAAAACCAGAGATTGGATTATGATTACCAGTTCAAGCTCTACGACTTCCGAAACTCAAATTGTATCGGCGGAAGCGCCTTTGGCAGATTTTTCTGTTTTTGCTCCTCGTGAGCAAGGTGTGGAATACGATGTTTATCCGCACAAAGAATTTTTCTTTATTCGCTACAAAGACAGGGAAAATCTGAATGGGAAAGTGTATCAAGTAGCTCGCTCAAAATTTGCAGACCGGAAAGCTTGGGAAGAAATAATTCCTCACAATCCGGAAACTCGCATCGAAGGTTTGAGTGTGCTGAAAGATTACTTGATTGTGGAAACTCGTACAAAAGGATTGAACGAATTGGAAATTAAAAGCTTGCGTGGTGAGAAGAGTCGTTTTGTCTCTTTCCCTGAGCCGGTTTACAATGCTTATTCCAATGGAAATCCGGAATATGATGCCACAACTTTCCGTTATTCTTATACTTCGCTTAATAGACCTACTACACTTTACGAATACGATTGCAGCACCGGGAACTCTGTGCAGTTGAAACAACAAGAAGTGCCTTCCGGCTTTAATCCAGATGCGTATGTAGTAGAGCGAATTTGGACTACGGCACAGGATGGAACAAGTGTTCCTATTTCCATTGTTCATAAAAAAGGTCTTAAAAAAGATGGTCAAAATCCGGCTTTACTTTATGCCTACGGTAGTTACGGCATTAGCATGGATGTGTTTTTCAGCACTTCTTTTTATAGTTTGATTGACAGGGGATTTGTTTTTGGGATTGCGCATGTGCGTGGTGGAAGCGATATGGGTGAGCAATGGTATGAAGATGGAAAATTGCTGAAAAAGAAAAACACCTTTACCGACTTTATTGCTTGTAGCGAAAAGTTAATAGCGGAAAAATATACATCTGCTAATAAGTTGGCTGCTATGGGTGGTAGTGCAGGTGGTTTACTGATGGGTGCGGTGGCGAATATGCGTCCCGATTTGTATCAAACCATTGTGGCGCAAGTTCCATTTGTAGATGTAGTCAGCACGATGCTTGACGACACGCTTCCGCTTACTACAGGTGAATACGAAGAGTGGGGAAATCCGAACGAAGAAGAGTACTTTAACTATATTCTTTCCTACTCGCCATACGATAATATTAAAGCACAAAATTATCCGAACTTTTTAATCACGGGCGGTATCAACGACTCGCAGGTTCTTTTCCACGAGCCTACAAAATATGCGGCTAAACTTCGTGCCATGAAAACGGATGATAATATTTTGCTGCTAAAAATGAATATGGATAGCGGGCATGGTGGTGCAACCGGGCGCTACGATGGAATAAAAGAAACAGCTTTTGAATTGGCATTTATCCTGAATAGAGTAGGAATTAATGAGTAGATAAGAATTTTATAGATAAGAAAAGAATTTCAAAAGAAAACAGCCGGAAATTCCGGCTGTTTTTGTATCTATTAGTTTTTAGTTTTATAATTACTAGTGATGCATTAATTTTTTAAATTTCTTTATATAGTGCTGATTTTCACTCAGCTACAGGCGTTCTTTGATTTTACGACTTGATTTGAAAATAGATAATTTTGCAGTTATTTAATAAAATA
>DUQG01000033.1 GCA_012837935.1 Bacteroidales bacterium
GAAGAAAAGTCTGAAGCAAACTGCTTGATAAAATCTGAAAATAACAAAAAAAAGAAGAACATTTTTAGTTCTTCCGGATTGGTGTGCTTTGTTGTCAAATTTTCAGTATAAAAAATCGAAATATACCGACGAAAAGAAAATATCACCAAAAAAATAAAAGAGCAAGACTGAAATAGTTATCAATCTTGCTCTAAAATTTGAATTTAACGAATATCCCTAAAAAGCAAATCAAACTCTTTTTTTATAGAAAAACCCTCTAAATATAAGCAATTTAGATTTCTTCAAATCTTGCCGTAAAGAATCGCAGTTGTTTCGGTTCGTAAACAAATTTCAATCCTTTTATTTTTTCTCTTTCTTCATAGAGATGAATAACTGCATTAGCCACGTAATCCATATGACGGTAGGTATAAACACGTCTTGGAATAGTCAAACGAACCGTTTCTAATTTTGGTGCATGATTTTTTCCGGTTACTTTATCGCGTCCTGCTGAAACTATTCCACGTTCCATGCTGCGCACACCCGAATAAAGATAAAGTGTAGCAGCCAAACTTTGAGCAGGGAATTGTTCTTGAGTTAAATGCGGACAGAAACGACGTGCATCCAAAAACACAGCATGTCCGCCGATTGGCTCAATAATAGGAATACCTGCTTCTAACAGTCTTTCGCCCAAATAGCGTACTTGTTTCACACGATGCTCGATATATTCAAACTGCATAGCCTCTTTCAGTCCAATTGCCATAGCTTCCATATCACGTCCCGCCATTCCACCATACGAAGGCATTCCTTCATAGACAACTACCAGTTCCTTCGCATCGTTGTAGAGCTGCTCATCATTCATGCAGAGGAAACCACCAATATTTACGATACAATCTTTTTTTCCACTCATGGTACATCCATCTGCATAACTAAACATCTCATGAACAATGTCTTGAATAGATGTATTCTCAAATCCGGCTTCTTGCTCTTTGATAAAATAAGCATTTTCCACGCAGCGAGTAGCATCATAAAATACTTTTATGCCGTATTTATTGGTTAGTTCGCGTACTTCGCGCATATTCTGCATGGAAACAGGCTGACCACCAGCAAGATTTACCGTTACAGCCAAGCAGACATAAGCGATGTTTTCTGCACCTTTTTCGTCAATAAGTTTCTGTAATTTATTTAGGTCAATATTCCCCTTGAAAGGAATATCCAAAGAAGCATCGTGCGCCTCATCACAAATAATGTCCACAAAGTTTCCGCCATTTCGCTCTTGATGGTAGCGAGTAGTGGTAAAGTACATATTTCCGGGAACATATTGCCCCGGCTTTATGGCAATTTGCGATAAAATATTTTCTGCACCACGACCTTGATGGGTTGGAACAATATACTTAAAGCCAAAAATCTCTTCAACAGTTTCTTTCAAGTGGAAAAAATTTCGGCTTCCGGCGTATGCTTCATCACCAATCATCATTCCGGCCCATTGTTTGTCACTCATGGCATTGGTGCCGCTGTCGGTCAGTAAATCAATATAGACATCATCGGAATTGAGTAAAAAAGTGTTGTAACCGGCTTCTTTTATAAGCTCAGTACGCTCTTCGCGTGTGTTCATACGAACGGTTTCCACGGCTTTAATGCGGAAAGGTTCGGCAGGAAATAATTCGTAATTCATAGGTAAAAAATTTAGTTAATAAAATTCAAGGTAAGTTGTACAAATATACATTTTTTATACCAGTTAAGCACTATTTTAAGACGAATAAATTCACGTAAATTTGTTAAAAAAACAATATAAGACTTCATCATATTCAAGAGTGTACTTTGTTTTGATATTTATATTTAAAAAAGTCTTATAATAGATAAAATATTATAATTCGCCTGAACATTTATTTTTACTACTATGTTTAATTATATGTAATGCAAAAATTTAAATTATGAAATTGAAATCAAATATTGGAACAGCCGACCGAACTATACGATTATTATTAGCCATAATCTTAATCATCCTTTTTTATACAGAAGTACTATGTGGTATATTAGGTATAGCAGGTCTTATTTTGGCATTATTACTCACACTTACCAGTCTAATAAGCTTCTGTCCACTCTACAGAATCTTTAAAATTAATTCGGTTTTTCAAAAAAACGAGGACTCAGAAAAATCTAAAACAAACTCTTGAAATAAATGTTACTGAATTAAGATTTATTTAGTGATTTTTCTTTGGAAAAAAGGATAAAAAGTAGTATTTTTGCAGATAAATTTTTAAAAAACTTAATTTTTAAAACAAATAATAAAATGATTAAAGTAGGTATTAATGGTTTTGGACGCATCGGACGTTTAGTTTTCCGTGCTGCTCAAGAAAGAAAGGACATCGAAATCGTAGGTATAAACGACTTGATTAGTGTTGATTACATGGCTTATATGCTACGTTATGACACTATTCACGGACAATTCAAAGGTACTGTTGATGTTAAAGACGGTAACTTGGTTGTAAACGGAAAATCTATTCGCGTAACTGCAGAAAAAGATCCTGCAAACTTGAAATGGAACGAAGTAGATGCAGAATATGTGGTAGAATCTACAGGTCTTTTCTTGACTAAAGAAACTGCAGGTGCTCACATCAAAGCAGGTGCAAAACGTGTAGTAATGTCAGCTCCTTCAAAAGATGATACTCCAATGTTTGTAGTTGGTGTAAATACTGACACTTACGCTGGTCAAGACATCGTTTCTAACGCTTCTTGTACTACTAACTGCTTGGCTCCATTGGCTAAAGTTATCCATGACAAATTTGGTATGGTAGAAGGTTTGATGACTACTGTTCACGCTACTACTGCTACTCAAAAAACTGTTGACGGTCCTTCAGCTAAAGACTGGAGAGGTGGACGTGCTGCTTCAGGCAATATTATTCCTTCATCTACAGGTGCTGCAAAAGCTGTTGGTAAAGTAATCCCTGAACTTAATAAAAAACTAACAGGTATGTCATTCCGTGTTCCTACATTAAACGTATCTGTAGTTGATTTGACTTGTACACTTGCAAAATCTGCAACTTACGAAGAAATCTGTGCTGCTATGAAAGAAGCATCTGAAGGCGAATTGAAAGGTATCCTTGGTTATACTGAAGATGCAGTTGTTTCTTCAGACTTTATCGGTGATCCTCGCACTTCTATCTTTGATGCGAAAGCAGGTATCGCTTTGACTGACAAATTCATTAAACTAGTTAGCTGGTATGACAACGAGTGGGGTTATTCAAACAAAGTACTTGATCTTATTGCAATTATGGACAAAAAGAAATAATTGATTTTCTCATAAGATTAAAACTCCGAAAGTCAGAATTGATTTTCGGAGTTTTTTTGTTATAATTTATTTGTTTGTCGTAAGCTGATTATAAGAATAATTCATATTCCAGTTCACTAAAGAGAGTGATATATTATAAGTCCGAAATAAAGAAATATTTAAAATAATATTTTTTATATCAAAATCACCATAAACAAAAAAATCCGAATAGGTAGCATATACTTATTCGGATTTTTTATTCATGCTTCTTATAAAATAGAAGCAATAAATGAGATTTAACTTTTTCAAAATAACTTCTCTTCACAGAGCCTTTAATTCGCAAAAAGTAGGGTAGAGGCATCAGAATGAAAACGACTACCAATGATTTTTTTTTGTAGATTAGATAATATAAGTTAAAATAGATTGGTTTCCTAATTCTAAATTTTTATTCAGCGCTTTGAATAAAAATGCATTTTATCGAAAAGCAAAGAATTAATAAAGGAAGAAAATAAATTGAATTAAAATATGAGTTTTTGATGTATCTACTTTAATTCCATCTGTTTAACTCTATTAAACTTTGTCGGTGCAAAATTAAAACAAATAGGATAGTGAAAAAAATATATTTATATGTTATAAAACATATATTTGGGTAGGTAAAGCGTAAAAAATGTTAAAATGTGGATTTTTTCTCTTTTTGTGCATATAAGCTGTATAATCTTTCATTAAAATACAAATAATCGGCATTATAGACACGCAAATTTAAGGTGTTAAATAATCAATATATTTTACTCCTTTTTATCAATTTTAAACAGCAAACGATTGAGTAAATTATAGGCTCTATATACTCCCAATTCTCCGGCTTTGCTTAAATCTAATTTAGCCGGTTCTTCTTCATTTAAGAAAATATAAGACAAACCACGACCAAAATACGCTTCTGAAAAGTAGGAATCCAACTCAATGGCTTTAGTGTAATTTTCAACAGATTGTCTATATTCTTTTAATTCAGCTAAATAGTTTGCTTTGTTGTAATAAGCAAACGAGAAGTCAGGTTTTAGCTGAATAACTTTATCGTAATCTTGAATAACAAGCATCTGCTTAAAGTGATTTTTATCATCCACTAATGTGGCAAAGTTTTGTTTAGTATCCTCACTCTCATCTACAGAGAGACGCTCGGTTTCTATCTGTTTTATTCGAATATTAGCACGAACAAAGTAAGCTAGCGCATTTTTATCATCCAAACGAATAGCTTCGTTTATATCTTCAAGCGCACTGTTGTAATCTTGAACAGTTTCAAATTCGATAGCACGTGCGAAAAACAGATCGGCATTTTTCGAGTCTAGATTAATTGCTGCGCTGAGTTCTTCGATATAATCGAAATGCGCCTGCACATTGCCAACATCTATTGCTTTATTTCTAACAGCAACACGGATTTTCTTGGAAAGTTTTCCCGACTTGTTAAAGTTATATATCAATTCATGGAAGCGATTAGTATTTGAAAGTACCGAATCCACATCCTCAAATGTAATATCCGCATTATTTATATACTTCAATTCGGCATAATTCTCTTGTATTTTGCCACGAAGCTTGTCGGTATATGTTGTTTTCTTTTGCTTATCTTCCGATTGCGCCGAAAGTTTATCTGCCAAAGTCCTATCAGAAGTAATTATGGATGTCGAGGTCGGAACTTTTACAATCTGATTTTTGGGTTCCAATTGCTGCTTACGACGGTAATAATCCGCATTGTTTACAATCTCAAAGACAAGAGATTTATAATAATTCGCTTGTCTTTTATCGCCTTTTTTCTCATACGCTTCCGCTAATGAATAGTAAGCAGGCGCAAAGTATTTGTATTTTTGTAAAATCTCTTGAAAATGCTCAATAGCTTCGTCTACATAACCAAGCTCCAACTCTAAGTTTGCTTTTTGAAGCACGGCTTCATCATTATTAGGATCTAACTCAACCACTCGTTTTAAGTCGCTGAGTGCGTTGTTTTTATCGCCTAAGTTATTACGTAGCAAAGCGCGATTATAATAGGCTAGCTCATTGCTTCTGTCTAACAAAATAGCATAATTGTAGTCATTTAGCGCTTGATTGAAGTTGTATTTCCTCACATTCAAAATTCCACGATTGATATAATCACCGGAAAACTCAGAACCATTCTCAATCGCCTTGCTATAATCTTCCATAGCCGCTTTGTCGTTGTTTTGCACCATACGAATAAAAGCTCTTGCACCGTAAGCATATGGTTTATTTGGCTCAAGTAGAATAGCACGGTCAAAGGCGAGTAGGGCAGAAGTGGTATCATTTAGAGCCAGATACAATCTTCCAAGCTCTACATTCACATTTTCCGATCTTGGATTAATGCGTTGCAGTTCCTTTAAGCTACTGATAGCACCGTCAAGGTCTTTTTTCTTTTCTTTGATATGTGCCAAAAGCTTATACGAAAGTTCCATGGTACTATCTATTTCAATATTTTTTTGCACCATCTCTTCAGCGCCGAGCGTATCGTTGCTTGCAAGCAGAATTCTACCTATTTCATATTCTATACCTTTTGCGTTGGGATTTAATCGTTTGAAATAGTTCAAATCTTCAATCGCACCCTTATAATCTTTATTTTTTTCCTTAACTTCTATTCGATTGGCAATAAAACTGGAATTGTCCGGATCAAATTCAAGAGCTTTGGTAAAGTCAAAAATAGCCTCTTTAAACTTATCCAGATTTTTTCTGGCAAAACCTCGTGTGTAGTAAGCAAAAGGTACAAAAGGATTTAATCTAATAGACTCGTTACAGTCTTGCTCTGCACCAATATAATCACCAAGGCTGATTTTTGCCATAGCACGATACATATAAGGTTCAGACAGGTAAGGCTTTACTTTGATTACCTGATTAAAATACTGAATGGACAGTACGTAATCTTCAAAGTAATAGGCATTCTTTCCAATTTTCATAATTCGGTCGGTATTCCACTGACCAACTGAAAACTGGAAACTAAATAGAAGCAATATGCCGAATAATAGCCTTTTCAATTTTTTTTACCTTAATTATTATGATTATCGTATTTATTTACCTAAAAATTTGCATGGTCAGGTCAGTTTATGTCCGAAAGATATGCCTTTTTCAAATCGTTGTAAAACAAATATAGTTGTTTGAGTAATAGAATCTTTGTTTCAATAGGTATTTACATTTATCTTTTACCATTACTGCTGATGCACTAATTTGTTAACGATTTTAACTAAAATAATAATTGTTCTTTGAAATTTTGATTTTGCTTGAATTGTATCTCTTCATTAGGATTAAGTAGTTCTTTTAATGGGATTTTGTC